>OMZC01000124.1 GCA_900315395.1 uncultured Gammaproteobacteria bacterium
TAGGTATTAACTACTCAAAAGACACTAAAACTCATCAATGTATTATTGAAAGAGCTCAGATCTAGTAGCATTTAGCTGTTAAGTTATTGCCAATGACCTTTCTTATGTAATGATAAAGGTGGCAATGCCATTAATTGGAAAGGTTCATATTTGCCGTATTGCAATTAATCAAGATGATTAATCCTGAGAATTTAGATTAATTAGCCATTAATATTGGCCTAAAATAATTAGAAATACTTTAAAAATCAAAAAATTAAAAATGTATAAAGTGTTTTGTAAATTATTGGCACATATCTTGATGTATATACAGCATACAAAGTAAAAGTGGCAAAGCTTGCCACCTTAAGGTTTCAATGGGGGAACATTCGATGAGTTTTGATTACAGTACAATAGGTAAAACTTCCTCCCGTATTGCATCAGATGCTGCAGAGGCAACCTCCAAAAAGAGTAACTCCTCTCTAGATCAGGCGGATTTCTTAAAGTTATTAACAACTCAGCTACAGAACCAGGATCCTAGCTCTCCAGTTGATAATAACCAGATGGTAACTACCATGTCACAGTTATCAGTTGTTGAGAACTTATCAACAATTTCTAACAACGTTGATAACGTAGTTAATGCAATTTCATCAAGTTCAGCTCTATCAGCTTCAAGCTTGGTAGGTAGAAGCGTATTAGTTGATACAAAGACTGCTTTCTTTGATGGCTCTAATCCTATTACCGCTCAGATTGATGCTGGTGATGGTGCTTCAAATGTTAAGATCAGCATTACTGACAGCAACGGCAATGTTGTTTCAACCTTCGAGGCAGGAGCTGCCTTAGACGGCAAAATTGACTTTAGCTGGGATGGTGTACAGGATCAGGAAACTGGTGCTAAGTATGATTCAGGTAAATACACAATTAACGTTACCGCTTCACAGGATGGTCAGAACGTAAACTTACCTGTAAAGACATATGCAACTGTAGGTTCAGTTGTATTAGGCAAGACTACTTCAGACACCAAGTTAAACTTATTAGGTTATGGCGAGGTATCTTTAGACAAGGTAGAGCAGATTGCTCTATAAGAGCTAACCTCATTTCAAAGTTAGAAGAGATCTTAAAACGTGTACTTTTTAGGATCTCTTTATGTCTTATCTCAATTACCAAAACACAAACAGCTATTCAAACAACTAGCGTAAACAAACTTCAAGATTGCGTCATTTACGATGATTCAAAACAAGGATCCTTATAACTCTCATTCAAGTAATCTAATACTAGCAAACAATTCACAGTCATTTTCCTGACAATTTAAGTCCTCTATTAATCTTGTATTAATCACTTCAAATTTTAAAGCGCTATAGAATGCATATTTATAGAATATGGCACGGCGATTGCATTTAAAACATCAGTAAGAGGAAAAGTCATTTTCCGGAGGTTTTAAATGGATAATTTATTGTGGATTGCAATGTCAGGAGCTAAGGAGAATTTCCATAGCTTAGCTGTGCGCAGCAATAACTTGGCTAATGCAAGCACCACTGGTTTTAAGGCAGACTTCGAAAATTCACGAGCAATGTCTGTTTTTGCCGATGCTTATCCAACCAGAGCTTTTGCTATGACAGAAAGACCTGGCTACAACATGGATGGTGGTGCTATTGAAACTACTGATAGACCATTAGATGTTGCTTTAAATGGCGATGGTTTTATTGCTGTCAATGACAAAGAAGGTAACGAAGCTTACACCAGATTCGGTAGTTTTGAAATTGACGTAAATGGCAATTTAAGAACTACCAATGGTCTTCAGGTTTTATCAGACTCAGGTGATCCTATCGTATTACCTGCAATGTTATCTGATATTCAAATCAGCAACGACGGTACTATTTCAGGTAGACCACAGGGCGCTGATTCAAATGTAATTGAAGAGTTTGGTCGTATCAAACTTGTAAATCCTGATGACTATAAAAATATTGAAAAAGGTTATGACGGTTTATTCCGTAATATTGACGGCACAGCAATGACTGAAGATCAGAGCGTACAGGTTAGAAGCGGTATGCTTGAATCATCAAACGTAAATCCTGTCGAAGAATTGACAAATCTGATCAGGATCCAAAGACAATATGAGACTCAGGTGAAAATGATGGAGTCAGCAAGTCAGATGGATGAACGTCAGAACACTTTATTGAGCTACGATTAGCAAGGAGTAGAACATGATCCCAGCACTATGGATTAGTAAAACAGGTCTTGATGCGCAGCAGACCAATATCTCTGTAACATCAAATAACCTTGCCAACGCCTCAACAGTTGGTTTTAAGCGTGGTAGAGCTGTATTTGAAGATCTTTTATACCAAAAGATCAATCAGCCAGGTGGCAGATCATCAGCTGATAGCTACTTACCTGAAGGTTTAATGATTGGTTCAGGTGCCAAGGTAGTTGCAACTCAAAGACAGTTCTCTCAGGGTGATGTTGAAACTACTGACAACTCATTTGATTTAATGATTCAAGGTCGTGGTTTCTTCGAAATTGAGTTACCAGATGGTACTACTGCTTACACCAGAAATGGTCAGTTTACCAAGAATGAAGAAGGTACTATCGTAACCTCAGGTGAAGGTTATCCTCTATTACCTCAGATCCAAGTTCCTGATAATGCCACTTCTTTGACAGTAGGTCGTGATGGTCAGGTATCTGTGGTAGTTGCAAATGATACAGCTTCACAGGATTTAGGTCAGATCACCGTAACAGATTTCATTAACCCAACAGGTCTTGAGTCCATCGGTGACAACCTCTACTTAGAGACAACAGCATCAGGTGCTCCTCAACAGGGTATCGGTGGTGAAGATGGTATGGGCGTAATTAGACAGAATATGTTAGAGACTTCAAACGTAAAGGTAACTGAGGAGTTAGTAAATCTAATTCAGGCTCAGCGTGTTTACGAAATGAACTCAAAGGTTCTAACCACAGTAGATTCTATGATGGGCTCTTTAATCCAGTCAGTATAGTTTAGGTTATGAGTGGTAGGTAAAGTAAGAAGTAGGTTATTAAAATAGGGGTGGGGTAAAATGAAGAAGGTTATTTTAGCAATTGCTTTATCACAGTTAGTGCTATTACAAGGTTGTGCTCTAGATACATTCTCAGCAAAACCAGATGATCCAAAGTATGCTCCTGCGCTGCCTGAAGAGGATTACACCAACGCAGTACCTACTGGTGGTATCTATAATCCTTATACCATGAACAATGGTATGTATTCAGATACATCAGCTCATAAAGTTGGTGATATCATCTCTGTAACCCTAGAAGAAGCAACTTCTGCAAGTAAGAATGCTACTACTGATCTTGAAAAATCTGGGAACAATAACTATGGTGGTATAACTCTTGCAAGTAAGAATTTACATTTCAAGAATTTGACACCAACACTGTCTTCTAGCAACTCCAATGATTTTTCAGGAAGTGCTAAGGCTAAACAGTCAAACCAGTTGTCAGGTCAGATTTCAGTTAGTGTAGTAAAGGTATACTCTAACGGTAACCTGCAGGTACAAGGCGAGAAGTGGTTGATGTTAAACAACGGAAATGAATATGTCCGTGTAACCGGTCTAATTAGACCTGCTGATATCAGCTCAGATAACACTGTATCATCACAGAGAATTGCAAATGCTAGAATTCAGTACGGTGGAACCGGTGATTTTGCGGATACTCAGGAACGCGGTTATCTGTCTAGACTGTTTAACAGCGCATTTAATATATTCTTCTAGTTTTGTAAGGTGGGGACTATGAGAATTGCATTAAAGTTTTTTAAATCATTGTGCTTAGGAGTTGCTGTATTAAGCTCTCTTAGCATCAATGATGCAGAAGCTGCAAGATTAAAAGATATTGCTTCAATTCAAGGTATTCGTGAAAACCAGCTTTTAGGTTATGGTCTAGTAGTTGGTTTAGCAGGTACCGGTGAAAAGAACTCAAAGTTTACAGAGCAGAGCTTCCGCTCAATGCTAAATAACTTTGGTATCAAGATTGATGAGAGCACTTCTTTAAAGATTAAAGACGTAGCTCCTGTAGCAATTCATGCAACTATGCCTCCATTTTCAAAGACTGGTCAAACTATTGACGTAACTGTATCTGCAATTGGTGAAGCTACTTCATTACGTGGTGGTACCTTATTGCAGACCATGTTACGTGGTGTAGACGGCAACGTCTATGCCATCGCTCAAGGCTCACTGGTTGTAGGCGGTTTAGGTGTAGAAGGTGCTGATGGCTCAAAGGTTACTGTAAACACTCCTACAGTAGGCAGAATTGCTAATGGCGCAATTGTAGAGCGCGAAGTACCTGATAACTTCAGTCAGACTGATTCATTTGTCTTTAACTTAAATCGTGCTGATTTTACCACTGCCAAAAATGTAGTTGATGCAATTAACGATCTTTATGGTGATGGTTCAGCTGTAGCTCAGGATTCAGCTTCAATTAGAGTTAGTGCTCCACGTGATCCATCTCAGAGAGTATCTTACTTATCAACTCTTGAGAACATTGAAATCGATCAAGGTGAAGATGCTGCTAGAATCGTAGTAAATTCACGTACTGGTACCATTGTTATAGGTAATAATGTAAAACTAAAACCAGTTGCCGTAACTCATGGTGGTCTTACTGTTACTGTATCTGAAGATCCAAGAGTATCTCAGCCTAACAGTTTCTCTCAAGGACAGACTGCAATTGTTCCTGATTCTCAAATCAATGTAAGTGAGAAGAAAGGTAAGATGTTCAAGTTTGATACAGGTGCAACCTTAGATGACTTAGTAAGAGCCGTAAACCAAGTAGGTTTAGCACCAGGTGATTTAATGTCAGTACTAGAAGCTTTAGATAAAGCAGGAGCTATTGACGGTAAGTTAGAAATTATCTAAAAGGTTTTAAAGGTTCTGCCACCCCACCTACCTCTTCAAGGCAGAACCTTTAAATTTCTCAATTCTAAGCTAAGTGCTTCTTTGCCATGTTCCACATAGCGGTCGCTGACTGAAAATTGCTAGGATCAATATCATCAGGATCGAGTGAAATCTTAAATGTTTTTTCAATGCCATCAATAATAGCAACGATTTCTAGAGAATCTAAAACACCGTCTTCTACAAGATTTACACTGTTCTTAAAGTCAACATCTTCTTTAATTTGAGACAGCAGAGTTAGTAGTTCTTCCATAATATCCTCAAGAATAAATTTGTTTTAGAGTGGTTCTGTCAATTTTGCCATTTAGGTTCATTGGCATACTTGATAACTTCTCAATACTATTTGGCATCATGTAGTTAGGTAGTTTCTTTGAGATTTCTTCTCTTAATTGTTCCACTTCTAATTTACCTACATACACGCCAATAATATCGCTGTTTTCTTCATTATAAATGCAACAGGCGCTATCAATACCGTTTACAGATAGAAATGCGTTTTCAATTTCGCCTAACTCAATTCTGTGTCCAAGTCTTTTGATTTGAAAATCTTTGCGACCTGCAAAAATGAGCTCACCGTTTTCATTCTTATAGGCAAGATCTCCAGTTCTATACATCAACTCATTCCAACAGTGATTTAATGGATTTTGTACAAAAGCTTCATCTGTTTTCTTTTTATTAGCATAGTATCCGTTAGACAGACATTGTCCTAAAATACAAATTTCACCTTGTTCGCCATCTGCAGCAAGTGCATCTTTCTCATCTAATAAAATGATTTCACTGTTTTCACAAGCTTTGCCTAAAGGCAACTTGTCATCATCACTAAATTCTTTATCTATCTCATAATAGGTACAAGCATAGGTAGCCTCAGTTGGACCGTACATATTCACAAATTTGGTATGAGGCAAGGCTTTACGCCATACATTAAGATGTTTGCAAGGCATCACCTCGCCACAAAAGATCACAAGTTTTACTTCACTTGGTACACATAAATCTAAGGCTTTGCAGTTAACTACATTGCACAAAGCAGATGGAACCCAAATTAAAGTGTTAACTTTGTTTTCGACTACATAGGCTAAGATCTTTTTAGGAAAGGTGTAGAACATCTTAGGTGGAATAAATACGGTAGCACCTGTTTTTAACGGAATATAAAGATCTGGTACTGAGGCATCAAAATAGAATGGAGCCTGATTGCACAGGGTGTTTTCTGCATTTAAAGAGTATTTATCACAAATCCATTCAACAAAGTCGATTACACTTTGGTGAGAAATGGTAACACCTTTAGGTGTGCCTGTAGAACCACTGGTGAAAAGCACATATAAAAGATCGGTACTCTTGTGTCTGTTTCTTATTTTATCTAATTTTAAGTTTATATCTAACTTTTGGCTTTTAGTCTTTTGTTTTTCAGCAATAGCAGAAAGCGTGTCTTTATAATTGAAACACTGGCACTGTATATTAAGCTCTTTGATATTCTTATTAGTAGAGTCATCATAAATTACAACACTAGGCTTTAGTGTTGATAATATTAAAGAAACTCTATCTTTTGGCATACCACTATCAATAGGAACATAAAAACATCCTGCATATACAGCACCTAAAAATGCATTGAGATTATTGGCTCCTTTTTTCATATAGATCACAACAGGCTTTTTAGGAGCTGTCTTTTCTAACAGAAAACTACCAATTGTTCTGGCATTTGTTTCTAATTGTTTAAAAGATAGCTTTTCACTTGCATCTGCAAAGGCTACTTTATCTGGATATTTTTTTGCAGTCTCTTCAAGATACTGAAGAATATTTGTTTTCATGGGATATGCCTAATTGGTGCTAGTAGGTAAAAATCTCTTCTCTAGGAATATTAAATTCGTAGATATTCTTACATTGATTGCTAATAATGTCTTCACAAATGATAGGGAAGCTTTTGGCTAGATCAACTAAATAGCTGTTGATGCCTAAGGTATCAATTCTCTTTGAGGTCCCTGCTTTTTCTAAAATTGCTCCCATACGATTAAAACATTCTGTAGGTCGTATTTCTAGCTTTCTAGCAGCATAATCACAAGAATATTCTTCCTCTGTTCCATTCTCATGCACGTACTTACCTGTAAATGTTTTGGCAAATCTGTATGGAACATTGCAAGCAACCTCTGCATAGTGAACAAAAGTCATAGCATGAACATAATCAGTGCCTAAGATAATTTGTTTAACATGATGAGAAATGCAGTAGGCAAATGGAGAATCACTGCCAAAAGAGTTTCTATTATTTAATGAAATAAGATAGTCCTGATCTTGACCCCAAACCTCAAAAGAATGCATAGGATGTTTGGTTCTTTTAAAATCATCTCTATTAAGAGCAATATTACCAAGAGCTCCAGTCACTCCTTTGGTTTTTCTAATGTCATAGAACTTATGGTTACTAAATTCAAACGAAAAGTTTGGAATTAAGATAGTACCTTCTGGACCTACTGCCTTTTGAAAAGTTTCAATAAGAGCATTACCGTCAAAAGTAATCTTGTTTCTTTTTAAGAGTAAAACAAGTTTGATAAGTTCAGATGAAAGCCAAATGCAGTCACCTTTTTTCAGATCAAAACAGTCAACTATTTTTGAATAGATATCCACAATAAATCCTTTAAGAGAATCAACTAACTACTACCTATTGCTACACTAATTCATTACATCAATAAGTTTGTTTTCAAGCAGTTTATCTTTAATTGCTATCAACTCATAGGCTGGAATATTGATGAGTTCGCTAATATCTAACAAGGTATTGGTGCCATCAGCATAAGCAATGAAATCCCTTATGGCAATAATTGAGCTGTATGAGCCTTTCTGACTTATAGTAGGGTAGAGTCCTCTTTTACCTAATTGTGGCTCACAGAATACGTTGATTCTGTATTTAAAGTTATTCTCTAGGACTAAAAGAGATTTAGTCATAACCTCGTATTCACCAGCAAAGCCTTCAGGACTAATTAAGGTTAAATCGTCCTTTGAGGTGTGATACTCAGGATAGGCTCCATATTTAGTTCTAGATACAGAGCATACAGGCAAATCTACACCAGGAGCATTAAACTGTCTTTCATCAGATCCTCGATGATAGAAAGAATAAGCCTTATGTGAAGGAACTAAATGCTTTAAGGTATTCTCAAGTAATTTATCAGTAATGGTATTGCCATAACGGGTCTTTACATATGAGTAATCTCGATTATCACCAACACATGACAGTACAAAGCCTGCAACGGTATTTTTCTTTAAAACCTCAAGGTTTCTTGAAAGGTAAGTAATAGAGCCTATGGTCTCAGGTATGTAGATAAATCTGTAGGTATAGTAACGAGGCTTTTCTTTAATGAACTTTGCTAAAGCAACGGATAAAGCAGGACCAGAGCACTCATTATTTGCCATAGAAGGATGGCAAAGGTAAGTTGAGATTAAAATCTCTTTATCTGATTTACCTTTGATGATGCATTCACCATAAGTTAAAGATCCATGCTCATCTAAAGTACTTTTAATTACAGCATGGTATTTTTGATCTTCATGTTTTGCTAATTCATCAAATTGATTCTGAGACATGCAAAAGCCTGATCTTTCCTTATAGTATGAGGTTACATAAGGAATGACATCTTTTTGATCTTTTTGCGTGTAGATGTAGTTTTTAAGTTCAGAAAATGGAAGTACTTTATCAAAAGGAGCTGAGTAACCTAATACATGCAGATTGTTTTCTTTAAAGTCGATGATCCTGTGGTGCTCTTCATCTTCAATATAAGCTTCTGTACAGTTCCACTCTTTAGGTACGGTCCAATCGAAAACTTCAGTACCTGATGGTACTTCAAAAACATTTATCTCAGGTAACTCTTCTTTTAAGATGGCTAAAGACTGTCTAAAACCATTACCAGTGATACTTCTGCAAATTGGAAACAGCTTTTGGGCTAGTTCATAACAGTACTCACCAACTGTATTGCTGTTATCTCCGTGGTTATTGTCTTCCATTGGCATTTTTTTTACTAAATCCTTTTTACAAAACAAGCTGTACTTCTATAGTTGTCGGTACTAAATGAGTTTTATTTAGCAGTGATATGATTGCCTTTTGTTAAAATTGGAGACTGATTAAGGTTGTAAATGAGTCTAATCGTGAAAGAGCAAACTACAACCTATAACCCTTAACTATATTATTTTTTTGAAACGATGTAGCATTGTTTATTAAAAAAGGCAATTCCATAAGTTTCAATTGATTGGACAGTCGGCAATTCTAAAAACTCTTTTGCATATTGTTTTTCTTCAATTTGCAAGAGAGCTTTTTGAGCAACTACTTTCATATCTTTTTCGCTAGGTGAACTCTTAAGTTCCAAAATAGCAACTTTGGTCTTATCTGAATTTCTAAAAGAAATATCCGCATAACCATCGCCTGCTTCAAAATTGGATTTATATTCTTTTACCCATTTTTCAGAAACTGTAAATATTCCTGACATAAAGCCATGATAGAAGTTCTCTGGTTTTGATTTTGTTGCTAAATCTCTGATAGAGACATATGAAGTCAACAATGAGTTAAGAATAGCAGTAACACTTGATGTGTTTCCTTCTAAAAATCCTGAAGCTAACTTTTCTGCCTTCTTGTCGGGACCTGAAGTTAAATTGTCATCAAAGACTTTCTTGATATTAGATTCAAAGCAATTTAGGATTTCTTCATTTGGTATTTTTACAATGTAGTTATTCTTTGATGGATTACCAACAGCTGTTAAGTAACCTGTATGTACCAATAAAGAGAAGAAATCATCAGGATCATGAAGTTTTAAATCATCGTAATTCATAGAATCATTGATGCTTACTTCAATAGTTTTTCTGTCAACAAGATCCTGAAGTTGCTGTCTTATGTCTTCCTTCAAGAAACCAATGTATTCCTTTACTACATCTGAGGAGGTACTAGTGATCCAGTAGTTGTCAGGTTTTATTTTGTATTCTTGATGATTAAGTACGTGCTTATAATTTTCTGCAACAAAGTTGATTACATCCCATGGACAGAACATTTCATCCTTATAAAAACGGTATCCATCATAGTTTTCTTTGAACATTTCCTCATAGTTACTTAGGTTATAGTCTTTTAAGATCTTTTTAGTTTCTTCTCTGTTAAATCCTATGATTTGTGTAAATTCAGACTGTGAACTTAAAACAGTGTTTATAACAACATTGTTAACACCAGTGAAAATAGAGTTCTTTGCAACCTTTAAACAGCCTGTCATAACGACCTTTAAAATAGGGGCTGTTTCTTCGTTGGTATTTTTAGGCGTACTTTTTAGCACTCCTAAAAAAGAACTGATGAGGTCTTCCATTTCTTTATGGTATTTCCAACTAGCAGCTTTTGCTAATGGAACATCATATTCATCAATTAGAAGAATTACCTGTTTCTTAAAATGTTTATACAGACAAGAACTCAGAAAACTTAAAGCTGAAGTGAGGTTGTTTTGGTTAATTGGAGCTTTTAGATAAGCATCACTGCACAGATTTTTTAAGTCTAATTTATCATCATCTGTTAGAACTTCGCTTTTTTGCAGAAAACTGTAGGTTCTAGCTAGTCCTTTTACTAGATTAACGAGTTCGCCTTTTGCTACTTCATAGCTAATACCTTTAATATCTTTTAGCGAAATAAAGATAACGGGAAATTGTCCCATGTATTTATCAACAAAACTCTTATCTTTCATGATCTCAGTATCTTTGAAGAGCTTTTGTTGAAATGATGTATCTGTAGGATTTACATAATCTAAACGAAAGAAATCGGCAAACATGTCCATAAGTAAGGTTTTGCCAAATCTACGTGGTCTTGTAAATAAAAGTACTGAGCTTTCATCTTCAGCAAAGACTGTTCTTAGGAAAGAAGTCTTATCAACATAGTACATATTTTTGTTGATGATTTCAGAAAAGGTATCACCACCAATTGGTAATAACTTAAAACCTTTTTGATCTGCCATGAAGAGCCTTATTGTGAAAGTGAAACGTATCTAGCTGTATTGTATCAGTTTTTATCATTAGCAAGTCTAGATAAAGGTAACGTTTTGACCAAGTCTATGCAATTTATCTTGATAGAGAATTAAGTCTAGATGTAAGAGCTTACTGAAAAGAGTTTACTGAAAGATAGATGGTTTTGAATTTTATTTCTGATAGTGTTCGAGAATGTAGATAAGTTCAAACTCAATATAATCAGAAATCTTTGTAAGATCATCTAACTTTTGTGCATTCAAAAGTTCTTTGACAATAGAATTGATAACAACAGGGTAGTCACTGTTCATAAGAGGAGATAGAGAGATGACATCCTCTAGTAAGGATGTCATCTTCTCATAGGTTGCAGCAGGACAGCCATCTTTAGCAGTGTCTGCTACAAGATGGCATTCCTGTACAACCTTTTGTACGTTTGTTTGCACATTTGTTCGTACATTTAGATCATGTGCATTCTGAACGTTCTTTTTGTCGCTCATGCTGTTTTAGTTTATTTAGCTAGCTTTGAGATAATTGTCTCTACAGCTGAATCTAGCTTTAAGTTTTCCTTATCACCAGTTCTTCTGTACTTGTACTCTACATTGCCATCCTTTAAGCTCTTTTCGCCTACAGTGATGATATGAGGAATACCAATTAACTCTGCATCAGCAAACATTACACCAGGACGCTCATCACGGTCATCGTATAGAACTTCAACGCCACGAGCTGTAAGTTCGTTGTAGATCTTTTCAGCAGCGTCTTTAACTTCCTGTGACTTAGAAGGTTTAATTGCAATAATAGAAACCTTGAAAGGAGCAATCTCTTCAGGCCAGATAATACCTCTGTCATCATGGTGCTGTTCAATAACAGCTGCGATAGCACGGGTAACACCGATACCATAGCAACCCATGATCATAGGAATGTCTTTACCGTTCTCATCTTTAACGGTAGCTTTCATTGCCTCTGAGTACTTAGTGCCAAGCATGAATACCTGACCTACCTCAATACCTTTACGCAGGTGTAAGGTACCCTTACCATCAGGGCTAGGATCACCATCTTCAACATTACGTAAGTCAAATACTTCGTATTTAGGCACATCTCTGTCCCAGTTTACGTTGATTAAGTGATAGCCAGTCTTGTTAGCGCCACAAGCAAAGTTAGACATCTTATCTGCTGTTCTGTCTACTAAGATTCTGCCATTAAAGCCTACAGGACCTAATGAACCGGTGTGAGAACCTGTAAACTCATTGATCTCTTCTTCTGAAGCCATCTCTAAAGGATCGTTAATACCATCAATCTTGATGGCTTTAACTTCATTTAATTCCTGATTGCCACAAAGACAGATCATAACTAACTCATACTTACCGTCTTCTTTCTTATTGCCATGAACGATAAGGCTCTTTAATACTTTCTTTGAATCTAAGCCTAAAGCTTTAGCTGCATCATCAACTGAATGACAGCCAGGGGTAGCAACCTCAGAGAATGCAGCACCAGGTGCTTCTCTATCATAAGTAGGAGCTAGAGCTTCAGCCATTTCAATATTAGCTGCATATGATGAACCATCAGACCAAGCGATAGTATCTTCACCTGCATCAGCTAAAGCTTGGAACTCATGGGAGTGGTTACCACCGATAGAACCTGTATCAGCTTCTACAGGGCGGAACTCAAGACCCATACGGGTGAATACTCTTGAATAAGCATCATACATATCCTGATAGGTCTTCTCTAAAGATGACTTTTCAATATGGAATGAATAAGCATCTTTCATTAAGAATTCACGACCACGCATTACACCAAAGCGAGGACGAATTTCATCACGGAATTTGTTCTGAATCTGGTATAGGCATAATGGTAACTGTCTTGCTGATTTGATTTCACGACGAGCAATATCAGTTACAACCTCTTCATGGGTAGGACCTAATGCAAACTCGTTTTGTTTTCTATCCTTAAAACGACATAATTCAGGACCGTACTTTACATAACGACCTGACTCTTTCCACAGTTCAGCAGGCTGAACCATTGGCATGGCAATCTCTAAAGCTCCAGTCTTGTCCATTTCTTCACGAACAATCTTGTTAACCTTAGATAAAACTCTCATACCGGTTGGTAACCAGGTATAAACACCTGATGCGATCTGACGGATCATGCCAGCTCTTAGCATTAAACGATGGCTCTCTACAGCAGCCTCTTTAGGATCTTCTTTTAAGGTAGATAGTAAATATTGACTTGTACGCATTGTAAGTCCTGATAAATAAATTGTAGCCTGCTAATCTTAAAGGCAGGGGATGAAAAATAATTGCGCTAATTCTAGCACAAAAGCGCTTTGTTAAGGAAAACTAATGAAGCTATAAAACCTGTAATGCAGTAACTTCTGTGTAGCTTCAAAGAGTCTGCTCTCATAGAATTTCTTGTTAAAGGATGATGTCTGTTTAATACAGTCATCATCCTTAACTGAAGAACTAGAAAAAGCGCTTGTTCTATGCTGATTGCGAGCAATTTTATCGAAAGTAAAACAAGGCAAAGACGCATAAAATTAGCTTTTATGCTAAAATTAGACAGTTTTAATCAATTAGAGGGGACAGACATGGTATTTGTAGCAAGTTTCATCGTATTTTTACTGTTTGTTCTAGCTTTATCAATGAGTATGCTCATTAAAAGACGTCCAATGATGACCGAAGAAGAGGCTACAGCCTCAATCATGGATGGTGGTGCATGTACAACCTGTCAGCAGTTGTGTTCTATGGCAGGTAAAAGAGTAGAAAAGCGCAAAGATGACTGCGCTATTAAGAATATGAAAATTCCTCACCAGAGCGTATAAAGAACAACTCAATTTCTAAGCTTGCCTGTTTTAGGCAGGCTTTTTTCGTTTTTAGGTTTCACAAAATGTTAAAAAAGACTGTACTTACAAATGTATTTTCTCGTGTTTTCCTATCAGCAGTAGTTGCAACCTCATTAGTTGCGGTTACAACTCTTACAGCCTGTGACAAAGATAATAGAAGCTCAACTTCTGCACAGGAACAGACATCCACTATCATTCAGGGAAGAACCATGGGTACTTTCTATGCTGTAAATGTAGTTGGTGGTTATAAAGGTGGAGAAGAAGGTTTAAAAGCTTTAGCAGAAGGTGCCTTCAAGCAGATCTGCGATGAGATCTCAACCTTTGATAAAAATGCAGAGTTATATAAATTTAATGATTTTAAATCTACAGAACCTTTTGAAATCTCAAATGAATTAGGCAAGATCATTCAGGATACTGTATATCAGGGCAGACGTATTGAAGGTGCTACTGATATTACTGTAGGTCCTTTAGTAAATTTATGGGGCTTTGGTAAAGATAAAAAGAAAGATGAAGCTCCATCACAGGATGAGATCGATAAAGCTTTAGAGTTAGTTGGTCTTGATAAGTTTGAGGTTAGAACTGAAAACAATAAGACCTATTTGGTAAAGCACAATAAAGATATCAAACTTGATCTTGCAACTGTAGGTGAAGGTTTAGGTGCTGATGCTGTGGCAGCTAAATTAGTACAGGAAGGCTACAAGAACTTTATGGTAAATGTAGCAGGTGCATCACGCTCATATGGTGTTAATGCTAAAGGCAAAAAGTGGCGTTTGGGAATTGAAGATCCTACCTCACCTGAAAGACGAGTATTTGTACCAATCTGTGCTTTAGACAAAGCTGTAACTACAGCAGGCTCTTATAGAAACTACTTTAAAGATGAGACTACAGGCAAAATCTTTTCACACGCAATCGATCCTAAGACTGGTTATCCTGTATTTCACAAGACTTTATCTGTAACAGTTATTTCTGATTCTGCTTTTGAATCTGATGCTCTCGATACCGGTCTTTTAGTTCTTGGTGCTCAAAAGGCTTTAGATTGGGGTAAAGAGCATGGCTATGCTATTGCAACTATTGAGTATGACAATGGCAAACCATTATTTAGATATACAGATAACTTCAAGCAGTATTTAGACTGTGCAAAACAGCAGTAAACATAGCTTCTGTAAGTTTAATCAACAGTAAGTTAAAACTTACGTTTTGGCATTCAATTGGATTGAAATTGAACGCAAGAGAGAATACTCATAAGAAGATTAGGACAAATTCATGCATATTCATATTTTAGGTATCTGCGGTACTTTTATGGGCGGTATTGCCATGATTGCAAAGCAAGCTGGTTTTACCGTTACCGGTTCAGATAAGAACGTTTACCCACCAATGTCTGATGAATTATCAAATGCTGGTATCAAGTTACATACAGGCTTTGATGCTGAGCAGTTAGATGAGAAGCCTGATTTAATTGTAGTAGGCAACGTAATGCGTCGTGGCATGGATGTAGTAGAGCGCATGCTAAACGACAGATGCCGTTATGTTTCAGGTCCACAGTGGTTAGAAGAGCATTATCTTTTAAATAAGACTGTTCTAGCTGTAGCAGGTACTCACGGTAAGACTACCACCTCATCAATGCTGACCTGGATCTTAGAAGATAATGGTAAAAATCCTGGCTTTTTAATTGGTGGTATTCCTGAGAACTTTGGCATTTCAGCTCGCAGTACTGACAGTGAGTACTTTGTAATTGAAGCTGATGAGTATGACTGTGCTTTCTTTGATAAGCGCTCAAAGTTTGTTCATTATCATCCTACAGTTCTAATCATGAACAACTTAGAGTACGACCATGCTGATATCTTTGATTCAGTAAAAGATATTCAAAAGCAGTTCCATCATTTGGTAAGAACCGTACCTGGTAAAGGTCTTGTAGTTATGCCAAATAACGATAAGAACCTTGATGGGGTAATAGAGATGGGATGTTGGACTCCTGTGGTAAGAATTGGCGATGAAAACGACCTGCATGCCATCTTAAAGACAAAAGATGGTTCATCTTTTGATATTTATGAAGGCAATGAATTTATCTGTACTGTAAATTACAACTGCACTGGTACTTACAATGTACACAACTCTCTAATGGCAATAAGAGCTGCTATGTATACAGGTATCTCTATTAAAGATGCAGCTAAATCCTTAGAGACCTTTAAACTTCCAAAAAGACGTATGGAGTTAAAAGGTGTTGTAGATGATGTCAGTGTTTATGACGATTTTGCGCATCACCCAACAGCAATTAAGTTAACCACAGAGGGCTTAAGAGCAAAGATAGGACAGGATAAACGCTTAGTAGCTGTATTTGAGCCTCGCTCAAATTCCATGAAGATGGGCGCTAACCACGAATTTTTAGCTCAGTCTTTTGAAAGTGCTGATGAAATTTTTGTCTATGCTAACACTTCTGTTAAATGGGATGTGAAGTCGCTAGAAAAACAGTGCAAAAAGCCTCTACATGTTATTGACGATTTTGATAAATTACTCACCGAAATAGTAAACGCAAGCCCTAAAGGAACAACAATCCTTGTAATGAGCAATGGTGGCTTTAACGGCATTCATCAAAAGCTGTTAGATAAACTGTATGACAGAAAGCATGACAGAAAATAGTCTGCAAGCAGTAAGGCTACAAGTAAAAATAAACAATATTTTTGAGAGACGATATGGCTGATAACTGGAATCTTCGTGGTAAAACTCAGATGCTAGATGATCTTAATACTCCATCACTTCAGTGCAGAGTTTATGATCGTATTGCAGTTCAAGATAGTAAGGGTAAAACTCATTTTTACTGTCTGGAGCTCTCAGCTGGTAATACCTTTGATTTCGGTTTCTGCAGAAAAGAGAATGTCCCATCATTACTGCGTGATGTAATGACCATGGGCAACATCAGAGTTTTAAGTGGTATCTGTGATGATCTGATGGTGCCTACTGTACCTACAGTTTTGTGGATCAAACAGGCCCGTAAGTATGATCCTAAACATGTCATCATGTGGCTTGAAAACTCTATTGAACTTACAGAAGAATACAAAGATACCATTTTACGTTTACGTAAAATGGGTATGCGCTTTGCTGTTAGAGTCGATGCTATGGGCGAGATTGCATCTAATGATGAAATCCTTGCATGTATCGATTATCTAATGGTGGATTTTGAAAGAAGCGCAGAGTTCATGACAGTAATTCAGTCATTGCGCAATAAGAATCATCATTTAAAAACAATTGCTTTTAAGCACCATATCTCTATTTTCTCCTTTACTAAAGAAGAAACCAGAAACTTTGACTATGTACTAGGTACAGTCAATAACTTCTTATTAACCTATGAAACTGAACGTCCTAAGTGGCAGCATGAAATGCTACGTACTTTTGCTCAGTTGTACTCTTCAATTTATGATGTCAAAGAGATCGGTGTGATTGTAGCTAACTATCCTTTAATGGCTTTAGCCATGAAGGGCATGGTAGCATCAAAACATTTAACCAATTTAACTATTCGCAAAAACAGCTCTACTTTAGGCGAAAGTCAGACTCTAACTCAGTTTGATTTAAGAAATTACCTTGCTATCTCTGTAGGTTACAATCTCTTTACTCTTACAGAAAAGCAAGCTTACGAGCAAAAGAAGATCCCATTCTCATCAGAATTTATTAACTATGAGCCATTTATACAGGCATTGAACTTTGCCAAAATTGTAGATCTGATGGCTCAGGATATCTGTGATGATATTACTGCGCCACAGGCATTTATCGCAGGTTTCTTACGCTTTGCCCATGTCTTTTTACATGATACTGAGGAAGCTACTTTTGCTGAGTTCCCTCTAGATGCTGTAGCTTCTTGCTATACCAATGGTGGTGGTCAGCTAGGCAGTATCATTAGAATTTTAATGTTACTGTTTGAACACAGAATTAACGATGCTATGGATGTAGCTAATAACGCAGGTTTAGTTTTAGTAAAAGAGCGTTTATATGGTTACATCTCCCATGCTATGGCATGGACTGATGCAGTGTGCTGTGCTTTAAACATCATTAAAGGACAGCAAGAAGAGTAAAACTCTTTTTCAAAGCGAGTCTTTTAAAGCTCTTGTTATTTATCGTAACCTTTTCAACTCTGATTTTGTAGAAAAGTATGCCATAACAAAATGTAAAAAAGTATAAAATCGG
>OMZC01000123.1 GCA_900315395.1 uncultured Gammaproteobacteria bacterium
TTTGGCTTATTTATCAGCTTCTAAAATTAAGTTGTAGCTTCATGCGTAACTACTAAAGGTATTCTGAAAAGTAAATTATACAGCTCATCCATGAACATGGTCAGTAAGGTCTAAAAGCAAAATATATTTAGCAAAAACGAAACATACATCAATGAAATGGATGTTTTTATCTGTGTTTTTAGATCATGCGTCAAATAATCAATTTCTATTCTTGATAGATAAGAAATAATAAAGCATAATTGCTCACTCAAAGAGAACCTAAAAATAGGTTCTTTTATTTAAACTAAAAACTACTTAATACATACACTGTATTTTTGGACAGTAATTAAGTTAAGGAAGAAGAATATGGCTGACAATGAAAAGACTGCTACTGCAATCGACTCTATGGGCCCTTTAGCAATCGCTGGTGTTGAACCTTACCAAGAACAACCTGGCGAAGAGTATATGAACGAGAAGCAGAAGGCTCATTTCAAAAAGATCCTGACTGCATGGCGCGATCAGCTACGCAATGAAGTAGATCGTACCGTAGGTCATATGAAGAGCGAGGCTGCAAATTTCCCTGATCCTCTAGATAGAGCATCACAGGAGGAAGAATTTGCTCTTGAGTTACGTGCACGTGACCGTGAACGTAAGTTAATTAAGAAGATCGAAAAGACCTTAGCAAAGATCGATAACGATGAGTTTGGCTACTGCGAGCAGTGCGGTACTGAAATCGGTATCAAGCGTCTAGAAGCAAGACCAACTGCTGATTTATGCGTTGACTGCAAGTCATTAGCAGAAATCAAAGAAAAACAGCTTCAAGGCTAATCAATTCTAAAAAGAAAAGCAGGTGACTATATGTCGCCTGTTTTTTTGCCTGCTATGTACATAGGTCGTTTTGCCCCATCCCCTTCAGGAAGACTTCATTTTGGCTCTCTTGTAGCAGCCTTAGGTTCTTATCTTAGAGCTCGCCATGAAAATGGACGTATTCTCTTAAGAATTGAAGATCTTGATTTTTACAGATGTAAAAAAGAATACACTAATCTGATCATCAATGAGCTTCATACTTTAGGCTTTGAATACGATGGTGTTCCTTATATTCAATCAGAACACACCAATGTGTATCTTGAAAAAGCCAAAGAGCTCATAGACAAAGGTGAAGCTTATTACTGTCACTGTACAAGGTCTATGAAAAAGGTAGAACCTTGTCATTGTAAGAACTTACATTTACAGCAAACAGAGAATACAAACTACGCCTTAAACTATGAGGTAAAGAACGTTTGTAATAACACCTTTGAGGATGTGCTTTTAGGCAAGGTACATACTGACTACATAACCAATGAACTTACTTTAATTAGGGCAGACAAAGTAATATCTTACAATTTAGGTTGTGTTGTTGATGACATTCTAGAAGGCGTAACTGAGATTGTAAGAGGTGCTGATTTAATTGATATCACACCATCTCAAATCTCACTTTATAAAAGCTTTGATAAAGAAGCACCTCGTTATCTGCACTTACCTTTGATTATGCAGGATAGTAAAAGAAAGCTCTCCAAGCAGAATCATTCCCCTGCTGTGCTTGATTTAGCTAGCCCTCAAAAGTTGTTAATTACAGGACTTAAATTTCTAAATCAAGAAACAGATGATTTAAGCGAAAACATGACAGTTTACAAGATCCTTGCAATGGCTGTTGACCGCTTTGAGGTTTTTGCTATCAGTAAGAAACCTTTGCTCATGACTGTCTGACTTTTATAACTGCAAAGTAATATTTCGTCTCAAATAAAAAGATAGCTACTCTGTAAAATTACCTGTCTGCAGGACCGCCTTAAAAATGGTATAATGCGCACGTTTTAAAAGAGTAAATTTGGAG
Source organism: uncultured Gammaproteobacteria bacterium (assembly GCA_900315395.1). Taxonomy (GTDB): domain Bacteria; phylum Pseudomonadota; class Gammaproteobacteria; order Enterobacterales; family Succinivibrionaceae; genus Succinivibrio. The sequence continues at coordinate 1,850 of OMZC01000123.1, forward strand.
TAAGAAAAATTACTGCACCATTGCAAGGACTTAATACAGAAAGTCTAAAAAAATTCAAAACAAACGCCAAGAAAAAAGGCTTTGCTCAAAACATAGTATCAGCAAGTGAACTGGGGCTTGATTTATCATCTCTATCAAAAGCAGCAGTTCAGGTCGTTTCTACCCTTCAAAAGCATAAGTTTAAAGCCTATTTAGTAGGTGGTTGTATCCGTGATCTTCTATTAGGAAAGAAACCTAAAGATTTTGATGTATCTACAGATGCTACCCCAGAGCAAGTTCATAGGATCTTTTCAAATTCTAGAATCATTGGCAGAAGATTTAAGATTGTTCACGTTGTCTTTAGTGGACAGAATATTATTGAAGTTACTACCTTTAGAAGTAACTCTACTGCTAAAAAAGGTAAAGTAAATCCAACAAGAGTGTCAGCAGAGTCTGGCATGCTTTTAAGAGACAATGTTTACGGTAAAAGCATTGTTGAGGATTCTCAAAGACGTGACTTTACCATTAACGCTCTATATCTTGATCCTGTAAAAAAAGAGATCTACGACTACAACGGTGGTCTTTACGATATGCAAAAAGGCATCATTGATATCATCGGTGATCCTGACACAAGATATAGTGAAGATCCTGTTCGTATGATCAGAGCTTTAAGATTTAGCGCAAAACTTGGCTTTAAGCTCTCAAAGAGAACATCTGATCCTATTAAGAGACTGTCAGCTCTCTTACTTGAAGTTTCAAACGCTCGTATGTTTGAAGAGGTAAACAAACTCTTTATTACAGGTCATGGCTACAACAGCTTCAAGATTTTAAGAAAGTACAACATTTTTGAACTTTTGTTTCCTGATGCTGGAGACTTTTTAGATAACAAGAGCTACATCGACTTTGTTGAATATGCACTTTCAAGCTCTGATAAGAGATACGCTGAGAACAAGAGAAATATGCCTCATTTCTTATATTCAGTAATACTATGGGGCGTATTCCAGAACAATGTTTTCAGATTAAGACGCTACAGCGAATCTATGGTGTCTCCAATGGAAGACAATGACATTGTAAGATTAGCTTTAGATTCTGTATTTGATAATCAGGATAAAGTAACTGACATTCCAATGGCTGTAAGCGACAGCATTAAGTCATTGTGGAGAATGCAGTTAGTTCTGCAGCAAATAGAGTTACTAAAAGACTATGATGAAGTTTCAAACAGAACTATCTTTAGAGCTGCCTTTGATTTCATCTCATTACGCGCAAAGTTTGAACCATATTTAGCTACTTGCGTTAATTTCTGGCAGCCTTACTATGTAAAATCAGCAGCAATTGCTGCTAAGAGAAAGGCTTTAAAAGATCAGAAATATCAGCAGAAGTTTTCTAATAAAAAGAAATCTAAAAAGCAAAAAGGTCCTAAAAATCCAGCCACAGAAGGCTTTGAGGATGAGACCAATTTAAGTGCTAAGCGTAAAGAGCAGTTAGCTAAAGCAAAAGCATGGAGAGCATCCATGAACTTAGGTAACTAAAATGACCAAAGTTTTACTCTCATTAGGTTCTAATCTAGGTGACAGCATCGATATCTTAAATCATGCCATCGATGACATTAAAGGCAAAGATGGCATTAAAAAGGTGGTGGTATCGCCTTTTTATAAAACTAAGCCTGTAGGATTTTTAGATCAGGACGATTTTGTCAATTTAGCATTATCTCTTGAAACTGATATCAACTCTTTTGAGTTACTAGATTTTCTGTCATCACTTGAGCTCAAATACAAAAGAGTAAGACTGTTCAAAGACGGTCCTAGAACTCTTGATATAGATATCATCGCTTACGGAGATACTAAAAGTGATGATAAAAAGCTTACCCTGCCACATCCTAGAATGCAGGATAGAGCTTTTGTGCTAGCTCCTTTAAAGGATATTGAGCCAGATTTTTTAGTTACAAAATTTAATCAGAGCATCAAAGAACTTTTTGATGCACTACCTACAAAAGAAAAACAAGACGTTAAGGTTATAAATGGCTAACGACAAGTGCAATATCAAACTGATTGTAGGTCTGGGTAATCCTGGTTCTGAATATGAACACACCAGACACAACATCGGTGTTGATTTTTTATATAAGCTTGCAGATAAATACAGAATTGACATGCGTCCTGAAGGCAAGTTCTCAGGAATTTTAGGTAGAGGCATGATCTTAGATCACGAAGTAAGATTAGTATTCCCTACTACCTTTATGAATGAATCTGGTCGTTCTGTTGCTGCTCTGTGCAATTTCTACAAGATTAAACCTGAGGAAATCTTAGTTTGTCATGACGATCTTGATCTTCCTGCAGGTCATATGAAGTTTAAATTTGGTGGTGGACTTGCAGGACACAATGGACTGCGCAGCATCACTGCAAATTTATCAAATTCACAAAACTATTACAGATTACGTCTTGGTATTGGTAAACCACCATCACATGAGGTAATCAACTGGGTTTTAGGTAAGCCTTCTGCTACAGACAAGAAGCTTATCGATGATGCTTATGAAGAAGCTCTTTTAGCAATAGACAAACTCTTTACAGACGGAGTTTCTAAAGCAACATCAATGATTAATGGTTACAAGCCTAACTAGGAGAATAATAAAATGGGTTTTAAATGCGGTATTGTAGGTCTGCCTAATGTTGGTAAATCTACCTTGTTCAATGCACTAACTAAAGCAGGAATTGCAGCAGAAAACTTTCCATTCTGCACTATCGAACCTAATACCGGTATCGTTCCAGTACCTGATCCTCGTTTAGACGCAATTGCAGCTATCGTAAAACCAGCTAAGATTGTTCCAACTTCAATGGAGTTCGTGGATATTGCAGGTTTAGTAAAAGGTGCTTCAAAAGGTGAAGGTTTAGGTAACCAGTTCTTAATGAACATTCGTGAAACCGATGCGATTGCACACGTAGTTCGTTGCTTTGATGACGAGAACGTTATTCACGTTGCAGGTAAGGTTGATCCTGTTGAAGATATCGAAGTTATCAACACTGAGCTTGCTCTAAGCGATCTTGATATCTGCGATAAGGCTTTACAGCGTTTAGAGAAGAGAGCTAGAACCGGTGGTGACAAGGAAGCTTTAGCTCAGGTTGTAGCACTAGAAAAATGCAAACCAGCTTTAGAGCAGGGCAAGATGTTACGTTCAGTTGACTTTACTGATGCTGACAGAGCTGCTTTAAGAAACTTCAACTTCTTAACCATTAAGCCTGTTATGTACATTGCTAACGTATCTGAAGATGGCTTTACCAACAATCCATATCTTGATGCTGTTAAGAAGTTAGCTGATGAGGAGAAGTCAATCGTAGTTCCTGTATCAGCTGCAATTGAGTCTGATTTAGCATCTATGGACGAAGCTGACAGAAAAGAGTTCATGGACAGCTTAGGTATTGAAGAGCCAGGTTTGAACCGCGTAATTCGTGCTGGCTATCAGTTATTAGGCCTACAGACCTTCTTTACAGCAGGTCCTAAGGAAGTAAGAGCATGGACTGTTAAAGTTGGTGCTACTGCTCCACAGGCAGCAGGTAAAATTCACTCTGACTTTGAAAGAGGTTTCATTCGCGCTCAGACTATCGCTTATGACGATTTCATCAAATACAACGGTGAAGCAGGCGCTAAAGAAGCTGGTAAGTTAAGATCAGAAGGTAAGGACTACATCGTTCACGACGGTGACTTATTCGAGTTCTTATTCAACGTTTAATTTGATTTAAACGTCCATAGGAGAAGACAGGAAAAAAACTGTCTTCTCTTTTTGTATCTATACTCGTATTCACTTTCATCGTAACCACTTTCTTAATCTCTATAAGCTCAATTCAAAAGAGATAGCTCTTTTTTCAAGAAAGTCTGCAAGTACTTTTAGGTACTTCTCATCAACTACTAAAGAGAACTTCTCTTTAATAGTATTATCTAAAGGTACAACCTTACCCTCACCAATTTCAAAAGGTAATCTAAGCTCTGTAGCTATGGTGTAAATGATGCCTTTAGAGACTGAAGGATCTTCTACAAGTTCTGTGTTAATAGAATTTTCAATAACAACTTTTACCTTTTTGTCGATGTATTCACTTGTAGCTTTATCTACATTCTCTTGAAATTCTTTCTGTCTATTTTCAGGCGGTCTATCTTCATGAGGTCTATTTTCAGGCTGTTGATTAGCAACTTTTAAGCTGTCTTTTGAAAGGATAGAAGCAACTGATCTTTCATTGACCTTAGCTTGTACCTTAAGATCTTTACTCTCTTCAATGTTAATGACTCTAAGGGATGCTTTGTTCTCAATCTGTGAAAGCTTAGGTACAGTTACAATGATGGTACAACCTAAGCGTTTGTTAAGATCTTTTAAGAGATTGACAATGATATCTCGCTCCTCAAGATTTAATCTTGAAAGAGGATCATCAAGTAAAAGTACTTCTGAGTTTTGAGCTACAGCTCTGCTGATTAGGACCTTGATCTTTAAAAAGTCTGACAAGTTCAAACAGCGATTTTGAATATTGTTCTCAATCTTTAATAAAGAAATGGCTTTACTGACTATGCGTGCAATCTGATTTGATAATAGGTTAGTGCATTTTAAAGGTAGTGCTACATTGTCATAGACTGTATCACGTCTGTTTAATACTGCGTTATATGAGATTAGGTTTACTTTGCTTTTATAAAAGCGCAGAGTTTCTCTTTTTAAGTTTGATAGATCTAGATCTCCTACTCTGATGTTTCCAGAATCAGGCTTTTTAATTCTGCCCAAACACTCTAAAAGAGAAGTACGAGTATCAGCATCAGGAGATACACAAATTACAAACTCCCCTTTTTGAACTTCAAAGGAGACGTTATCGAGGACTTTGTGCTTTCCTTGAATTTTGGTAACTTTACTTAAAGATATCATGACTACACCAATACCTTTTACAATACGCGCCAGCTCAATGCAGACATTGAGCTTTATCTTTTTTATTTTTTAAGCTCCTAAAACTAAAAGATGCCAGGCTCAAAGGAACCTGACAAATCAAACAAGGAGCAATTATGTTTTTAATTTACTCAGTCTTTTGAAGAACTCTTGATTAAAGATCCATTAGACCGTACTCAAGTAAGATCTCTTCTAATCTGTCCTGAGTTAATGGCTTAGGAATAACAAAGTTCTTGTTCTCTTCAATCTTACGAGCAAGCTCTCTGTATTCATTTGCCTGAGCTGCCTCTGGATTGAACTCAATTACGGTCTTACGTCTAATCTCAGCTCTTTGAACATCGTTATCACGAGGAACAAAGTGGATTAACTGAGTACCTAACTCTTTGGCAAATGCCTCTACTAACTCGTATTCTCTATCAACTTTTCTGCTGTTACAGATGATGCCACCTAAACGTACACCACCCTGTCTTGCGTAACGGGCAATACCTTTAGAGATGTTGTTAGCAGCATATAGAGCCATCATTTCGCCTGATGCTACGATGTAGATTTCTTTAGCTTTACCTTCACGGATTGGCATTGCGAAACCACCACAAACCACGTCACCTAAAACGTCATAGAAAACGTAATCAAGATCGTCTGTGTATGCACCTAGTCGCTCTAACTGATTGATAGCGGTGATAATGCCACGACCTGCGCAACCTACACCAGGCTCAGGACCACCTGACTCAACACAGCGTGTGCCCTTATAACCTTCTTTTAGAATATCGGTTAACTCAAGATCTTCACCGATATCGCGTAAGGTATCTAATACGGTTTTCTGAGCTAAACCACCTAATAGAAGTCGTGTAGAGTCAGCCTTAGGATCACAGCCTACAACCATGACCTGATTTCCTCTCTCAGCTAAACCTGCTGTTAAGTTCTGAGTAGTAGTTGATTTACCAATACCGCCTTTACCATAAATTGCAATTTGTCTTGCTGCCATTTGATTTTTCCTTAAAAAATAGATTTATTATTTGTTGCCAACTGCTGCGCTGTATACGCGCTCAATTAGATTTAAACCGCCTCTGTAACCTGCAAAGCTACGAGTTACTACCAATGTTTCTGTAGAAGGTGCTGAAACCTCAATTAAAAGAGCTTTCTTTTCTCTAGCTACATCAGCTTCCCAGCTACTGCCCAAAAGCAGAGGTACACCTGAACCAAAATCTGTTTCTTGTAATGACTTTTCTACAAAGTAACCATCCTCATGGAACTCTACATCTACTGATACATCCTCAGATAAGTGCTTGAAGCTCTCAGAGATCTGCTCACGCAGGTTCTCAGGAGGATTATCTGTAATGATCTGCTTTACAGGGATTAAACCTAGCTGATCGGTTAAGAAAGTGCTGTAAGAGAGAACATCTGTTGAACTGCCTACAGCTGCAAACTTAGCTGGAAGACCATACCAGTACTCTGAGAAGAAGTTTGCAAAGTGCTCTAAGAAGTAATAGTAGATTTCAGACTCTTTCTTGATGAACTCTTCAGACTTAGTCTTATCAATGCCACCGAACTCAACTACCTTGCGGATGAAGCTTGTAGTAGCCTCTTCACCGATTGGCAATCTGTCAAAGTGCAGATATCTCTGGGAGTATTTCTTCTCGAGGTGTTTTACAATCTTAAGACCGTTCCAAGTACCGATTAGTAAGTTGAAATCAGCCTTAGGAATATCCTTCCATTCCTTTGCGCCACCGCTTTCAGGTCCAAATAAGACATTAACCTCAAAGCCGATTGCTCTTAAGATACGTACAATCTCAAGATAATCACCTCTCCAGTTCTGATTGAAGTATGGAGTTTCAAGCCACAGGTTAACTAAACCTTTTTGTTTCTCACCGTCATACTTACCTACAAACTGATCGATGATAGCTTTTACTACAAGCTCATGACCGTCTAGGTTGGTACCCTTAAAGCCACCGGTATCAGCAAAGACAATTGGATAACCGTTCTTTTGGTACTTGCGTACTACAGAGCCTACATCGTCACCTACTAACTCACCTGAGCAACCGGTTAGTACTACGAAAAGATCGCCTTTTACTACACCTAAACTTGCTCTAATTAAATTGTCTAGCTTCTTAGCGCCACCGAAAACAATGTCGTTCTCACCTACGTTAGCACTAGGGATGTTGCCTCCACTTACACCTGCTGTTCCCTGAAAGCCGTTATCAAAGCTTAAAAAGAAGAACTGTTTGTACATACAGCCAGGACCTGTATTTGCAATAGGCACTGCACCTTTAATTGCTGCTACTGTATAAGCTGCGCCTACAGTACAAGCGTAGTGTGAATGAACAATAGTGCCGCCTTTCTTTTTATTTGCCATTTTTAAAATTCCTCTTCATCAAAATCGTTAGTGTTATTTAGTGGCACTACATCGTTTAAAACAGATGGATCACGAGCTAATAGGAAAGGATCTTCCTGTGATAACCACCAATCGGTATAAGGTAGAGCTACATGCTTTTGTAATACCTGATTGAACTTCTTACGAGACATAATGTTCAGTAAGATTTCACCAGTTCTAATCATGCCGTCATATCCTACTGGGATATGCTCATCACCCATAGCTAGAGCTGGAATACCAAGTTTTGCAGCCTCTGGAGCTAGACCTTGGTGTCTTATGATTACAAAGTCTGGCTTTTCAATTCGTCTAAAGATGTTGTAAAGCTGGTAAGCTTCAGTCTTACTTACGGTGTAATGAGGAATATCACCATAGGTATCAACTAACTCTTTTAAGGTGTTCTGATGCTCACCTGCGCCATCATAAATAGGATCATGGTGGAACACGATTGAGCCATCTACCTCAATGCCTAACTCACGTAATACGGTGATAAGACCATGAGCGTAAGCAGAACCAGTCATTACAAAGCCCTTTACGCCTTTGAACTTTTCTCTTAACTCGTTAATCTTTGGCAATACTCTTTCATGCTCAGACTTGATGTACTCTTCAACTTCTTGCTCTTTGTCAACAAGTCTTGCAATTGCTCTTAACCACTCATCAGTACCTTTAAAACCATAAGGCTGAGGAGCATCAATCTGAGGTACACCGTATTCCTGCTCTAGAGCTGTAGCCATGTATGAACCTAATGTGTTACAGAAAGTTGCTGTACCTACAGCTTCACTTGCCTGAGCTAACTCGTCATAGCTTGCCATGTCGATCATGTAGTTAACCTTAAGACCTAATGGAGCTAACATTGGAGTAAAGTAGTCAGTACCCCATAAGGCTACGATATTGATAAGATCTTTGCGTTTTACTGGATTCTTTTTAACAATCTGACGCACTACACCGTGCTGAGAAATATCAAAACCAGTACTCCAGTGCTTTGAACGGAAGCCCTCACAGTGTAGAGGTACCACAGTGATACCTAATTCCTGCTCCATCTCGTCAGCAATACTGTCAATATCTTCACCGATGATGGCGGTAGCACAAGCCATAGAGATAAAGATTGCCTTTGGATGCTCACGGTTAAAAGCATCACGACAAGCCTGACGTAACTTATCTGAAGCTCCAAACACCATGTCTGACTCTAAAAGATTGGTGCTGTAAATCTTTAAGTTCTGAGCAGGCTTGTTTCTACGAGACAAACCCATGTTAAAAGCTAGGTTGAACCAAGGGTTATCACCAGAGCAACCAATAGGTGCGTGCTGAATGAGGATACAGTCAGTGATGTTACCTATCTGACACTCCACGATAGCGTTAGCACACATGGTTTCCTGATTTAAAGGAGAGTTTAATTCGCAAAGTTTACAGATACTTTTTGAACCGCAACCACCTTCACAGGATGATTTACCAGAAAATTTTTGAGAACGTTCAACATAGTTAGATTCAGTGACTAGATCTGATGCCTTACCATCCCAACCGATGATAGTACCCAGTCTCATCTCTCTATTTTCAACGGCACTCATTTGCAGATTGATTTGTTTTGCCATGTTTATTTACACCTTTTGTTAACCAAAATTCTGTTCTTACGTTTATTCGATTGTTTCGATATCTTTTACTTTGTTCTTTATTTACTGTGTTCTTTACTTACTGTGTTCTTTGCTTACTGTGTTCTGTTCTTAATTTCTCTTTACTTAACCATGAGAGAAAGTGTCCTTTGACTGCACTTTTTTAAGATCAAATTGACCTTTTACCTCAGCGTAAACTCTCGATGAGATATCCTCGCCACCTGGTATACCGATAGCATCTGCTCTACAGTGCTGGCAGTGCTTGAAAACATCTATGTATTGAGAAGCTAGCTTTCTTGAAGAATCTATCTGCAAGCAATTTGGAGCCGAGCACTCTGACAATTCAAATTGAGGTATTAAAGGAATAATGTTGTAAATAGAAGCTCCATGCTCTTTTACAGTCTTAGCAATAGTCTCAATATGATTGATGTTAATTTCAGGTACTAACACTGTATTTACCTTCACGGTAATGCCAGCATCAGATATCTTTTTAATACCTGTTAACTGGTTGTGAATTAAGAGCTTGGCAGCCTCAACACCTTCATATTTGTGCTTGTGATAAACAATAAAGTTGTTTAACAGTGCTTCAATTACAGGATCAACTGCGTTTACTGTTACAGTTAAAGAATCAATACCAATCTCAATGATTTCATCAGCCTTTTCAGGTAGTAACAGACCATTTGTAGACATACATAAAAAGAGATTTTGAAATTCATCTTTTATGAGTCTGAAGGTATCTAATGCCTTTGAGGTAGCAAGTGTGTCACCAGGGCCTGCAATACCTACTACTGTAATATTTGGATTTAGTTCAACTGAGCGTCTTACTACAGCTAATGCCTCTTCTGGCTTTAAGATATTGGCAGTAACGCCCGGACGATTTTCAAAATCGTTAATCTTTCGGTCGCAGAACTTACAACCGATGTTGCAGACAGGACTTACAGGTAGATGAATTCTGCCAGTCTTTGCCTTACCGCCTTTGGCATAGCAAGGATGCTTTTGGCACAGCTCTTCGTACTTAGAAACGTCTTTTGAAGATACGTTCTCCTGTAAAGCTTCAGTCTTAATGATTTCAAGTCTTCTAACCATGATTAAGCCTCCAGGAGTCTATCTGAGATGAGTTTTTCTAAAACTGCGGAGATTAAATAAGGAGCTTCAAAGACTTCAAAGCCTTTGTTCTCAAGGAAAGCTGAGGCACCTTCACCAATCTTGGCAACAATGATGCCTTTGCAATCAGAAAGAGTATTAGCTACCTTTTCAAAAGCTGAGATCTTATGAGTGCCACCATTGCAGCACTGATTTACATCACGGCTTTCTACAAAACGAGCGGTGTTATCAATAATGTCAAAGACATGAAATGTAGTAGCATGACCAAAGTGCTGATTGATTACCTTGCCATCAGAGCTAGCTAGAGCAATTCTTACAGCTTTAGAGTGCCCTGTATGAGTAGGCTCAGCTTTTAGATCTTCATCAGGGACATTAACCTCTTTTACAGCTATCTCTGGCAGTTCGCGCTCTGCATACTGAACTTTTGATAAGTCCTCACGGTAAGCTTTATTAGCGCCATTGTTAGTTACACGGTTGTCGTATAAAGCTACCTTTACAACAGCCTTATCAATAGGAAGTGAAACTTCTAGAGCATCAATAAAGATCCTATTTAAGAGCTTTGCTTCTTTGTGACCGAATGAAGTTGCTAAAACATAATGGCAGTCCCATAAAAACTCCACACTGTATGAAGAGCCACCGCCACAACCGCCACCACAGCCACCGCATGATGACGCACCACAGCTACTTGCTGAATTTGGGACAGCAAGAGCAATATTAGGATTTCCTCTATAACCTTCTTCTACATACTTACCATCTGACTCTACTTCTAGAATTAAGAACTTTTTAGCAGTAGCAAATGCTGTATCAATATTTTTTCCATCTTTGGTTGCAACTGCGATTTTAAAAGACATAAAAATCTCCTAAAGCTTAATTTTTGAGAAAAAAAGCTCCTGTACAGAAATTTCCAATTTCTGTAAAACAACTGTTTAAATTGAAAAGTATTTGGCTTTTAAATTAGCTTTAATGCTGACTTACAAAGCTCTGTAGATTTAGTTATGACTACAACTACACTTACTTGTCATGTGCATTGATGACATGCAGTTTGCTGTCATATGAACTGCTGTCATGCAAACAGCTGTCATGCACATTGGTGTAGCTTGTAAAGTGAAAGGATCAATGTGAGGATTTAAAATCTCACCTTTGCTATCTGTTCTTTTGTAATTCTTAATTTGCATGGTCTTTTCTGTTCAAAAATAGTATGTATATAATCTTTTATTTCTTATTTTTTATCGGTACATTCTTATGTACTTCGTTAGGTATAGTATTCACGATTTTTAGTTATTTGGCTAATACTATATTTTTATGAAAAGTTATAAGCTTTTGTAATATATAGAAAAGTCTTATTTAAAGTTATAGCTAATAACTATTAAGATCACCTATTTAATTAAAGATTCACCTTCAGTAAGTGCTCTAATGCTTTTAGTAACTCCTTTTATCAGATAATCTAGCTCATCCTCAGTAAGTGTCTCATCAATACTGATCCTGATGCTTGATTTTGCAAGCTCATCCTCAAGTCCTATAGCTTTTAGTACATGACTTGGATCTTTACTCTTTGAGTTGCAGGCAGATCCTGCTGATACAGCAATGCCCTCAGCTTCAATCAGGTAACGTAAACTGTCGCCATTAACTCCTTTTACGGAGATATTGATGTTACCAGGTGCTCTTCGTACCCTGTCACCGTTGAGCTTTACCCCTTTTAGCTTTAAAAGCTCAGTAATGATCCTGTCTGCTTTTGCTCTGGTACTTTTTATCTTACTTTCAAGTCCTGTTACAGCTTCAGTTAAAGCTGTTTCCATAGCAGCAATTGCAGGAACATTCTCGGTACCTGCTCTATAGCCATATTCCTGACCACCTCCTACGATTAAAGAGGTTGGAGTTACATTTCTGTTTATATACAAAAAGCCTATGCCTTTAGGTCCATGGAACTTATGAGCTGAAGCAGATAAAAGATCGATATGCAGTTTTTTAACATCAATTGGAAGATGACCTACAGCCTGAACAGCATCTGTGAGGAAAAGGACACCTTTGTCTTTGCAGATTGCACCTATCTCTTCTATAGGCTCTACATTACCGATTTCATTGTTAGAGAACATGATGCTCACACCTACGGTGTCAGCTCTAATTGCCTTTTTTAAGGATTCTGGATTTATAAGTCCATTTTTATCTACATCTAAAAGCTCAATTTCAAAGCCTTCATTTGCAAGTCTTTCAAGTGAGTGCAAAATGGCATGATGCTCAATCTTTGAAGAGATGATGTGCTTTTTATGAGTTCTTAAACCTTCTCTTTTAAAGATCTCTATGGCCTGATTGTCAGCTTCAGATCCGCCTGAGGTAAAGATTAGATAATCATGATGAATGGCACCAATATCATTGATGATTTTGATCCTGCTTGAATTTAACAAGGATAAAGCATCCTGACCAAAGCGATGCTGACTTGAAGGATTTCCAAATTGATGTTGATAGGCATCAACCATTACTTTTAAAGCAGATGGGGAAATCTTAGTGGTAGCAGCATTATCAGCATAAACTCTCATCACAAACTCCTTTTGACAGACGTGTTATTCTTTACAGTTATCTTTTGTTTACTGTTATCTGTCTTTTACAGTTACCTTTTATTTACAGTTGCAATTCCATAAAAAAATTCCATCAACAGCTTATTTCTGCTAATGGAATCATAAAATCGGCTGTAATTTGTATTGTTATAAAGAATGAAGTCTATTCATTAGGATCTTCTTGAACGGCTTCAAATGGGCAGACGCTTTGGCAAGCAGCACAATCTGAACATACAGAAGCATCAATTTTAAATAAACCATCATCAGTTGGTTCAATAGCACCTACAGGGCAATTATCCTGACATTCACCGCAGCCACTGCAAACTGTCTTATCAATAAAGAACATTATGTATTTGCTCCTAGCAATGCCTCTACAAGATCACTTTAACAGAAGGTATCTTGTAATAGTCTCAGGCAATTGCTTTTACTAATAGATTAACCAATAGAAACAATTGTAGCTTTTGCTACTCTGTTATTATTTAGATAAATTATTTGTATTTCAATAAGATAGTAATACTATCTTTGAATAGTGACTTATAGAGAATACTTATAGCTAGCTTTTGATGATAAAGAGGTATGACTTCAGACTATAAAAGTGAAGTGGTATGGATAGTTAGAGCAGCGATGGATCTTAAAAGAAATGTTGTATAGGGTTGTCTAGACAAGATAAAACTAACGCCACAAGAGCACAGCTCAAAACCGCGCTCTTGTAGCGTTCTGCATAGGTTAAAAGTATCTTCTTATCTTACTTGTCTAACTTCTCTGAGTTAACAATAAAGATATCGCCTTTAATCTGCTCTAAAACTAATTCACCAGCTGATGAATTCATTGAACCTAAGAAGGTGCTACGTGGAGTTGTACCCATGCAAACCATACGAGCATTTAATTTCTCACACAGTCTTGGGATCTCTTCATCAATTCGACCTTCAACAACATGAACATTCTCTAGTGGAACGTTGTGTTTTAAAGCAAACTCTTCAGCTAGCTTGAAGTGAACGCCAACTCTGTTCTCTAAACCACCTGAGGATACGATCTTTGACTGACTTAAGTTACCGCCCATAAGACCTGGATTATCAGGAGTTACGCAGTTAGCAATATGAACAGTACCATCAAAACTCTTTGCAAAGTTTGAAGCTGCTTCAAATAAGTAGTCATCTAACTTACCAACCTGAGCTGCATCAGTAAAATCAATTGCTAAAATTACTGACTGACCTAAGGTAGCTGTTGATGAAGCATCACGAACAACTAACAGAGGAATTGCACACTTACGCATGATCTGGCTGTCAACATTGCTGATGAAAAGATCTTTTAAAGCATGTCTCTTGTTAGCTGAAATTACAGCCAAAGAATAGTTGTCAGTCTTGCACTCAGCATTAAAGCCTTCAGCTACATTCTTATCAAATACTACTTTGAAGTCAAAGTTCTGAATGCTTGCGTACTTACGCTTTAACATCTCAAAGTTAGCTTTTTCTTTTAGAGTGATCTGCTCTACATTCTCTTCTTTGTAGTCATTTACTACTCTAACAGCTACAACAGAGATTGATGGATCAACTCTTGCGTACTGAGCTGCACGATCTAAAGCAGGCTGTTCTTCAGTTGGTTTTAATAAAACTGCAAATTTATTAGGGGTTGTCATAGTAACCTCCTTCTTAAAAAATAACTTTTCTTAAATAAGAACTTTCAACGTTTTATAGTTTGATTTTAAAACGAAAAATAAATAAATGCCCTCGTTTTTTCTAAATAATGCGACATAGCTTAATTTTTATCATAAAAGAGATTCTCCATGCTTTATCAAAGAGCATTCAAGAATGCGATATATAACACTAGCATTCTCTTTTCACGCATAGTAACGGCAAAAGTGAGAAAAAAGTGCAACCATCTTTGTATTGCATAAAATGCAACGTATTACTTTTTATGTTGCACTTTTAAAATTACGGTCCTATAATGACACTCATCACATTTTGTTAAATCAATAAACACATAAAGTAAGATTAAGAAATTAAAGGTTATTAAAAGGCTTATATGACACAGCGTACTATTACCTTTACAGAAGCAGTTTTTGCTCTAGATGAAGAAAGAACCGTTAATTTAGGATCACTTACAATTACCCCTAATGATCTTATTGTGCTAATCGGCGGTAATGGTAGCGGTAAGACCTCTATTGCTAAAGCCTTAAATGGAGAGGTACCTTTAAAGTCAGGTGTAGCACCTACTAACTATCATCCTGTATTAGTTTCATTTGAAAAACAAATGGAATTATTCGAAGCTGATTATGAGATGAGAAATTCTGACTGCACCACTCCAGAAGAAGAAATTGGTATCACTCCTGCCTTAATCTTAAAAGATGATGATCCAGAGTTGCTTCCTGATTTAATCAAAGGTTTAAATCTTGAGAAACTGATGGAAAAGCCTATTAGACAGTTATCAGGCGGTGAAGGCAGAAAGGTACTTTTAGCTCATGCTCTAGCTTCAAAACCAAACCTCATTATTTTTGATACCCCTTTTGATGCACTTGATGTAGAAACTCGTGCTGAGTTGTTAAAACTGATTAACGAGATCCACACTAAGTATCAGACTCCTACAGTATTGATTGTTAACAGACCTACAGAAATCCCTGAGTCTTTAACCTCAATGGGTATCATTCAGAACTGTGCTATTTCAAAGCTAGCTTCACGTGAAGAAATTGAAGCTGACGATGATGCAAAGTCACTTTTAGGTTATGCATCAATTCCTGATGTAACTCTGCCAAAGCCTCCAGTTAAGTTTGCACTGCCTCCTATTAAAGGCGACACCATTGTTTCTTTAAAGAAAGTTACAGTTGAGTATCAGCGAGTTGTTTTAGATCATTTAGATTTTGAAGTTAAGAAAGGTGAACAGTGGCATATCATGGGACCTAACGGTGCCGGTAAGTCTACCCTTCTATCTATGATCACTGGTGACAATCCTTTGGTATATGCAAATGACGTTACCGTATTTGGCTATCGTCGTGGTACCGGTGAGTCTATTTGGGATATTAAAAAGTACTATGGCGTAGTATCTGGTGCTCTACATCTTGATTACAGAGTAAATGGTCCTGCTCTACACGTAGTTCTATCAGGCTTCTATGACTCAATTGGTCTTTACAAGCAGCCTTCAGATGAAGAAGTTGCAATTGCAAGAAAGTGGTTGCGTCTGGCTGGTCTTCAGGACCGAGAGCATGACTCATTCAAGTCATTATCATTCGGTCAGCAAAGACTGTTATTGATTGTAAGAGCTCTAGTTAAGAATCCTCCACTACTAATTCTTGATGAGCCTTTACAGGGTCTAGATGGTTACGCAAGAGCTTTAGTAAAGTCATTTATTAGCTATGTAATGCAAAACGGTAACACCAGCATTCTGTTTGTTTCTCATCATGAAGAGGACTTACCTGAAGGATTTACTAACAGACTGTCATTTGTAAAAGATGGTGATAACTTTAAGGTTGTACAAGAAAAGCTTACAAAGTAAAAAATAGCCTTATAGTAAAAGACAAGATTAGACAAGAAGATCTGTAGCTTTAAAGTTGCAGATCTTTTTTTAACATAACATATACTGCATTATAGATTTCTTTAATAAAAACAGTGAAGATTTGTTTTACTCTGTAATAGGTTCCTAACAATACACTTAAAAAATCCGCATTACTTTTATAGGAAACAAGGAAACACTTAAGAGTGTTTTACCAATCATATTGGTCACATAAAAGCGCAGTACGTTGATTTATTTCTCTGAAAAAATGTTAATTTTGCACTAAATAATGTCTTAAAAAATGTTGATTTGACACTAAAGTACGTCTTAAAAAATGCTGATTTAGTTCTAAATAATGTCTTAAAAGGTGTTGATTTGACACTAAATTACGTCTTAAAAATGCTGATTTAGCTCTAAATAAAGTCTTAAAAAATGTTGATTTGACACTAAATTACGTCTTAAAAATGCTGATTTAGCTCTAAATAAAGTCTTAAAAAATGCTGATTTGATTCTAAATAACGTCTTAAAAAATGCAGATATTAACTTCTATTTACTATAAAAAAGTGTTATTGTTGGCTTATCTACTACCTTAAGACTGTCATATTCCTAAAGAATAAAGATAATCAAAGGCTTTTATTGTACAAAGCATCGAAGGAGACAAAGTGAAAAGATTCCTAATTGATAAGCTAGAGCAGTGGAAAAATTCTCCTAGAAGGAAGCCATTGATTATTTATGGAGCTAGACAGGTAGGTAAAACTTGGGCAATGAAAGAATTTGGAAAACAATTCTATAAAAAAGTTGCATACTTCTCTTTTTATAACAATCCAAGAGTAAGTCAAATCTTTGATAATGGAATTGATTTAGACCAAATTATTACCTCTTTAAACATCGAAGCGGGTTTTGAAATAACTCCTGAAGACACGTTAATAATATTTGATGAAATACAAAATAATCTTCGTGTTCTTGAGTCATTAAAATACTTCAACGAAAATGCAAATCAGTACCATATTATTGCAGCTGGTTCTCTATTGGGAGTTGCGATTCATGAAGGAGTTTCATTTCCTGTTGGTAAAGTGGATACTATTCAGCTTTATCCTATGAATTTTTTAGAATTCTTATACGCAATCGACAAGGGGATGCTTGCTGACAGAATAATTGCAGGAGATGCCAAAACATTTGACTCTTTTTCTGATGAATTAATTTTTCTTTTGAAGAATTATCTTTATATAGGTGGTATGCCTGAAGTTGTTAATTTTTATGTAAAACACAAAAACTATTCAGAAATAAGAAAAATTCAAAATTCAATTATCAATCAGTATACAGGAGACTTTGGAAAGCACATTCCTATAAGAGATATTCCTAGAGTAAAAATGGTATGGAATGCCATACCAATGCAACTTGCCAAAGAAAACAAAAAGTTCTTTTTTGGAAAAATGAAAAAAGGAGCTAGAAGTGCTGATTTTGAAGTTGCAATTCAATGGCTTCAAGATGCTGGATTGATCTATAAAGTACATAAAGTATCAGCTCCACATATTCCTTTAAAGGCTTACATGGATTTTTCTGCTTTTAAAATATTTACGCTTGATGTAGGTCTTTTGGGAGCCTTAAGTGATCTGAATGCAAAAGTAATTATTGAAAAAAATGACATTTTTTCAGAATTTAAAGGAGCTCTAACTGAACAATTCATCCTACAAGAAATGTTAAGTCAAACTCAATACGTTCCTTACTACTATAGTTCTGATACTTCTACATTAGAAATAGATTTTCTTATTCAACAAGATGATAATGTCGTTCCAATTGAGGTTAAAGCATCTTCAAACGTAAACTCGCCATCACTCAAGGCCTACATTTCTAAATTTGAGCCAAAGAAAGTTATTAGATTTTCTACATTGAAGTTTAAGGAACAGGATAGAATTACAAATATCCCTCTTTACGCAGTGTCTCTTATCAACATGTTAGCAGAAATATAAGAATAGTAGTTTAAATGTGGTGATTGAAATCACCACATTTAAAAAAGAGAGCTTTCCCTAATACTTAATTAGAAAGTTATGAACGACAGAGGTAATCGCCTTCACAAACGTACTGATAGGTAGTTAAAGCTTCAAGAGCCATAGGTCCTCTTGCATGAAGTTTTTGTGTTGAGATTGCAACTTCTGCTCCAAGACCGAACTGACCTCCATCAGAGAATCTTGTAGAAGCATTTACATATACACAAGCAGATCCAGCAGCCTGAGTAAATAGCTTAGAGTTTTCTCTACTGTCAGTTAAGATTGCATCTGAATGTGATGCCTTATGACGTCTTAAATGAGCTATAGCTTCGTATACATCATCTACAATAGAGATGTTCATCTTTAAAGATAAGAATTCTGTATCAAAGTCACTCTCAGAACCTGTTTCTAGGTTATCGTAATCCTTGCACATAGATACAACATCACCATGAGCAACGATAGCTACTTTCTTTTGAGCAAGCTTTGGTAACAGAAGTTTTATAAAGTCATTTGCAATATCTTTGTGTAAAAGTAAGGTATCTAAGCTGTTACATGCTGATGGCTTTTGAGTCTTTGCATTGATAACAATATCAACACTCTTCTCAAGATCAGCTGTTTTATCCACAAAGATATGAGAAATACCAAAACCACCGATGATAACAGGAATAGATGATTCACGCTGGCACATTCTCTGTAGCTTTTCACCACCACGAGGAATGAGCACATCAATGTACTCATTTAAAGCTAACATCTGCTTTACCATCTCTCTGTCGGTGCTTTCTAAGAAACTTACTCCATCAGGATTTAGACCTTTCTCTTTTAATGCTTTTACAATCAGAGAGTGAAGCATACAGTTAGTGTTAAAAGCTTCAGAACCACCTCTTAGAAAGCATGCGTTTCCTGACTTTAAACATAAAGCTGCAATATCTACAGTTACATTAGGACGAGATTCATAAATCACACCTACAACACCGAATGGTACTGATTTCTTTACTAAGGTAAGACCATTTGGCAAGGTTCTACCATCATAAATTCTGCCTACTGGATCATCGAGTGTAGCTACTTTTCTAACACCCTCGACCATTTCACGGAATCTGCTGTCAGTGATGGTTAATCTGTCAACTAAAGCTTCATTAAGACCGTTCTTTCTGGCGTTTTCAACATCTGTTGCATTTACAGAAAAGATTGCTTCTCGGTTATTCTCAAGCTCATCTGCAATCGCAAACAAAGCATCATTCTTACTTTTAGTATCCAAGATTGAATAATCGTAACCAGCATTTCTTGCTTTTTTAGCAATTTCTTTAATATCTAACATGATGTTTTCCTAACAAATCGTCTGATTGATAGCCTGAAATTACCTGTGCTTATCCAGGCTATGTTTTGTAAGCTACAGTCACAACTGCTTTTACTATTTATCGATTACCACTAAATCGTCACGGTGGATAGCTTCATCACCATGAGTAAAGCCTAAGATCTTTTCAATAGAAGCTGAACTCTTCTTTTTAATTAAGTTAAGTTCATCTGAAGAGTATCTGGTAATACCTCTTGCAATCACATTACCCTTTTGATCTTTTACATAGACGGTAGCACCACGTAAAAACTCTTCTTCGACATTAACAATGCCTTTAGGTAACAGACTAGAACCTTTGTTTAAAAGAGCATTTACTGCACCATCATCAATGGTAATTGAGCCTAGTGCACGGGTAGCTGAGCTAATCCATGACTTTCTAGCCAATACAGGCTTTTTAGATGGCTTAAAGAAAGTAGCATTACCCTGACCATGGACTAACTCAAGGATAATTGAAGGATCCTCACCTGAAGCGATGATCATCTCAACTCCAGCCTGTGTTGCAACTTGAGCTGCCTTAATCTTGGTGGCCATACCACCTGTACCTAAGGTAGTACCACTGCCACCTGCAATTTCAATAATATGCTCATCAATGGTGTCAACATTTCTTATGAGCTTAGCGTCTTTGTTCTTACGAGGATCAGCAGTATATAAACCATCCTGATCGGTAAGCAGGATCACTTTGTCAGCTTCAACTAATACAGCAGATAATGCTGCTAAGTTGTCGTTATCGCCTACTTTAATTTCAGAAATACTTACAGCATCGTTTTCGTTGATAATTGGGATAATGCCAAGCTCTAGCTGTGCAAAAAGAGTATCTCTTGCGTTTAAATAACGCTCACGACTCTCAAGATCGGCTCTGGTAATTAAAATCTGACCTACATTTAATGAGTAAATTGAAAAGAGTTGAGCCCACTCTTCAATTAACTTTACCTGACCTATAGAAGCTAACATCTGCTTATAGCGAACATCTTTAGGTAAGTCAGGATAGCCTAAAAGTTCTCTACCTGCTGCCATAGCACCAGATGATACTAAGATCACCTTAGCATGCTGTTCTACTAGCTTGTGAACAACTCTTACAATCTCAAGCATATGGGCTCTATCTAACTTTTTAGAGCCGTGAGTTAAAGTACTAGTTCCTAGTTTGATTACGATTGTCTGATTTTTTAATGATTTCATGATACTTATACATGCTTTTACATGCTTTGCATGTTGGTAATTAAGTTTTTAACCTGATTTAACTTCTACATTTAAAACATCACATTTAAAACATCGCAGTTAAAACATCGAGATTAGAACATTATCGTTAAACCATTGTGGTTAAGTAAACTTATGAATTAAATTTCTCTGCAAAAAATGAACAGATGCTCTTAGTCATAGTCTTGATGAACATTGCATAACCTTCATTCTTCATCCACAGAGTGGATACATCTTTGAAGTTATTCTCAAGCATTCTGATGTCATCTTTTGTAACTACTGATCTTTCGGTTGCACAGATGAGTGTGGGGACTGCGCATCTTCCAGATGCTGATAACAAGCCCTGTGTTTTTAAAGAGAAAGCTTTAAAACGAGGAATTACCAGATCCCAGTTGGCTGCATCAAGATCTAAGCGATTACAGAATGATGATCTTAAACACAACGGCAGTGAGTTTAAGATCTTAGGATCGGTGTAAAAAGAGTGAACGTATGGTGCAGGTAATCCTAAAGCTTTCACACTTTGCTGATGCAAGATAGCAGCTCGAATACAAGCAGTACCTGCAATACCTGAACCGAACAAACCAATATTAGTTGAATCAACAGATTTTACTGTCTGTAAATGCTCAATTGCGCCTTCTATTACAGCTGAGAAATGATCATTTAAATTTAATTTTTCACAGGCACCGATACCAGGCATTTCCACAACATACATGGCAATACCTGCATTCTTAAAGTGATTTTCAAAAACTCTATAGAATGAGGAAAAACTCTGCTCATAGGTACAAGCACAAATTACACATGGGTAAACTTGCTTAGTATCAGGTAAATGAAGATAACCTGTTACCTTTTTTCCACTGACTGTGAAAGTGTCTTCAATTAAAACGCCCACAGAAGAGCTTACAGCAAAGACTTTCTTATAAGTCTGTCTGCACAATGTATCAGATTCTAAGGCCAGTACGTCAGATTTTAAATTTGGATAAGAGGCAATGGCATAATAGCGTGCTGCCATCCTGTAGTTGTGCCCTGCCCCTTCAAAATCCTGCTTTTCTTCACAGGCATGAGCTGCAGTTACACGTCTTTGTGCTATTGAATTGAATTCATAGATCCAATTACCAGAACCATAGTCTTTTACAGTATCAAAGCACTTTTCACGATTTCTCTGATTTTTAGAAACACTGATGTTGGCAATAGCTTCATCAATATCTAAGGCATTTCCTCCTGATAAAACCCAAGAGAACTTAAAGATAGGACGGTAAAAGTTCTTGTGAAATCCTAAAAGAGGATCATGTCTTGAAAGGACTGGCAACTCTACCCCTGAATTTGAAATCATTGAGGTTTCAGGGTAATCAAACTTAGGTTTAAATAATGTTTCACTAAGGTTTTGAGAAAGCATGAGCCAATCCTTTTTGACAAGTACCTTTGTACAAGCTAAATAACTTAGGTCATTGTACAAGAGAATAGCCAAACTTTCATTAGACTAGCTCAATGAGCACAAAAAGAGCAAAACAAAAGGTATAGATTAAGACTTAAGAGCTAAAACTTCATTTCAAAAGCAATATCAGCGCGCTCAAAAGGAAATTTCTTTTTATCCACAGGAATTTCTATAAAACCAAACTTTCTGTACAAATGAATAACTTTAGTACACTTTCTGTTGGAAACGATAATGATCTTTGGCAATTTCTTTTCTTTGCCGTAATTTATGCATGCTTCAAGACAGGCACTGCCAGCACCAGTTCCTGTATACATACCACGAGCTGCAAACTTCATAATTTCCCAATCACCATCATCTCGAGGAGCGATCATGCAACAGGCCATGACTTTTCCACTGTCATCTAAGGCAAAGAAAATCTGACCGCCTTGTTTAATATAAGGCTCAATGTTTTCAAGTTCTCTAAGATCCTCATCCTCTATAACAAACATTGAAGAAATCCAAGTTTTATTCATTTGGATGAAATCTTGTTTATATTTAGGATCATAAGAAACTAACTGCATTTTTCACCTTTTATAAAATTGCCATTTTTATTCACCTTGTGGGATGTTCGATTAGCTAGATGCTACTACATTTCTATCCCAATTAGTAAGCTTATCAGAATCTGTGATTTCTCGAATCACTTTACAAGGATTGCCTACAGCAACTGAATTGTCAGGAATATCTTTTACAACAACGCTTCCGGATCCAATAACCACATTGCTACCAATAGTAACACCTGGCATAACCTGAACTCCACCACCGATCCAGACATTATCGCCTACTTTAATTGAATAAGCATATTCAAGACCACGATTTCTACGCTCATAATCTATAGGATGTCCTGCTGTATAAAAACCACAGTTTGGAGCGATAAATACATTATCACCAAACCTTACTTTTCCACCATCTAAGATAACTGTATTGTGATTAGCAAAGAAGTTTTTGCCAACTTCGATGTTATATCCATAATCACACCAAAAAGGAGCAACGATACAAAAATCTCCATTGGACTTACCTAGCAGCTTACCTAAAATTCTCTTTTGAGAGTCTACATCAGAAGGTCTTGTTTGATTGAACTCAAAGCACAAATCCTTTGCAAGAGCTCGCTCTTTTAGCAAAATATCATCATAGTTAGCATCATAGAGTTTTTGAGCTAGCATTTTTTCTTTTTCGGTCAGCTTCTTTTTTACAGTCATATTAGATTGTACAGTCAAAATAAGTTCTCCTATGAAACCAAAAAGATGTAAACAGACATAAAGAATAAATCAAAACTGCAAAATAATCATCTATTAGAAAATACTTAGAATTATCCTCATGAAAATACGCCACAACACTATCAACAAAAAGTAAAAGAAAAGAGTTTTGAAAATAACAAATGTACGAAAATCAAAATAACTAAATACTCAATCAAATGCGATTTATAAGCCATTTAAACAATCAATAAAGACAATATTAAAATAGGTTATCAACAAAGTCACAAACTTTTCCACAGATACTTCGATGTGATTTTTCCACAGTTTCCACGACATTCCACAGAGTTTTCCACAAGTATCCACATCTAAAAGTGGAAAAAGATAATATTCACATTTAGAAAAAATAAAAAGAACTATGAGGTCATAAATCTGCAAAAATTTAGTTAACAGGAGATTTACAAAAAGAGCACATTGCATTTACAATTTATCTTATTGTTTTAAGAGCGTTTTTATTAAATAATTTTCATTTGCGCATTTTAGCTTAAATAGATATTAACCTTTAATAAGCTTGTCTGTGTCAACACATCTATTTTTATGATCGGTTAAAAACAACTAGAACAGACTTTTCTTAACGCTTCTCAACCTCGCATTTTTACAAGGGATGTAAAAAAGTCAACCAAAATTGGCAATTACTTTTCCACTAATTGTGGAAAACTACCTGTTAATTGTTATTAAGAAATATTACTTGTTTTACTTGTGAATAAATAATTTAACTTATTGATTATTAAATCTATTATTTTTGTAAAAACTATTGACAGTAAGCTAACATTTCACAATTTTAAGATAGTAAAAAATTTTTATCCCCAAAGTTTTCCACAACTGTTATTAACTAATTCACAGCCTCTTATAATTTACAAAACTGTAATTATATTCTTTAAAGATAATGCATTATCCACATTTTACAGTTATCATTTTGTATTTAAAGATATTTTTACTAATAAACTTTATGTTTAACTAATTTTCTGTTTTATCCACATCCTTGTTTTATGCACTTTTCAGAGAAATTTCTCACAGAGGTTAAATTTATATTGCACAAATTCAGGTATTTTATTTAACTTATTGAATATTAAATACTTTATAATTTGCAAGCCTTTTTTAATTTTCTTTTCCACAAGTTCAAATCCCCATTCAAATCGAAGTTTTCCACACTTTCAACCTATTTCCACAATGTTTTCCACAACCTGTGGTTATAAAGATCAAAGTACAATAATATATACTTTTACTTTCATTTATGAAATTTTCATATTTGCCCTTTTTTATGAAAATTTTGTCACTTTGGATTAAAGAGGAAGTATTTTTGTTGCTTTGACTTGTCTTAAGGTATCTTTTCTCTATTCTTTAATTGCAGCTTACCTTTACTCTTGCTTAATGATTTCCTTTACATCTTCCTTGTATCTTTTCTCATTTATCTTCATCATCATTTTTCATTTCTGATATGATGTGACCGGAATTTATCAACAATGATTCAACAGTTTTCGTTTTCATAAGCTTTAAGTAGCTTCTTAAAAGCTTAGCTCTTACAAAATCTATTAAGGATCTAAAAAGTGGAAAGCAAGAAAAAATCAGGACTACTAAAGTCTGGTGCGATTACAGCCTTTGCTACCTTTCTTTCTCGTATCTTAGGAATGCTAAGAGATATCGCCATCGCTTCTTTATTAGGTGCATCTCTTTCAGCTGACGTTTATTTCTTTGCAAATAGAATTCCAAACTTCTTTAGAAGATTGTTCGCAGAAGGTGCTTTCTCGCAAGCCTTCGTTCCTGTAATGAGTAAAACTAAAGAAACTCAAGATAAAGAAGCTTTAAAAGATCTTTTAAACAGAACAGCTGGTACCTTAGGCTTTATCGTGCTTATGGTGTCCTTAGTAGGTATGATCCTCTCCCCTGTGTTTACAGCTATATTCGGTTGGGGCTGGTTTGAGTCTTACTTACATGGAACGGATGAAGCAATTAAATTTACACAAGCAAGTTTCCTTCTTAAAATTACTTTCCCATACCTGTTTTTCATCACCTTAACAGCCCTTACCAGTGCTGTTTTAAATGTCTACGGAAAATTCTTAATTCCTGCAATTACACCATGTGTGTTAAACATTGTGCTGATTACCTTTGCTTATTTTGTGGCACCTCATTTTTCAGATCCTAATGTGGTGCTGGCTGTAGCAATGGTTGTAGGTGGTGTTTTACAGTTAGCTCTGCAGATCCCCTTTGTACTAAAACTTAAGATCTTTATTATTCCCAAGTGGGGCTGGCATCATGAAGGTGTTACAAAAATTAGAAAACTGATGTTACCTGCGATTGTGGGAATTTCAGCAAGCCAGATTAACCTAATTGTAAATACAGCTCTAGCTTCATTCTTAGCTACTGGCGCTATCTCTTATCTTTATTACTCAGACAGATTACTAGAGTTTCCAATCGGTATCTTTGCTGTGGCAATTTCTACTGTGATTTTACCTGCCTTATCAAAGATTGATATCAAACATGATCATGCAAAATACGTAAAGACTCTTGATTGGGGTGTGCGTTTGGTACTGCTCTTAGGTATAGCCTCTATGTGTGGCATTATCGCACTAAGAGAACCTATCTTAAGAGTGATCTTTATGAGAGGCGCTTTTACAGCAGAGCATGTATTACTCTCATCAGCATCTTTATTAGCATCAGTATCTGGTCTTTGTGCCATTATGTTAGTAAGAGTAATTGTGCAGGGCTTTGCCGCAATTCAGGATACTAAAACACCTGTGCGCTGCTCAATTACCGCTATCTGCTCTAACATTATTTTTAACTTAATCCTAATCTGGCCTTTAGGTTATGTAGGTTTAGCTTTATCTACAGCACTAGCTGCCTACGTAAACATCTCTCTTTTAATCTATTTCTTGAAAAAGAGAAACATCTATACCATCTCAAGACAGACTCTTTTATTTATCTTAAAGGTGCTATTTGCAGGCTTCATCATGGCTTTAGTGATCTTTATGATTAGACCTGAGTTTGAAAGTTGGATTGCAATGTCTACACTTGAAGCTACTTTCTACCTAGCTTTATTAGTAGTAGCAGGCGGTATTGTCTTTACAGCTGTATGCCTAGTTTTAGGTATCAGACCATCTACTTTGAGAATGTAGACATGGGTGCAGATAAAGAGTGCAGACGTATAAACAATTAAAATTTAAGTAAAATTTTGTTTGTTGTCGCACATTTATATGTAAATACTTATGATCTTTTACACGTAATATCTTATAGTTAATATAGAAATATCAATGGACTAGGAGATAATTTATGAAAAAGTACAATAATATTTTAGTCGTCGCCGAACCTAAGAAAGATGTTCAGGTTGCACTTAAACGTGCTTTAGATATCACCCAGTTCAACCCAAAGGCTACAATCACCTTTTTAAGAGTTGTCTATGATTATTCATATGATTTGATCATTCTTAACAAGGTAAAGGAAAAACCTGTTCATGAAGATATTGAACAGACCTATATTGATCATTTAGAGAAGATCATTGAAGAGTACAGGACCAAGGCTAACTCTGAGACAACTATTCTTCCAAAGGTTGTTGAGAACAAAGATGTAGGCGAAGCTGTTATTGATGAAATCAACAACGGTAAATATGACCTTATCATTAAGGCTGCTAACCACCATGGTGTACTAGATTCAATCATCTTTACCCCTATTGACTGGTATATTCTAAGAAATTCACAGATCCCAGTAATTATCGCAAAAGATCATGAATGGACTGAAGGTGGCAACATTGTAGTTTGCGTTGATTTCACTTTAAAAGATCACGTAATTTCAAATGTAGCAATGCTTCGTGAAGCACAGATCATAGCAAAACTCACCAAGGGTCAGATCCACTTAGTAAACTCAGCTCCCGTATATTTACCTAGTGTAATGTTAGAAGTTCCTCACTACTCACCATCATTATATGAGCAGAGTGTGGTTGAAGAGCATAAGAACAAACTCTTAGAGTTTGCTCATAAACACAACATTCCACAGGAATTCTGTCATATTCAGGAAGGTATGCCTGATGATGTAATTCCACAGATCTGCAGAAAGCTAAATGCTAAATCTGTATTCATAGGTTCTGCAGGTCGTTCAGGCTTTATGGCAGCACTGATTGGTAACACCTGTGAAGAGATAGTTGATGATATTGATGCAGATCTGTATGTTTTAAACAGCAAGACTATTGCTAAGTAATTACAGATAATCTAGGTCAAACCTGTAATCAAAGTTAAATGAAAGCTACGTTTTGATATTAGAACGTAGCTTTTTTGTGTTGTTTTCATCTTTGCCTAGCTGATTTAATGCTCTTTTTTTAAACAATTTTTACCCCATCAAGTAAACGTTTGCACAGAAATAACAATTTTTAGAAATCTTTAAAAAATTTGATTAGAATATGCGCATTGATTTAGTTGAACACAGTAAAGAAAATGTCAGATTCTTTAATTAACGCATACACAGTTATCTTAATTTTTCTTTTTGGATACTTTTTCAAGCGCTTTAAGCTTGTTTCCATTAAAACAGCACGTGATCTTTCATATGTGGTCATGTACGTCACTCTGCCTTGTGCGATTTTAGGTGGTTCATCAGGTGAGATCGATCTTAAGGCAAGCATGTTCTTTATCTTGCCATTAGCTTTTACTGTAAGCATGATCTTGCCTTTAATTGGATATGTACTCTACAGAAAACAACCTGATAGATGCGTCTATACCATGTTAAATTTAGGTGGATTTAATATTGGTAATTTCGTACTGCCATTCATGCAGTCAATTCTCTCCCCTGAAGGTTTTATCGCGCTCTGTCTGTTTGATGTAATCAACGCTTTCTTCTGTTTTGGTGGAGTTTATTGCATGGCTTTATATTTAAACAGAAAGGGCTTTGACTCAGGTGAAAAGATTGATCTTAAAAAGATCTTAATTGAGCTTGCAAAATCCATCACCTCATACTGCTGCATCTTGTCAATTGCACTGTCTGCAACAGGTGTAGTTATGCCAAAAGAAATCTTAGAGCCAGTAAAACTAATTGGTAGTTCAAATACCTTCTTATGTATGTTTGTAATTGGTGTAGCTCTTAACTTTAATATCAATTTTGCAAGTGTAAAACGTATCTTAAAGATGCTGTTCTTACGCTATGGTTCTGCTTTAGTTATTGCTATTCTAATTTGGGTATTAACTCCATTCTCACCTATGGTGCGTTTTGTTTTAGTAGCAATTGTCTTTGCTCCTATTACCTCATTAGCGCCTATTACAGCAATTAGGTGCTTACCTCAGTTTGCTGAGGATTCAGCAAACCTTAATATGATGTCAGTAATCACCTCTGTCATCATTATTACGCTATTAAATGCATCTGCAGCGCTATTTTTAGGATAGTTATCTTAGAAAAGTAGTTTTGGCTGTTGTCAAAAGGCTAGGATGAGACTAAAGAAAGGACCTGTTGCATAGTTAAAAAACAGGATTAGTAAGCTCTAAAAAGAAGAAAAAACTCTGATTAGAGCTTTTAAGCTTACTTACTTCTTAACAGCTACTTTTTAACAGCTATTTTTTTACCACTACCAAGTAATAACTCCAGGTGAGTTTTACACCATTATCTGTAGAGTACTTATCCTCATAAGATTTTATAAAATCATTTAATCTTGATTTGGTCCAGATGCTGTGTGTAAGACCACTTACACCGGTATTCTTAAATGAGCGCAACATGGTCTTTACATCATCAAAGTAACTTTCAAGCTCAATTTTCTCGATGTCAAAAGCACAGTGAGTCTTTTTTAAAATCTTCTTTAAAGTAGCTTTATCTATATACTCAAGACCAACTCCTGAGCATTCTCTTAACTCATAGAAGTTATCTTTAGAAAAGATAGTAAAAGCTAAAATACCATCTTTTTGTAAATGCTCTAAGTAGTTTAAAAGATCGCATTCAAGCTTTTTTAACCACTGAAAACAGGCATTTGAAATGATAAGCGAATAGTTGTCATGAAGTTCTAAGTTATCAGCATCAGCTTGTAGGAAACTTAATTTATTCTCTTTAAAAAGCTCGGTATCTTTAAATTTCTCTTTGCACAAATTGAGCATATCTAAAGAAAGATCATTAAGAGTTAATGAGGATAACTTTAAGTCACTTAAGATAAGTGAAGACAGCAGACCTGTACCACAACCTATTTCTAAAACAGTGTCAAAGCTCTTTTGTGGCAAAAATTCTATTAACTCATAAGCCATAGTATTTTGCACGATGGCACTGCTCTCATAGGTTTTGCTTGCCTTAGAAAAGCTTTTTTGAATACTGTCTTTTGAAATTTGCATTAGTTACTGTCGCTGTTTTACTGTAGTCTGTCTGGAACTAGAATGGAAGAAAACCAAAAGCATCTTCAAAGTCATCTTTACTGTAGTGACCATTCTCGTTTTTCGTTACATCTATTTGATGTAATTTACATGAGGCTAATACGTTTGCGGGAGAAAAGATCCTGTCTTTCATACCGATGTGTGTAATGGTATAAGCAAAATCTTCAACTAAAGGCTCTTTTGAAAATGGAATTAGAGCTTCAAGTTCTGCTTTTAAAGATTCAACAGAACGCTCAGGTCTTGTTTCCATATACTCATTAAATGTCTTTAGGTTAGTACACATGCGTCTATAGAATTTTACAGCATTAGTCTCATCTAAAGCATCAATGGTAGCCTGCCACATAGATAAAGGAATGCCTAGCTTATTATCAATACCTTCTAGAGTACCGTTAATTGCAGTACTAAAACTTACTTTCTTTAATAAACCATATTGATTTAAAACCTTAGGAGCTGCCATCACACCCATTGACCAGGTTATAAGCTTAATCTCTTCAAATTCATCGTATAAGCTTGGATCAAAAGCTCTGTCTGTATAGTCATAGACCAAAGCTACAGAGTTTGAAGTTATATCTTTTAAATATTGAAAAGGCTTTGCATCCTGACCGTATCCTAAAAATACTAGGTCAAGGCGCTTTTTATCAGTTTTCTTTAAAAAACACTGTTTCATGACTATCCACTTATAGTTCTATCTTTGAAAAGGCTTTAATTGTATCTTTTAATTGCTCAACTTGGCTATCACTCAATGAAGCTGTAAGTGACAGACGTAATCTTGCTTTACCCTTTGGTACTGTAGGATGACGAATTGGCATTGCATAAAAGCCGTGATCTTTAAAGAATTCACAGGCTTTTACAGCTTTTTCATTTTCATAAGTTAAAACAGGGATGATCTGAGATTGAGATACATTCTCATAACCACTTTCTTTTAAAGTGTCATGAATATATGAGCTAATTGAGTGCAGACGTTCTCTTAAATCATTTCGCTTTTGCATGTATTTAACCATAAAGTTTGCATGAGCAAAAGCTAATGGAGATAGAGCTGTTGAAAAGATAAGAGAACGTGAGGTATTGATTAAATAATCACGAGCAGTCTCATTGCACAAGATACAAGCGCCCTGTGAACCTAAACCTTTACCAAAGGTGGTTAATATAAAATCAATCTCATCAGTTACCTGATTTAAATGACATAAACCGGCGCCATTGTCAGCATAAAGGCAGAAAGAATGAGCCTCATCTACATATAAATAGACATTTTTAAACTTATGTTTTAATTCTACTAATTTCTTTAAATCACATAAGTCTCCATCCATACTGAAAACAGCTTCTGTAACTACAATTACAGAATCATATTTGTCAGCATGAGTGTTTAGTAACCTCTCTAAATGCTCATAGTCATTATGAGCATAACGAAGACATTTGCCTTTAGCTGTCATCATGCCATCAATGATTGATGCATGGGCTAGCTTATCAGCTATGATTAAATTGTTTTCAGTAGCCAAAGCTGAGATAACACCGCTGTTTGCAGAAAATCCTGAATTAAAGAACAGAGCTTTTTTATTGAAAAGTTCTTCCATAGAGATCTCTGCATCCCCATAGGATGAGTGGGCTCCTGTTAAAAGAGGAGAGCCTGATGAGGACATACGGATGTCAGCGTTTAATTTATCGTTATTATCTTTTTGTAAAACATCTGATAGGAAATCAAAGGCCAGATTAAGATCTGATGCTAATCCTAAATAGTCATTTGATGATAAATTTACATATTCATGAGAATCGACAATGATTTTGGTGCCACACTGAGATTTTGGTTTTACAGTACGTAGCTGTCCGAGCTTTTTATTATTATCTAAAAGCTCCTGCATTTTCTGATATAAACTCACGCTAACCTTCTTGGTAAATAAAATTTACATTGAAATTCAGTAAGATATTTTAGGAAAAGATTTTAATCTGGTCAAAAAGATACGCTTATATGTAATTTTGACAATAAAATTAGGTAAAAAGCGGTTATAATATCAGCTTAAATAGCAAAAGAATTTAATAATGTCAAATAATCAAAATTAAGGTTTAAAAGTGAGCAAAGCGGTAACTTGTCTTGAACCTAAGGCTGTCTGGTCTTATTTCAACGAAATTACAAAAATTCCTCGTCCTTCTTCTCATGAAGAAAAAATTGCTGAATTTATCTTAAAATTTGCTAAAGAACACGGCTTTAAATGCCATAAAGACGAAGTTGGCAACGTAATCATTGATATTGATGCTACAGAAGACAAAAAGGATGCACCTTTAGTAATTCTGCAAGGTCATATGGATATGGTTCCTGTAGTTGAAGACGGATTTACCCATGACTTTTTAAATGAAGGTATTAAAGCTTACGTTGACGAACCATTTGTTAAAGCTGAACACACCACATTAGGTGCTGATAATGGTATTGCCATTGCACTAGTGATGGCTTTAGCTGATGATAAAACCTTATCTCATGGTCCTTTAAGAGCAGTATTCACTGTAGAAGAAGAAACTACTATGAAAGGTGCTACTGGTTTATCACCAGAATATTTACAGGGCGATTACCTCATTAACCTAGATTCTGAGGATAATGGTTACCTCTTTGTAAATTGCGCAGGTTCATATGATGTAAACATCAAATTCAATTTCAATAAAGTTGAAACTGAAGACACTAAAGCTATTGAAATTACCCTGTCTCATTTAGCAGGCGGTCATTCAGGTGCTGATATTCATTTAGGTCACGCCAATGCAATTAAGCTATTAGCTTCTTTACTTGACGATATGTCTGATGATGTTGATTTCTTTATCAATAACATCTCAGGCGGTGCAGTGCGTAATGCGATCCCTTCTAAAGCACAGTGCACCATCTGCGTGCCTGAAAAAGAAATTGAGACTGCTAAGACAAAGTTAAATGAGCTCTTTAAAGTACAAAAAGAGATCTATGCTACAACCGATCCTATGATGACTCTTGAGATCACAGAGTCTGATAAAAAGGATGCTTTAGGTTATGCTCAAACCCTTGATCTAATCCACTTTATACGCTCATTGCCAAATGGCATTATACGTATGTCACCAGAGTTTTCAGGTATTGTTGAAACTTCAATTAACCTTGGAGTTATCAACTCTGATAACGAGAGTGTAAAAATCTGTATGCTTGCACGCTCACTTAACAGCGATGCTTTAAGTGATATGATAAATACAGTTAAGTCTCAGTGTTATCTTTTAGATAATGTTGAGGTTGAAGAATCCAACAGACATGAACCTTGGTCATCACCAAGCAAGAACAGACTTATTGATGTTCTAAATGAAAGCTATAAGTCAGTTACTGGTAATGAGTTTAAGGTTACAGCTTTACATGCCGGCGTAGAATGTGCAACTTTTGCTAAGGCAAATAAGAAATTACAGCTAATTTCTATTGGACCTACAGTATTAAATCCACATTCTCCAAAAGAGCGTGTTGATATTGAAGGCGTAAAAGATATTTATTTAACAGTATGTCGCGCTCTTGCGATGCTTTAAAATTAGGAAGAAATAATATGCGTCAGAACACCAGTTCTCAACGAGCTTCACTTCCATTTCAGTGTTTCCATACCTGTACTTCACCAGGCATGTCATCTGACAAAGCTGTTAATGCCGTGCTGTTTGTACGAGGTGCAAACCATAGCCGTCTGAAGATTTCTATCGTTAACTTTTCACAGAACGAGGATCACCGTAATCCTATGACCTATACAGGTTCATGTTTCGGTATTCATCGTTTTGAGGCTCCTCTTGTAGCAGACAAGAGCCAGAACCTGTTGACCTACTACTTTAAGATTGCTCTTACTGATAAGGAAGGCAATGTAACTGATGTGGTTTGGTACAGCTCTTTAGGTATGTCAAGAGAACCTCCTCTAATGCAACATTGCTATGCTTTAGAGTTATTCAATACTCACCCTCAGTGGGCTATTGATTCAATTGTGTACCAGATCTTCCCAGACAAGTTCGCCTCATCAAGCGGAACTTTCAACGTTGACGGTACCAAGGTTGAAACCGATGCTCCTATCAAGACTAAAGATTTTGAATTTGTAAATCTTGATGAGACACACTGCGGTGGTGATTTAGATGGTGTAGCAGCTATGTTACCTTACATCAGAGGTTTAGGTTGCGACACTATTTACATGACTCCAATCTTTAAAGCTCCTTCAGTTCATAAGTTTGATACTGAGGACTATGACATGGTTGATCCACACTTTGGTGGTAACGGTGCTCTAAAGAGATTGCGTACTGTAGCTTTAGGCTATGAAATGAAGATCATTCTTCATGGTACCTTCAATCACACCGGTGATACTCATCCATGGTTTGACAGACAGGAGCGTACCGGTAAAGGTGCTCTGCGTCATAAGGATTCTCCATATCGTGAGTACTACACTTTCACCTCAGAAGGTGAAGCTTACGTATCTGACGATAAGGCAAACTATCCAAAGCTTGATTACTCAAGCTATCAGACCTGCTACAGCATCTTTGGTGGCAGTAACTCTGTTGTAAGAAAGTGGACAAGACCTCCATACGGTATTGATGGCTGGGTTATCGATGATGCATCTCAGATTGGTGACAATGGCAATGCTAGAAACAATCTAGAAAGATTGTCTCAAATCTGTCAGGCTGCAAGAGAAACTCACCTAGACTGCCTAATGTTAGGTCAGTTTGGTTCTGATCCTCGTTATGCTATCTGCAATGAAGGTAATGTTGACGGTACTATCAACTACACCGGTTTCTTAAGCCCATTAAGATCATTCTTTGGTGGTATCAACTTAAACGGTGATCCTACCCCATATACTGGTGATGATTTAAGAAGAAGCTGTGAAGAGTTCTCTGTTGGTGTTTCACAGCAGGTAAAACTGTGCTTATTAAATCAGTTAGATAACTACAAGTTACCAAGATTCTATGACATCATCGGCGGTGACAAATATCTGTATTTAGCAGCTTTAGCATGTCTTTTCACTTGGCGTGGTATTCCATGTGTATATCAGGGCGATGAATTAGGCGATGTAATTGCTAAATTTGATGTAGGTCCTCGTGACATGTTGCCATTTAAGGCCATGAAAGACAGACATGTAAGCGTAAACTCAAATGACGTTCAAAGCGTAATTACTGAGTTAGCAGCACTGCGCCGTTCAAATTCATCCTTCTCAAAAGGCTCAATGATCTTTATCTGCGCAGGTGGTGCTTACTTTGGATTTATCCGTCTTTATGACACCAGATTCAGTATTGTGCTTGTAAATGCATCAAGACAGCAGGTAAAGGTAGAGCAAGGTTCTGCCCTGTTCCCTCTTTTAGCTGCTACTTATATGCCTGAGGATTGTGGTTCTGATGATACTGAGGATTCAGGTGAAGATCTGTTAATTCCTCTATCAGGCAGAAACGTTCGCCGTTATGATCATGGCGAAGGTCTTGAAGGTCTGTACGAAATGCTAGCTCGTGAAAAGCTATCTGTTCACAGCTATGGTGCTACAAGAACCTCTCCTGAATTTGAAGAGAAATTCTTAAAAGAGCTTACAGCAGGTAAGACTATGACTATTCCTCCACGTTCTACTGTGGTTGTATCTAACAACAAGAAGTAATAGTCAGTCTCTGTAAAGCTTTCAAAGCCATTATTTAGCCAAAAACTAGATAATGGCTTTTTGCTATTTAGTCCCTTTCATGCTTACATTTCATTTATAATGACTCTAAAACTTAAAAAGAGTTATTCATGTCTGTGTACACACCACCATTTTGCTTTACAAACAACCTCGTAAATCTGATAGCTGATATTTGTGAAATATCAGCAACGCTCTCATGTTTGCATCAAGACAGGTTGACTTTACAGCAAAAGAGACTGTTTAAAGCCAGATCTCTTCGATCAACACTTGCTATAGAGCAGAATCACTTAAGTCTTGAAGAAATATCAGCAATTTTAGATGGTAAAAGAGTCTTTGGTCATCCTGTAGAGATACTAGAGGTTAAGAATGCCTCTGTAGCCTATGATAATAGGCTTAGCTTCTCACCTTTATCTGTAGATGACGTGCTTAAAGCTCACAAACTCATGATGAATGAGTTAGTAACAGGCTTTGGTCATTTTAGAACTACAGGTGTAGGAGTATTTGCAGGAACCAAACTTATTCATATGGCGCCACCTGCTCAAAAGGTTCCAGAACTTATCGCAGACTTAATTGAATGGTACAAATCATCAGACTTCCACCCGCTTGTTAAGAGTGCGATTTTCCATTACGAATTTGAGTATATTCATCCCTTTGCTGACGGTAACGGCAGAATAGGCAGAATGTGGCATAGTCTGTTATTAGGCAAATGGAAAAACATCTTTTACTATCTACCTGTAGAAGAACTTATACTGAAACGACAGGCTGAATATTACAAAGCTTTATCTAATGCAACAGCTATGACCGATAGTGCTTGCTTTGTAGAGTACATATTAGAAGTTATAAAAGAAACTCTGGTGTCTTTTGCAGATTCTACTAATACCGATCAAGTCACCGATCAAGTCACCGATCATGTCACCGATCAAGTCACCAATCATGTCACCGATCAAGTCGCCGATCAAGTCGCCGATCAAGTCAGTGCTAAACTTAAGGCTTTTGAAAAGCTATCTTACGTAGAAAAGCTTATCTATGTTTTAGGTAATGACACACTATCTCTAAAGGAGTTAATGGAGAAATTACATCTCTCACATAAACCTACCTTTAGGCATAATTATCTGATGCCTGCTCTTGAACAGCATCTAATTGAAATGACCATCCCTGATAAACCTAAAAGCAGATTGCAAAAGTACAGAAAGACTAAAGTAAAAGCATGAACTTGATTACAAACTTATGCATAAAACACAATTCAAGCCCCAAATGTTTAGCTTATTGTCTAAATCACAGCGTTAACTTGTAATAAGCGCTCTGATTTGAAAATTACCTTAGATGAAATCAAGTAAAAATGGTAGAATATACAGCTGTTAAAGATTTTCTCCTACAGCGGGAATTATTTGTTTTATAAGTTAAACGCTAGGTGCTCAAATGAATACTTATCCAAAGACAGCGCTGGTTATCAACTGTGGTAGCTCATCTGTTAAATTTGCCATTTTGAACCCAGAAGATGGCTATATCTTCTTAAATGGTATTGCTGAAGCTTTAGGTTTACCAGAAGCTAGAATTTCATGGAAGTTCAATGGTGGTGAAAAGACAGAGACAATGTTAGGCGCTGGAGCAGATCATAAGAAAGCTCTAGAGTATTTAGTAAAGAATGTTCTTGAAAAAGATCAATCTTTATTAGATTCTATCGTTGCCTGCGGTCACAGAATCGTGCAGGGTGGTGATATCTACTCACAACCAACTCTAATCAACGATGAAGTTGAAGAAAACATTAAAAAGGTTATTCCTTTTGCACCTCTTCACAATCCAGCTCACTTATTAGGTATTGATGCTGCAAGAGCTAACTTCCCTAAGATCCCTCATGTTGCAGTATTCGATACAGCATTCCATCAGACCATGCCTCCAAAGGCATACCG
>OMZC01000122.1 GCA_900315395.1 uncultured Gammaproteobacteria bacterium
TAATTATCGAAACTAAAAACAGACGATTAGTCTTTGAATTTAAGTACGCTCAAAACGAGACTGATGCAAAGACAAAGCTTACAGAGGCTGTTGAGCAGATTAAATCCCGTGACTATGGCAATACAGAGCCTAAAGTGAAGGAGCTATTAAGAATTGCTGCTGTGTTTAATGCAGATCCTAAGGTAAGATCTTTTACAGAGTTTCAGATCATTCCTTAATAAAATATGACAAAATAAAGCGGTGGTTATCTTATGTCACCGCTTTCTCAAGAGATTATCTTTCTTTTACATTGCGCTAAAACAATGCAACAAAGAGAGTGTTCCACAAAATTAAGTTAAGCAATGCAAGCTCCGTTGGACAATTAACTTCAGAGCAACTAGTGAACATCTGAGCAGTAAAATCTGATCCATTTTTATAAAAACTATTTTAGGCATTCGTAAATCGTTTCTATATCCTATAAATTAGTTCGTGACTGATATGCTGATATTTTGTAGAATGATGACACTCAGATTAAATTTTACGATAACTGTTTTATACATGCAGAACATGACAGACTTTAGTTTTTAAAGTGTCTTTATTGCTTACAAGAACACCTAAATCGTGGCTAAACCAAAATTAATTTGGCTTTAGTAAAACAGCTTTAAAGATAAGTTATTAACTAATAGCAAAGATCCACAATTATCATGAACTCATTGTATTTTGCAGGATATCTCTATATATAATCCATCCTAAATGGAGTTGTGTTCATGGACGCTCAAAATACAGAGATCGAGATCGATCTTGTACGACTATTCAAATTTATCCTCTCTAAATGGAAAGTTTTGCTTGTATCAGGTGTGGTACTGTCAGTACTTGCTTTCTCATACAAGTTCTACAGCTTTAATTATTCAAAACTGCCATTATCTCAAATCAACAAACTTTTTGATATTGAAAGATTAGAAAAGCAACCAGATGGCAGGGT
The DNA here is from genome assembly GCA_900315395.1 of uncultured Gammaproteobacteria bacterium. GTDB lineage: Bacteria > Pseudomonadota > Gammaproteobacteria > Enterobacterales > Succinivibrionaceae > Succinivibrio. The sequence goes on from OMZC01000122.1 coordinate 962, forward strand.
AGTAAAGCAAAAAGTTAAGGTAAGCTACGAGCTTTATAAAGAAGACTATGAATCAAGATTAAGCGCTTACGAGAATAAGAAAGTTGCTAATGAGAATCAGAAAAAATCAATCTTAACTGAAATTAAAGGTCTTGAGAGAAATCTCTCAACTGAAACTGAGTATACTGAGAACTCACTTTTATATACCTTAGATACTGATGAGTACTACGAATCAGAGTACTTCATCGATATTCAGGAGCGTAACAAGAGCGGTTCAAGTTCCGTTTTAAGTGTTCCTGCAAATGCAAGCAGTACACAGGGTAATAATAACTCTTCAATCAGCTCTAATACAGCTGAGTCAAAGGTAATCAGTTTAGCTTCAAAGCTTGTAAGCTCACAATCTGAATTAGACGAGCTATCATCTCAGTTAGGTATAGCTCATAAGCAGTCACTAAAAGCTGTAAGTGAGTTAATTAATCTTAATTCTGATGACGGTAGAACAATTGATATTACCGTAAAGGCAAATAATGAAAAGAATTTGGCTTTGTTAGAAGGTTTTGTTTCAAAACTTGTAACCGAGTTAAAAGATGAAATGGGCGATCAGTTCATCATCAAGTCTAAGAAAGTATCATTAGGCGTTGTAAATGGTGATGATATTCAGAAATTAAAGAACTCTGAAGATCTGTTAATCACCTCTTTACAGTCACAGCTCACTCAAAAGAATGATGCAATTTCAGCTTTAGTGCAACCTGTGCCTTTAGAGGATAAGTTCATTGAGTTGTCCTCATATAAGATTCAAAAGTACATCATCTTTATCTTAGCAGGTCTCTTTGGTGGTATCTTCATATCATCATGCGTGTATGGTGGAAAATACCTCTTTGAAGGCAAACTAAGAGATAAGAATTACTTAAAAGATCTTTACAACTTAAGATTATTAGGTTGTCTGCATGAGAGCAGCTACTCACAGGTATCAACTGCTGAAAAAGACAAGTTTACTGAACTTGTAAAAATTTTAGTGCAAGGCACTAAAACTATCGCTGTGTCATCATCATTAGCCGAAAACACTATTGAAGACACTGTATCAATCATCCGTGATGTGGCTTTAAATCACAATGTTGAAGTTAAAGTAATTACTGATGAGACTATGTCTGAAATCACTAATTGTGATGGTGTGATTGTAGTTGAGAAACTAGATGTTTCAGATTTAAATAAGGCTTTAGATAACCTTGAGGTCTTAAAAGGCTTTAATGTAAATCTGCTAGGTTTAGCCTTAGCTTAATTATCAACTCCTCCATTCTTAGATAACAGGATTATCCAAGAGTCTTAACCGATAGCTGTTCATAGGATAATATCCTTGAACAGCTATTAAATCTCATTTAATAAAACTTCCATCAGCAAAGATCTTATAAGAAGAGAATGGTATAACTAGAAGATCTTGTAAGTAAGTTGCAGTGATTTTCTTTAGCTTTTGATTGATCGTAAATCATAGCTGTGATTTGGTAAGTTGATGGTAAATGCTCACTTAAAGCAATAAATTATCGTCAAAGCCATCATCATAGGCACTGATACTCTTAACATAAATTGTTCAATTATAAATCAACCTTTTAAATTCAAAACTTGTCTAAACTCAGTCTGGCAACGGTCTATTGCTCAAAGGAACACGTCACTGACTTTTGTAAAGTTTTTTGAAAACTTAGTTTTAAATTTTCTTTCTACAAGAAAATTGCAAAAATTGATTTTAAAATTGCATTTTCTGTCAGCAATTAAGCCAGTGCTTTTAATAATCATGAGAACATAGGTATCTTAATTTTTATTACTATATAATGGAGATGCCTTTTAATGAATGAACAAGTTAATTCGAGAGAGAACTTTATGTACGTTAATGTTGATAACGTTAGTTTCCAAATGGAATTTGATGATGAATACGTAGATAAGTCTGTTCTTATATCATTAACTAACAACTTTATTAACAAATCAAGACGTTTTATATGTGTGACAAGACCAAGACGTTTTGGCAAGAGCGTTACACTTGATATGCTTAATGCGTATTACTCAAAAGGTTGTGATTCAAGGGCACTTTTCTCTGATCTTAATATAGCCTCAACACCTGATTTTGAAAAACACTTAAATCAGCATGATGTGCTCTTTTTAAATATGATGTCTTTTGAGGATAATGAATTCAATGGTGAAAAATATCTCGATATTCTTAACCAAAAGGTTGTCTCAGAATTGAAAGAAACCTATCCTGACCGCCTTGTAAAAGATAAGAGCTATTCCTTGCCGGATGCCATTTCTTCATTAAAAAAGAGATTTATCTTTATTATCGATGAGTGGGATTTTGTCTTTAGAGAATACCCAAACAACGCAAATTTACATAAAAACTTCATTGACCTTTTAAGAGCTTTGTTTAAAGGAGTTGGAGAGCGTTTTGCTGAATTGGTTTACATGACCGGTATTTTACCTATTGCAAGATACAACACTCAGTCAGCATTAAACAATTTTATTGAATATACAATCATAAATTCTGGTCCTTTTTCTCAATACTATGGTTTTACAGAGAATGAAGTAAATGGACTGTGTAACAAGTACAATCTTGATTTTGAAACCACCAAATTCTGGTACGATGGCTACAAAGTAGGTGGATATGAAATCTATAATCCAAGTTCAATTAAAAAGCTAATAACTCTCAGGGGATTTCAGAGTTACTGGTCAGATACATCTGCTTATGGACTTGTAAAAGAAGCTATCAATCTGAATTTTGAAGGACTTAAAGACGATATCATTAAACTGTGTTCTGGTGATACCATTTCAATTCCTCTACCAGAGATTAAAAGTTACAACACAGCAGATCTAAATTTTAAAAACAAAGTAGCAATCTATGTTTATCTGGTTCATTTAGGATATCTAGGTTGTAATCTAGAGGAAGGCATTATCTATGTTCCTAATGAGGAGACTAGACTTGAGCTTTTTAAATTCTGTAAAAGAAAATCACTGGACTCAATATGAAAGTGCTTTAAAGCTTTCAGAACAGGTTGTGGTAGCTACTTACAATAAAGATGCAGAAACTGTAGCCAATCTGCTTTCTAAAATACATGAGGATAAAGTACAAGCCCTTGAGTACAACAATGAGAGTGCTTTACGCTATGTCGTCCTGATGGCATACCTAGCAACTGAAAGCTACTATCTGGCACCATTAAATGAGTACCCAACCGGTAAAGGTTTTGCTGATATTGTCTATTTGCCAATTTCTGCTAATTCTAAAAGTAAGCCTGCTTTAATTATTGAACTTAAAAAGGATGCAAGTTCAAAGGTAGCTCTTGAGCAGATAAAAGAGCGTGACTACGTTTCAAGGGTAAAAAAGTACACCGAAAATATTCTTTTAATCGGCATTAACTACGACTCTAAAACCAAGCAGCACACTTGCTTAATAGAGGAATATCATAAATAGCTAAGCAATAATGATTGTAAATCACAAGGCGGGCATCCTGCCTTCTATCTTTAATCTTCCATCTTGCTTGTTCGTTTGAGCTCAACTTTAACCTCTGATACTAAAGTTATAGAATTTAGATAACTCAAATTTACTATCTGCAGTTTTATAAGTTATAGGTAGTATCTTCAGATCTTCCAGATCTTAGAGATCTGCAGGATCTTTAATTTTATCTGAGCAGGATCTTTATCTTCAGCTCTGTGCAAGCTAGGAGCGATCTTCTATATTATCGAAAAATTTGATAGATCTGATTCATCTTTTACTTTACAAAGATTCTCACTGAAAACAAAAGCCCCTGAGAAATCTCAAGGGCTTTTGTTGACTAGGTTAACATTCTAATTTACCTGTTAAGACTAACCAAAGGTTAGTTTAGCTTCTCTTAGAAGCTCTAACAGTTAGAAGGTATAACGTAGTGATGCATTAACACTGTGGTCATCAACATTCTTAGAGCCAGTGTAGTTGTAGTTAATACCCAGTGAGAAGTTCTCACCATAAAGGGCATCAAGACCTACGAAGGTAGAGTAGTTGATACCGTCATGGAGTTTGGTATTAACAGAAGTTACAACACCGTCAAATGCTGACTTGGTATCCACATCCTTGTCACCGGTTACAGGGATAACCTCTAGGTTAACTGTAGGGACAACAGTCCAAGATGACAGAGATATATCTTTAGAGAAAGACACACCAACAGGGAAGGATACAAGTGAGCTTGAAGCACCTTCGTTATTTACAGAGTAAAGACCAGATGAAGCAGTATAGTCATCAGAGTCATATTTTGCATAACGAACACCTAAGTGAGGAGTGATATCCATAACTGAGGTGTTAAAGGTGTAAGCACCCTTAATACCTAAGGTAAATACCTTAGTGTCGATATCAGATGTGAACTTACCTAAAGAGTTGTAGGCAGTAGCATCATTAGATACCTTGGTATAACCTAAGTCATAAGAGAGCTTTAGAGCATCGTTTACATAGGCACCATAGAGGTTAAAGCCATAGTAATCAAAGTCACCAGATACACTCTTAATGTTCTTAGAAGATGAGTTTCCAGAGCCTACAGTAATAGCAGCACCCTGTACAAAGTTATCAGACAAGGTAACATCAAGACCTGCTACACCACCACGAAGGTTAGCCTTAATACCATACTCAGTATTCCCTGCATCAAGAGAGCTTGAAGACTGTCTTGAGAAGACAGGCTGAACCCAGACAGTAAGTTTGTTGCTCTGTGCTGTAGCCTGAGTATTAGTCTTAACACCAGAGGAAGCTAGACGTGAGTCAATAGCATTAGCTGTAGTATCTGATGCCAGTTTTGCATTAGCAACAGAGCCTGCTAAGGTACCAAGTCTAGTTAACTGACTTAAGGTGTCTTTAGTATTAGCTGAGTTACCAGCATTTACCAAGTCACCTAAGATAGTGCCTTTGTTTACAGCAACACCTGAAGACACAGCTTGTTTGATAGACTGAGCTACATTAGCCTCAGTACCATATAAAGCACTGTTAGCTTTGTTCTCATCATAGTTTACAGTCAAGGTACCATCACCATTTGAGTTTGCACTAAAGAGGGCAGATGAAACATCAAATGAACCGTTACCTTCAACAGTTACATTCTCACCTTCAAAAGCTGTAATCCTTGAGTTATTAGCTAAGGTATCAGAACTTACTACGATAGTACCGTTGTTAGTTACCTTACCATCAGCACTTTCAAAGCTTACCTTTGAGTTATTAGCAAGTACTAAAGCACTCTTATTAGCTACAGTTACTGTATTGTCCTCTACAGCAGCAGGAGCTGAGGTTAGACTGCCGTCAATGGTAATAGAGCCATTAGCTGCTACAGTGATGTCTTTACCTACATAACCTAAAGCGGTAGTACCGTTTTCTGATAATGTGGATTTAGCAAGAACTGCTGCACTGTTCTCATCTAAAGTGTCATCTAAAGCTACTAATGAGTTTTGACCGGCAACTAAAGCTCCGTCTAGAACATTACCATTGTCACCTGACAGGTTATTAGCAACTACAACAGAGGCATTTGAGTTCCAGTCAGGGTCGGCAAACAGCATCTTACCCTTTAAAGATAAGTTCTTTGCCTTTACCTTAGCTCCACCTAATACATTAAAGTTATCAGCAAGCTCTAAAGTCTTAGACTCTAAGGTTGAGTTATTACCTGAGAGTAAACCACCTAATACAGAGTTTTCAGCTTTAATCTTAATGTCATCTCCAATTGCTTTTAACTCAGGAGAGTTAATTACAGATGCAATTACCTCTGCCTTTTTCTCTAAAGCAACTTTAGTTGCATTTAAGATATTCTTTACTGTAACACTAGAACCAGCACCAACTGATACAGAGCCAAAGGCTTTGTCCTCAGAGCCTAGGTTATTAGCAGTTACTGAGCCTGACTTATCATTACCGATTAAGATATCACCAGTACCGTTCTCTGTGGTATTAACATTACCAATAGAGCCTGTACCGTTTAGTGCAAGATTTGCATCCTTGTCCATGGTGATGTTACCAACTGAACCATCAGAGGTAGATACGAATGAACCTTGGTTAGACTCAGGATTATTTAAAACTAGATTGCCTGAACCTAGGTCTAAGTCTGCCTGTCCATCCTTTAGAGAAGCACTGCCCCATGAAAGATCTGATGAGGTTAAGTCAGACAACTTCTTATCAGAGGTATCGACATCAGCGATAGTCTTGTCCGTGCTGCAGTAGTTCCAGCTACCTTTATAGCATCAGTAAAGCTTGCATTACCGTTCTCATCAGTATCTAAGTTAATCTTAAGATCAAGAATACCTGTCTCTGAATTAAATAGAACTCCATGTAAGCGTTCAGCTTCATCTAAAGAAACTTCACCTAAATTGGTTAAGTGAACTTTTGAGAGAGCATCAGCTTCAAAGGTTTTTTTGAGCAACACCTGCTGCGGTGGTCTTTGTATCAGCAGAGAGTAAGGTCTCTTTTAATGATTCAACTGATGCACCTTTTGAAAGGTTAATAGAGCCTGCCTCATCTGTCTTTAGAACACCGTTATTAGTTAAGTCTAATACAGAGTCCTCGCCTGAGAGTAATAACTGACCACCATGAACCTCTAAGGTAGCATTGTCTACTAAGAACTTCTTAGCAACTGAGAGGGTAGACTCTTCGCCAATATAGACATCAGCACCGTTTTTAGCTGTAAGCTTACCGCCAATATCAATGTTAGCTGTACTGCCTGCACTAATTCCTGAATTCTTGTCAGTTACTGAAACATCACCTTGAATACCTAAATATGCATCAGAGTTCCAAGCTGTAATAGTACCACCGTTTGTTGCAGTAACATTGCCTTCAATGAAAGTATCAGATGCTGAATATGCTCCTAATTTTGAGTTTCTATCAACTGTTACATTGCCTTCAATGGTGGTAGAAGATAATTTTTCAAAGTCGTCTCTTGGGTGGTAAGTGGTGTGATCTGTTTGAGAATGACCATAAGTTTGGGTCATAAAGTGAGAATTGTCTGTTAAGTTGACATCACCCTTTATCAGAGCTGTAGATGCTCCCCCATTTTCTCCGTTAATAATGAAGTCATTTCTAAAGAATTTTATATCATTATCTTCAGTATAGTATCCAGGCATGTAGTGACCTTTCATATTAAGATCACCATTTACTGTTAATGAAGAGTTTCCTTTTACTTGGCTCCAAATATTGGTATCTTCTACGTGAGTTAAATTTAGATCTCCACCAATGGTAGCTGTTGAATTATCATTTATTTCTAACATGCTTTCATTAATGGTTAAATCTTTACCAACATTTAAAGTGGAGTTGCCATTAGCAATGATTGAGCCTGCTCCTGTAATTGATGCGTTACCACCAACACTTAATGAGCCTTTGTTATAAAGTTCAATTGAGCCATCCTGAAGAGAGGTATTGCCCAAAATTGTAATAGATGCTGTTCTACCTGCCTGAATTCTTGAATCAGAGTCTGTAAACTTAGCATCACCTTTAACGGTTAAGGTAGCATCAGAACCCCATGCCTGAAGATTACCACCAGACTCGGCATTTACATTACCTTCAACAGTAACAACACCTGCGTTGTATGATCCTAATCTAGCATTGGTGCTTAAATTAACATCACCTTCGAAAGTAGCTCTTCCTAAATCAGCAAATGTAGATTTGTCGATGTACTTATCGTAATCTGGATTGTCGATAGGATTTGAGTAGGTTTCAGCAAACAACTCTGCATTATTTGATACAGTAGTGTTGCCTTTTACATTTATTGAAGAGCCTTCACCTGAGGCAAAGAATCTATTACGGAGATATTCATCAGCACCAGCTTGAGTTGAAAAATCACCAGTGCCTTCTTTGTACAGGCCCGATACGTTTAAATTACCTCCTACGGTGACAGAAGAACCATCTTCAATCTTATTCCAAACATTCTCGTCCTTGTCTTGAGAAAAGTTTAGATCACCACCAACATTAAGTTTGCTGTTCTTTGTAGCTACAATTTCACCGTTATATGAGGTAAGATTTTTGGCAATATTTAAGCTACCTTTGTCATAAAGTTCAATTGAGCCATCCTTAAGAGAGGTATTGCCTAAAATTGCAATAGAGGCTGTTCTACCTGCCTGAATTCTTGAATCAGAGTCTGTGAACTTAGCATCACCTTTAATGGTTAAAGTTGAGTCTGAATCCCATGCCTGAACATTACCACCAGTTTGAGCATTTACATTACCGTCAACAGTAACTTCGCCTGCGTTATAAGCGCCTAATTTAGCATTGGTGCTTAAATTTACATCACCTTCGAAAGTAGCTCTTCCTAAATCAGCAAATGTAGATTTGTCGATGTACTTATCGTGATCTGGATTGTCGATTGGATTTGAGTAAGTTTCTGCAAATATCTCGGCATTGTTTGATACTGTAGTATTTCCTTTTACGGTAATTGAAGAACCTTCACCTGAGGCAAATAATCTGTTACGGTGATATTCATCAGCACCTGCTGAAGTTGAAAAATCACCAGTGCCTTCTTTGTACAGACCTGATAGGGTTAAATCGCCACCAACGGTGATAGAAGAACCTTCTGATGCTTGATTCCAGATATTGGTATCCGCAACATGATTTAAGGTTAAATCACCATCAATTTTTGCATTTGAATTCTCTGCGACATAGAACTCACCTTCATTAAAGGTAGCATTTTTGCCGACGTTCAACTCTGAATTATCCCAAATGGCAAGATGCGTATTGCCTTTAAATTCTGCATTACCAGTAACATCAAGCTTTGCATTTGTACCTAAATTGATATCTGATGTTTCTACATATTCGTTGTCTCTGTCTGCAGTAAGATTGCCATTTACTTTAATTGATCCGTTATTGTAAATACCAACAATTTCATTTCTGTGAGAATCAACTTTTACGTTAAGATCACCGCCAATTTCAATTGAAGCATCACCGTCGGATTTTATAAGGCTGTCACCAAAGACATTTACATCTCCACCTACGGTCATATATGAGTTATTGTAAATACCTACTGATTCTCTTAAAGAATTTGATGCGTCAGAAAGAGTTGAGTTTAGGTTAAGATCTTTGCCTATCTCAATAGATGAATCTCTATCTGCAGTAAAACGGACAAGATCGGATACTGATGCATTTCCACTAACTTTAATATCTGAGCCATTAAAGCTGCCAAAAATAGTTTCAGTTTTACCGTCTAACTTTAGATCTTTATTTACGTTGACTTTAGAGTTTTCTGTTGAAAGATAGGTGTTAGTACCTGATAAGTTACCTTTTACATTTAAGGTGCTTTGATTGTTAACGAAGATGCCTGATGTAGGTTCTGTATCAGAGCTCAATTTAAGATTATCACCAAAGTTTAGAGTTCCCTGATTGTAAACTCCAACACTTGTGTTATTGTAAATAGCCTCACTATCGATGTTTATAGTAGTGTTATTTACTGATACCCCCCCCCTGAGCGGCGTAACTACTTGATGCTACAGCTAAAAGTGATGATAAAACTGTAGCTTTTACAACTTTTGAAGCATTGTTTTTAGTATGAGATTTAGCAAGTTCACTTACAACTGTGTAGCATTGTAAGGTATTGTTCCATACTACTTTGTATATCTTATTCATATATGAAGTTCTCTCGTATACAAGTTTGTTCAGATGACTTATCAGGAGCTCTTTAGAGCTTCTGATAAGGGGAATTACGGCCATTCATGGACAAACGACCGTAATTCGTTTCCTCTCTTTGAGGAAATTACAAAAACTCCCAGAAATAAGATCCACCAAACATCTGAAAGTCAATGTAACATTTGACAAATGAAATTTAAAAGATCACTTTGGAAAGGGGAATTTAAGAGTCCTACAAATTTATGATGCTTACTAAAAGGTATCTTAAGAGTCTTAAAACAAGAAAGGCATCTTTACAGCTTGAGCTAGAGAGCAATAAGACTATGACTGCTTATGACGAGGTTATCCTGATATAGCCATAGATACAGTAAATAGCATTTGATCTACTAATAGCAATGGATAATTGGTTCACTTAAGAGATAGCAATAAAGTAAATAGGGCAGGACAAGCAAATAACTGTAAATGCCCACTCAGTACTCACTAATGTCCTCTTTGTAAATCCAATTTTTTCCCACTTGCAATATCCATAAAATGCACAGCAGCTCTTAGAGTGAAACCTCTTTATGAATTCTTAGAATATATAAGAACTTTAGAAGAAGCATAACCATGGTTAACAATGTACAGAACTTATCCTGAATACTATTTAGGATCTTACTTACCACCCGCTGACAGTTACACTGAATTCCCAAAATTAGAATGAGCATACTATGGATGTCTATGCTCCAAGACCCACTGTGCATTATTGAAAAAACATAAGCTAGATCAATGGATCTTAAGCATTTTAATTTGTGGTAAACAATCATAAGCCCACTTAAGAGCCATAAAGGGAACATGGATATTCAAAAAATGTATACTACTGAAAACTTAATAAAGCCAGGAGCTGAACAAAAAGTCATCAGGTAGCATCAATAGCGGTTCATCACAAATTACCAAGAGATCTCAAATTAAAAGATAAGGGCGGAACCATGCCAAAGCATAGAAAAAAACAAAATCCAAAATCCTAAGTTACGGTTATTGTACAGTTAGTCTGTCTTCTGACTGTAAGGCAAAAGCTCTTGTTTGTTTCTCGATCCGCTTACTATATCTATAACTTGTTTATCTAAAAGTAGCTTTGCTCTCCTAAAAACAGGAAAAAGCCCCAATTTTTAGAAGTTTAAAATTCTCATTTGTCGTAATTCTTTTTAAAGAGCTTCAATCCTTTGTTAAATAAGGATTGAGTGATTCTTAAGTGACTATAGATTAGCATAAAATAAAGATTAGTCTTTTTTTTTTTCTAATCTGTGACAAAATGCCTAAAATTCATTTTGTTGCTAGAGGCTTATTACTTGTAGCAGGAGATGAATTAAAAATAAAAATGAAAAATTTGGATTTTTATTTTTAAGAATGCTCTGTGAGCATTTGTTGAGGTGTAGCTTTCGTTGGTAACTTAAAGCATAAGCTTCAATTTATGCATCAGAGTTTGCAACTTTAGTTTTCTTAAATTTAAAAATCAGATAAGTAATCTCAGATAAGTGTATTTGCTTAAAGATCTTTAAACTTTTTAAAGCTCTTAAAAGTAACGTAATGAAGCTATGAATGTTGAATCCTGTTTTTTAGGCAGGAAAAACTCAACTTCAGCTCAAGATTTAATGACATTGTGATTTTTGTCTTAAAGACAAAAATCCTTGTGGCATGGTCAATAAAGCATGCAGTAAATCTTGAAAAACTTTAGATATTTTTTTTTTTGATACTTGTTTTGTAAAACTTCTGTATTGCAAGAGCTTTACTTAATACATGAGCTTTTACGTGCTCACATGTACTGATAAGACACTGCGGTATTTTACTTTTTTTCTTGATTTGCTTGCAGATGTTTTCAGGGCAGTGTTAGGTATTGTAAACAGAGTTTTTAAGGATTTTTAGAGGAGCTCTTTAAAAGACTTTTAAGCCGCTTGTCTTTATTAGTCTTTTAATTTTAAGAGATCTTTAAGTCTTAAAAGACTATGTGGGAAAATAAGGTATCTTGAAAATTGATATCTTAAAAAAACAAGATGTCTTAAAAAGTAAGTCTATAGCTTTAAGTTACTTTTAAGTTTAGAAAATAAGTTTAGAGAATTAAATCATTTTTAGTTTTAAGCAAATTAACTTGATAAGTAAAAGGAATTCAGGGGTCTTGAACCATGAATGAACAAAATACAGAAGTAGAAATTGATTTAGTTCGTCTATTTAGATTTATATTGTCAAAGTACAAGATCCTTCTTATAAGCGGAATTGTATTTGCAACCTTGGCTTGTGCTTATAAATTCTGTCGTTTTGAATTCTCATCAACTCCATTAGAGGATGTTGATAAGCTCTTTACTATTGAACGTGTAGTAAAAGAGCCTGATGGTAAGATTGTTAAGAAAAAAGAAAAGGTAAGTTACCGTCTGTATGCTGAGGATTTTGAGGCTCAGCAATCTGAATACCAGACTAAGATCAGTGATGCTAGAAATGTTAAGAAGGTTTTAGCTTCAGAAGTTAAAGTCCTTGAAAATGGTCTTAAGGGTAAACATGAGTATTTAGAAAAATCTAAACTCTATGGTCTGGATCCAGCTTCATACTGGGAAGCAGACTTTTACTACAACGTCCGTGAGAAGAATGGTAAGTCTACCAAGACCAATGCAGCCACTGTCAGAAAGATATTAGAAAACAAGGGTAATGATGCAAATGCCAATTCTTCTGATCAGCTAGAGAACGAGTCAACAGTGGTTAAGTTTGCTAATAACTTACTGTTTACTCAAAAGTACGTTACTTTATTTGCTGATGCCTTAGGCTTAAAGCTTGAGTACACCAAAGATCCTGTATATGAGCTAGTAGGCTTTAATGCAGTTGATAGCTACTCATTTGTGATCTCTTTAAAAGGTGATTCAAAAGATACTGTAACTTCATTAGAAAAAGTAAAAGAGATCTTTGATAAAGAATTTACTGAGTTCTTCAACAGTGAGTATGTAATCAGAACTAAGCAAATCTCTTTTGAGAATACTTATAATCCAAGCTTAATTAAGCTAAAAGAGGATAAAGACTCAGCTGTAACTAATGATGAAAAGGCAATTGATGCTAAGAGAAATCAGATTAGTAATACAGTGTTGCCAGTTCCTCCTGAGCATGACAAATTAGTAACACTAGAAGCTTATAAAGCCAAAAGGTTGGTTGTCTTTGCCGCAGCAGGTTTTGCCTTTGGCTTATTTATTTGTATTGTAATCTTTGGTATGAAGTATCTCTTTAGTGGACGCTTAAACTCAAAAGATTACTTAAAGGATCTCTTTAAATTAGAGAATGTTGCTGTATTACATGAAGCATCATTTTCAAAAGAAGAACCTGATGAGATTGAAAAGTTAAAAGAATCTTTAGAGCTTTTATCTAAAGATAAGAAGAGCATTGCCATTGTTTCAACTCTTGAGAAGAAAGAAATTGACAATGCTGTATCAATTATTGAAAAAGTAATGAATGCAAAGGGGATAAGTGTTAAGATTTTAAAGAACTATAACATAAAGCAAATCTCTGAATGTGATGCAACTATAGTTTGTGAAAAACTTGATGTATCAGTTCTTGAGAAATGTGTAAACGAGTTTGAGACTTTAAAAACTTATAAGCTAGAGGTACTGGGTATTGTTTACGCATAGAGCATATTAGATTACCTCCTAATACTTTGCTCCTAAATTTTGGGCTTCATCATTATTTTGAAGGTATGGAAGGTCTTTAGAGAAAGAGCTTTTCTTTGAAAAAAAAGTTGTCCTTGATGAAAGATGTCGCCTTTAAAGCAGTTGGTTGCCTTTGGAGAAAAAAAGAGTGTCTTTGAAGAAAGTGGTTTTTTGCTAGAAAAGGAAGAACAGGCTTTAAAAGTGACATCCTTGAAAAGAGGGGAAATTGACGCTTATGGAGGAAAGTTTCTTAAAAAAAACAGAGAAAAGTTCTTTTGAAAAAGAAGACAAAGTTCCTTTAAAAAAGGTGAAAACTAATAAAACGTATAACTTAATTTTACATAAGATTAACTTTGCAAAATTTTTAGGTGCAAATACTATGATGTAAATGTATAATGTGCTTACAGGATGTAAAGCTAATAAAAATATTGACGCAAAAAAAGCTCATAAAAAGGCTACTATAATTCAAAGTAATTGACTTTTGTGTAGAACTTAATGGATTTAATGCATCATAAAAGAACTACATTCATCAAAGTAAAACCTTTGAAGTTTTTCTTTAAGAAAGTTCTTTTAGAATATTGAAAACTGCATCATCTTTGAAAAGTAGATGATGCGGTTAATCTTAAAGCGATGAAGCATGAATGAAAGTAAAGGTAGCTGTATAAAACTTATAAAAGTACTTTACTTTTCTATAAGCTTTCTTTGAGCCTTTTAATTACTATAAATAAAGATTAAGAAAATAATCGCGTTAATTTGTCTTTACCCCCCCCCAGAGCGTACAAAGTATACAAAGATATACTTTTCAATGATTTTGATAAAGTAAGAATAAAATTGAACAATTAAGGTACAGAATACAGGATAGCTGTATGTCGAGAGTATCTGTGTCATTTAAGAAGATGTCTCCGTTGCATACGTGTGCAGGATATTAGATGACAGGTGTATCTCAATTAGGTTAGGTAATTTGCAAATTTTGATAATTGGCTATTAGATAATCTAATAGATATAAGTTGCTGTATTTTGGTGTGTGTATAATAGTTTAAAATACAAAAGCTAAATTTGTTAAAAAATGGTAAATCCAGAAGAGCAAGTTTAGTCTTAAATGAGAGTAAGTTATGAATCGTGACAGTTCTGAAAAGATTATAAGAAACGTCCTTGCTGTAACAGGATGTATCGTAACTTTCTTGTCTCTCTTCTTAGCATTTACTTTTTATTATGGTAACGCTATAACAACACTGAACTTATACTCATTTAGATCATATCTTTTTATCTTTGTATTTGAGTATTTATTCTCTACAGCTTTTACTGGTGTAAACAGAAGCTTTGTTTTTAGAAGTTTCTTAAAAGAAGCTTTTGTTGTTTTCCAGTTTACCTGTGCACTTATAATCTTTTTAATCTTAATTCTGTTCTTATTACATAATTTAACTGATTCAAAGCGTTTAATCATTGCTTATTTCTCGGTTACCTTCTTTTTACTAGAGTTACTTACAAGAACTGTAATTAAGTACTTAATTGTTAAAAAATACAAAACCTCAAAGTTCTCAAGCAAGCTTTTGGTCATAGCCGAGACTAACTGCAGAAACTCAATTAAAGATCTTTTAAAGAACTTTGACTGGAGATGCAAGATTTGTGGTATCGCAGTACCTGAGATAACTCCTATTAATAAAAAGATCAGGAGAGTAAATGCTGTTTGTACCCATCATGATTTATTAGATTACATCACTCATAATTATGTTGATGAGATTTATGTGCTGGTAAATCTTGAGCAGCATGAAGAGTTAAAAGATGTACTCTCTCAGGCTGAGGAGATGGGAATACGTGTAAATATCAAGATCAACCTTGAGTTATTTGACTACTTGCCTAAGTCATTTATTATTGTAAGTAAGATTGGTAATCAGCATTGTATTTCTGTTAGCCGTAAATTTGTATCAAAAAGAAAAGCTTTTGCTAAACACTTATTAGACTACACTGGTGGCATAGTTGGATTTTTAATCTTTTGCTTAGTGTATGTTGTGTTAGCTCCAATCATTAAGTTAGATTCAAAGGGTCCTGTTATTTTTGCTCAGAACAGAGTAGGACGCAACGGTAGAATCTTTAAATGTTATAAGTTCAGATCAATGAGAAGTGATGCTGAAGAGTTAAAAAAATCACTGATGTCAAAAAATGAAATGAATGGCTTAATGTTTAAGATGGAAAATGATCCTAGAATTACTAAAGTAGGTCACTTTATTAGAAAGACATCTATTGATGAGTTACCTCAGTTCTTAAATGTACTAAAAGGTGATATGAGCTTAGTAGGAACAAGACCACCTACTGTTGATGAATACAATCACTATGAGCCTAAACATAAGGCTCGTGTATCCATGTCACCAGGTCTTACAGGTTTATGGCAGGTTAGCGGTAGAAGTGATATCAAGAATTTTGATGAAGTGGTTAAACTTGATATGGAGTATATCAATAACTGGTCGGTATTGCTTGATCTTAAGATCATATTTATGACTGTTTGGGTAGTTTTATTTGGTCGTGGCGCGAAATAGCTAGTTATATTCTAGAATAATTTTCTTAAGGATTTTTAAACGATATCATGAATGTACTAATTCTCGGAGCTGGTGGTTTTATTGGCAAAAATCTAGCCATATCTCTTGCAAAAAATAATGATATTAATTTAACTTTAGTTGACAAATCACTCTGCTTTTTTTCTGATATTGTAGGTATTCTTCCCAAAAAGGTTGAATATATATCTTCACCATTGGATGAAAATGTGAATTTTTGCTTCTTAAAAAATCAAGATATTGTTTTTCACTTGGTTAGCAGTAATATTCCAACTAGTTCTAATATACATGTTAGTTTGGATATGAAAGCTAATGTTGTTTTTTCATCTTTACTGTTCGAAGCTTGCGTTTTTAATAAAGTTAAAAAAGTAATTTTTATATCGTCTGGTGGAACGGTTTATGGAAAAGTAAATAACTGCCCATTATCAGAAGATTTACCTACAAATCCCATTACTTCGTACGGATTACAAAAGTTAACTATAGAAAAATTATTGTATCTCTATAATTATATGTACAATTTGGATTATAGAGTTATTAGATTATCTAATCCTTACGGGCCATACCAAAGACCTAATGGCAAATTAGGAGTTGTAACAACTTTCATATACAAAGCATTAAATAATGAAGAGTTGAATGTGTATGGTGATGGCTCAGTGATAAGAGACTTTATTTTTATAGATGATGCAATAAAAGCAATTATCAATATCACATTTGGAACAGATGCCTCTAATCATATTTACAATTTGGGCTGTGGATATGGAACAGATGTTAAAACAATAGTAAAAAAAATATCTTCTGTTCTTAATAAAAAGTTAAAAATTAATTATCTGCCTGCTCGTACTGTAGATGTTCCAGTAAATTATCTGGATATATCAAGATATGAATCCACTTATGAAAAATTAAATCCGACAAGTTTAGAAAATGGTATAGTCATGACTGCTGAGTTTTTAAAAAACAATATTCCTTCCCCTGAAAGAATCGGTGTAATTATGGGAAAGATGCACTCTGGTGGTAAAAAGAATCTTGTTATGGAATATTACCGACATATTGATAGAAATAAATATCAATTTGACTTTATTTGTGATGAGGATTCTAACTCAATTCCAAAAGAAGAGATCGAATTATTGGGTGGAAGAGTTTATATTGTTCCAAGATATCAAAACATTATTAGTAATATTCTTGCTATAAAGAAAATTTGCAAAAAAAACAAGTATAAAATTGTACACGGCTACAACGGCACAATGAATATTTTTGGCCTATTTGCTGCGTATCTTGCTAGGGTTCCAGTAAGAATTAATGAAAGCATATCAATGGCCCACAAAAGTGATAAAAAGACATTTTTAAAAAAAATTCTTAAACCTTTTTCTAGATATTTTTCAACAAATTTTGTTGCTAATGGTGAGCAATGTGGTCAATGGCAATTTAGAAATTTATATAATCAAGGAAAAGTTACTATCTTTAAAACTGTTATTGATACAACAAAAAATGCATATTCACCAGAATTAAGAGATAAGTGTCGTAAAGAGTTCAACCTTGAAGACAATTTTGTTGTAGGCCATATTGGTAGATTGACAGCACAGAAAAATACTCTATTTGTTATAGATATATTTAAGGAAATTCTATCCTTAAAAAGCAATGCAAAATTGTTAATAATTGGAGATGGCGATCTGCGAGAAGAAATGCTGTCTCATATATCTGAATATGGAATTCAAGATAATGTTCTTTATTTAGGTAGAAGAGAAGACATAAGACAATTTTATAATGCAATGGATTGTTTTCTTTTACCTTCATTGTATGAAGGTTTACCTGTGGTCGGTGTTGAAGCTCAATGTTGTGGGTTACCCGTTTATTTTTCAAAAGAAATCCCTGTTGAATCTAGTGGGTGTGATGATTTAGGGTATTTTTTAAGTTTAGATAATCCAGCAACAGAATGGGCTCACGTAATTGTTAACACTTTTGAAAATTCTGTTCGCAGAGATCATAGTGATGTTATAAAAGTTAAAGGTTTCGATTCAGAATTGGAATCAAATAAACTTGTTAAATACTATGATCAGTGCATTATTAATATGAATAGAAATTAAGAAAAAGGTCAGTACTAAAAAATGTGTGATTAGGCAGACTGTAATAAAATAAATAGGGTGGCAACACGATCTGGTCTTAATCACATACGTGTTGGGGCCAAATTTAATCTGTTTTAGCAGAGTTTTCTGCATGTAAATTTGTGCTGATTTTATACATCCAGCACAAAGTGCCTGTGTCTTAACGACATAGTCTTGCTCTTTCAAAATGTAATTCAGTAAAAAAACTGTTCAGTTAACGCTTACGTT
>OMZC01000120.1 GCA_900315395.1 uncultured Gammaproteobacteria bacterium
CCAATCATAGTTTTATCTGAATTTATAAATAGCTTTGAAAAACTCTTATTCATTCCAAAACTGTTTATAAAAAAACTGCATGCATTTTATCAAATATCTTAGCTATAAGCTATTTATTGGCTAATTTATAACCGTTTTTCACAATGAAAGTACGTACGTTCTACATTAGAGCAAAACGCAAATTCAAAGCTAATAAGAAGATAATAGAAAGATACTGTGCCTTGACTGTTTTATTACTAGTCAATTTCCCAAGGCTGAATCAGCCAAGTATCTTGAGGATATTCTTTTACATAAAGATCAGGATAATCTTTACCCTTCTCTTTTACGTATACGCATGCAAAGAATGCATCAGGATATACCTTTTTAACATAGCGTGCAGTGTTGCCAGAATCTGACAGGTCATCAACAAAGATAGCATCTTTAATGTCGATAACAGGCTTCTTTAACTCCTGAATCTCACCACCGATCTGATTTGCATATGAAGCCAAACAGAAAGTATCAATCTTTTTGATATTAAGCTGAGCACTTAAGATGGTTGCTGGGAAGAGACCGCCACGAGTGATGACAATGATAGATTTAAAGTTGCGACCTGTTTTTTTAATCATGTCTGCAAGTTTAATCGCATCATTTGCATATGTTTCAAAGCTAATGAATTCTTTCATAAAAATGTCCTAGAAAAATAAAGCGCTAGTATACAACATCAGACACCAAATATTGAGTTTTTGGTCAATGTATTAGCCTAAATTTACCAAAAGATACATTGGATAAATGTGCCATTTTAATACACTTTGGGCATTGATAACCTGTTTAACATTTCAAATTTTATTTTTGCTCTTTGAAAATCGTCATATTGATTGTAATGAATCGAAGTATAGCTTCTCAGGACAGATCGTTTTAACAACTTATAAAACTCACTTATAAATACACTCTTGAGAAAAACGCATTGTTTAGCACATAAATATAGAAATTTTAAGAAAATTACATCAAAGTCGATTAAAATGATTTAAGTTGTAAGTTGTCTTTGTTTTGGAGAATTAAAGTGACAACCATTAAAAATGTAGTTTTTGATTTTGGTGGAGTACTCTTAGACTGGAACCCACGTTACTTCTACTCATCAATTTTCAATGATGATGAGAAAATGGAGTATTTCATTCAGAACATCGTTACATCTACCTGGAACTCTCAGATGGATAGAGGTCGTACCTTTGAGGAGTGTATGAAAGAGCTGTCTGAAGAACATCCTGAGTACAAAGATCAGATCAATCTTTACAGAAAAGGTTGGGAGACTATGTTAAAGGGTGAAATTGAGTCAGGTATGAAGGTTCTCAAAGCAGTACAGGAATCTGGCAAATTCAAGATCTACGGCTTGACTAACTGGTCTGCCGAAACCTTCCCTTATGCTTTTAATACCTATAAGTTCTTACAGAGCTTTGAGGGTATTGTAGTTTCAGGTGAAGAAAAGATGATCAAACCTGAAAAAGGTATCTATTTAACTCTACTTGAAAGATACAACTTAAAACCTGAAGAAACTTTCTTCATGGATGACAACATTAAGAATATTGAGGTTGCAAAATCAAGAGGCATTCACGCAATTCAGTTCACAGGTTCTGATGAGAACTTAGCTCAGATTGCTAAAATTTTAAAAATTAAGATTTAAGTTTGTACTCTTAAGTGCCGATAAGTACTAAAGGTAGGAGGAAAAATCATGAGCGAAATTAGTTCAAACTATGGCATGGAATCATTAAATGTTGCCATGCTAAAGCGTTCTAGTGACAATCAGGGTCAGATGGCTCTTGCTTTGCTTGAAGGTGCTGTACAGACTTCACAGCAGATCCAAGCAAGTGCACCTGCTGCTCCTCAAGTTCAGCCTGTAGCACATGCTGAAGGTTCTTTAGGAGCTAATATCGACACTACAGCTTAATTAAGTTTAAGTAAAAGAAAAGAGCAGAATTCATTTTGAACTCTGCTCTTTTTTTTATTCTTTTAGCTAATCTTCTAAACGCAGGGAGCCTTGCGGCTCCCTAAATTGGCAAATAGACAGATTAGACTGCTGTCATCAGCTTCTCTTGTACACTGCTGTACGAGGGAATGCTTTACCATCAGCATCAAATAAGTGACATGCTGTTGATGGAATTCCTACTACAAAATCATCACCAGGACCTACATCAAGTTCTGAATCTGATTTAACTGTAAAGTCGCTACCTACCTCTGATGCACCAGAGTTCATGTATAAGAAGAACTCAGCGCCTAAGTTTTCGGTAACCTCTACCTTACCCTGAACCTTACCGCCATCAGCTAACTCTGAGGTTGCACTTACTAAGTGCTCTGGACGAACACCTAAAATAACCTTAGCGCCAACTTCTGCACGTGAAGCATCAACTGCAGCAGTAATGCGCTCGCCAGTAATTAACTTAACTACGCACTTGCCCTCTTCAATTGACTGGATTTCACCTTTTAAGAAGTTCATCTTAGGTGAGCCAATGAAGCCTGCTACGAATAAGTTTACAGGGTGGTTGTATAAATCTAATGGTGAACCAAACTGCTCTAAGTTAGACTCAGCGTTTGCCTTTAATGGGCTTAATACGCAGATCTTATCAGCTAAGGTCATAGCCTCAACCTGATCGTGGGTAACGTAGATGATGGTTGCATTTAATTCTTTATGTAACTTAGCAATCTCAAGACGCATCTTTACACGTAATGCTGCATCAAGGTTTGATAAAGGCTCATCGAATAAGAACACTGAAGGATTCTGAACGATACAACGACCAATAGCAACACGCTGACGCTGACCACCTGATAGAGCCTTTGGCTTACGCTCTAAGAATGCTTCTAGACCTAAAACATCAGCAGCCTGAACTACACGGCGGATAATTTCTTTCTTATCCATGTGCTTTAACTTCAGACCGAATGCCATATTCTCAAATACGGTCATGTGTGGATACAAAGCGTATGACTGGAACACCATACCAATGTTACGCTCTGAAGGAGGAACATCGTTCACTCTCTTACCATCAATCATTAAATCACCATCAGTGATATCCTCAAGACCTGCGATCATACGCAGAAGAGTTGATTTACCACATCCTGATGGACCTACGAAAACGATGAAGTCGCCGTCTTTAATATCTAAGTTAATGTTACGTAAAGTATCCTTTAAGATTGCAGGATTGTAGTTCTTTCTTACTTTACTTAATAATACGTCTGCCATGATTTACTCTCTTTTAAAATTCGTTTATTAAAGCTATATGCTTATGATTAACCCTTTACACCACCAGCGGTCAAACCACCTACTAACCAACGCTGTGCTAATAAGAACACGATGGTAATTGGCAGACCTGATAGAACTGCAGCAGCTGCGAAATCGCCCCACAGGTAATTCTGTGGATATAGATACTGCTGAGAACCTACAGCCAGTGTTAACTCGTTCATGTCTAAAAGTAGAACTGATGCTACTGGAACCTCAGTAATGGTACCGATGAATGCCAGAATGAATACCACAGCAAGAATAGGTACTGATAGAGGTAATAGAATCAATCTAAATGCCTGCCATGGTGTAGCACCGTCGATAGCAGCAGCTTCTTCTAGAGATGAATCGATGGTCTCGAAATAACCTTTAATTGTCCAAATGTGTAGTGCAATACCGCCCATGTAAGAGAGGATCAGACCACCATGGGTATTTAAACCTAACCATGGGATGTAATCACCAATCTTATCGAACAGAGCATAGATAGCAACTAAGGCTAGCACTGCTGGGAACATCTGGAAAATTAACATACCGTTTAAAAGAACAGTCTTACCTGCAAACTTCATACGAGCGAATGCATAAGCAGAAGTTGTTGATAGACAGATAATTAAGAATGCAGTAATAAATGCAACCTTAATTGAGTTCCATAACCACAGTAGAACTGGGAATGGAGGAGGAATAATGCTCTCCTTGTAAACGCCGTATGAGGTACCTGCGTTGTCGTTGCTGTCAATAACATACTTAACAGCATCAGCGCCTTCACCTAAGTTCATTACTAATTTCTTAGCAACGTTCTTGCAGATGTCTTTAGTTGCGCCTTCGTCAGCATAGGTAACACCCTCAGCTTCAGCGTCTGAAGTATCAGCATAACCTTCAATAGCTAAAGTCTTATCATCCTTTAGGTTCTGAACATCTGACAGAGCAAATGGTTCTGTTACGAAGTTATGGAATGAAGGATCTTCTTCTGAGGTAACATAGAACTTTACTTTACCGTCATCTGTGTTGATAACGTTAACAGTAGCACCTGATACCTTATTTAACTTCACAACATCAAAACCTAAAGCTAAACGCCAGTGGTCTAAAGTTGAGGTTGATGCCTTTGGAATAATGTCACCGACAGAGAAGTTTCCCTGACGGAATGAAATTGCCACAATCATGAGTAAAGGAAACATGATTAGGCACAGGAAAGCTAGGATAAAAATATGAGCCAGAGCTTTTCTGTATACTAATGATTTTGGTTGAACAATTGCCATTTTCTATCAGTCTCCTCTTAACCTTGTACCTGACTGGTCTTAGTTAAACGTAACTGTACCAAGCTTAATAAGCCGACCATGATGAAGATCATTGCTGCAACAGCTGCTGCTAGACCGTAGTCGTTACCCTTACCACCTTCGAATGCGATACGGTAAGTGAAGCTTACTAATAAGTCAGTGTAACCTGCTGGAGCCTGAGTAGCGTTAATCATGTCAGGACCACCACCAGTTAATAACTGGATTAGTACGAAGTTGTTAAAGTTAAATGCGAATGATGCAATTAACAGTGGAGCCAATGGCTTAATCAATAATGGTAATGTGATGTGGCGTAAGTTTACCCAAGGTGAAGCACCTTCGATAGCTGTTGCCTCATATAAATCATCTGGAATTGACTTTAATAAGCCCATGCACAGAATCATCATGTATGGATAACCTAACCATGCATTAACCATTAAAATCATACCTCTTGCTGCCCATGGATCAGTGAACCATTCAATTGATGACCACTCTGCGCCAAAAGCTGCATAGATAGGACCCATAATTGCATTTAAGAACACATTCAATTCACCGAAGTTCTGGTTGAACAAACCTTTGAACACCAAGATAGAAATGAATGATGGTACTGCATATGGAAGAATTAAGAATACTCTGTAAATGCCTCTAAAGCGTAAGAACTGCCACTGTACTAAGCAAGCTAGAACCATACCGATAGCTAAGGTACCTAAAACAGTAATTGCAGAGAAGCAAACGGTCCATACGAAGATCTGTAAGAATGGCATACGGATACTTTCGTTTGATAAGAACTTGATATAGTTCTTTAAACCGATATTTACTTTAAAGCCAGGAGCGAACTCTTCACCTGATAATTCACCCTTCTCATTAGCATACTGATAGAAACCAGTATCCATGTTAGGCATGAATAATTGATGAGTTTCGTTGTCCCATAAAACGTTATCTGAGTCTACTAAATAACCGTTCTCAGCCTTTTCACCCTTTTTAAGAAGCTTGAACTTCTCACTTTGAGCTGAGAATGAGCGTAGACCACTCATTGATAGTTTAACTTCAGAATTTGGTACATGAAGAACGAATGTCTTTAAGGTATTTCTGTATGACATTAACTTCTTCATTGCAACTAACTTACCAGAAGTATCACCTGATGCAACTAAGTTAATATCTGTTGCAGCACCAGTTTTTGCTTTTTCAGCAACTTTCTTGTCAGCTAGGTTTAAAGGATTCTCATTCTTATAAACAGTTGAACCCTGTTGTAAAACAAGGTCATATGTTCCGTCTTGTAACTCATAAAGTTTATAAGAATAATCACCACCTTCTGACTTGTAAGTCTTCTGCAAATGGAAAGCCATTGCAGAATCTACATTCATTACGTGGGCACCTGAGTAGTTAGTAAAGGAGATCCACACGGTGTAGATTAGAGGGAAAATGATAAATGCAGTCATACCGGCGACGCTTGGGAAAGCGTAACGCTGTGCATACATTTTCTTACTTACGAAAACGTAAACACCCACACCGACGATCACAAGATCTAATAGAGGATAAGCAATATCTCCGTTTAGATACATGCAAATATCGGCATACAGATTGACTAACACAATTATTGCAACTACAGCCCATTTAAGTAAGAACTTAGGACCTAGTTTCAAATTATGCATTGCTGACAGTTCCATGCCCAATTCCTAATTTGCCAAAATTAAAATAAAAAAAAACTCTCGGCACTTTCGTGCCGAGGGTCCGTGTTAAAAATTATTCACTTAAAATACGCTTTGCAGCAGTATCAGCAGCTTCGTTAACACCCTGACGACCTGATGTTACGTTCTTTAAAGCGGTCTCGAATGATGACCAGAACTTGCTCATCTCAGGTACTGAAGGCATTGGATCACCGTTAACTGCGTTTTCCTTGGTGGTTGCAATACGTGGATCCTTGTCTAACTTAGACTGGAAGCTGTTTAGAGCAGCTACACCTAAAGCCTTATCGTTGTTAACAGCCTCTAAGCCCTCATCGGTTAATAAGTAGTTCTCGATGAACTCAGTTGCTAACTCTTTGTTAGGAGATGCTGCGTTGATTGCTAAACCAGTTACACCAACGAATGCCTTAGCTGGCTGACCGCCTAACTTAGGTAACTTGTAAACTGAGAAATCAACCTTAGCGCCATCGTAGTTTGGCCAGCCCCATGGTCCGTTGATGATACATGCAGCTTTACCCTTGGTGAACTGTGCTTCCATTACACCGTAATCAGCACCCTTCTCCATGTAACCTTTGGTGATTAAATCAGAGATGAACTGTAAACCAGCCTTTGCACCAGCATTGTTAACACCGGTATCCTTAACATCATAAGCACCGTTAACTTTCTTGAATGCGTAACCGCCCTGTGCTGCAACTAAAGGATAGCTGAAGTATGGAGTTGTGTATGCCCAGATGATTGGCTTAACACCGTCTTTCTTTAAGGTGTCGCCTAACTTCATTAAGTCTTCGAAGTTCTCAGGAGCGCTCTTAACGAACTTGTTGTTACATAGTAAGCTTACTGCTTCGATAGCTACTGGGTAACCTACGATCTTGCCGTTAACAGTCATTGCATCCCAACCAACTTTAGCAAACTTTGCCTTCTCTTCATCTGAAGGGTTGATAGGAGCGATAAGACCTGCTGCTGCCCACTCACCGAAACGGTCGTGTGCCCACATCATGATATCAGGACCATTCTGTGTTGCTGCAGTCTGCTGGAACTTAACTTCTACCTGATCTGGGTGAGCTACGGTTACCTTGATACCAGTATCAGCTGTGAACTTCTCACCAACTTTTGCAATACCGTTATAGCCCTTATCACCGTTAACCCAAACTGTTAACTGATCTTTCTCAATTGCTGCATTTGCTGAAACTGAGAAGCCTAAAGTCATAGCGCATACTACAGTAGCTAAAATTGTTTTTTTCATCTTATGATTTCCTTTAGTTTTCACTTATGTTGTCTGATCAAAAGATCACCTTTTGACTTGAACGATTAAACCTTGTTAGGTTAGTTATGATTGTATAGAGTTAGCCTAAAATAAATCAATACAATATTGACCTATTACTGCACTTTATTATCTTTTTTAGATATTTTTGTGACTAAACGCATATATTTTTAAAACTTGGTCATTTTTAGCCACTAAGTAAATTTTTACATATAGTGTTTTTTTATCAATGCCTTATGTATCAAATTGCAACAAAATTTCTTTGAATTTCCGCAACGTTTAGATTATAAATTTGATTTAAGCATTAGCGCATATTTATAACGTTTATCAGGTAATATTTTTCAAAATGCTCTCAATTTTTCGTAACGCTTTTTGTGATCTATTTCGCATTATCCTTTTATATACATTTTTCAACTTAATTACACTTTATTCACCTATATTTTTCTTCAAAATCTAAATTTGAATTGAATCACATAATTTAATAAATGTTTTCGAGGTATTGACAAAAAATATTCTTATCAAAAATTGATATATTTAATTAACCAATAAGTTTTGTGATGTAAATTGAATTTTCTTTAGCTTGATATTGCATTTTTAGAGACTTAGCATGGAGATTAATCCGTTTTGAAAGGAATTTTCCGCTTAAGTTCTTTTATTTCTGAACTGTTTTGATATCTATTTCGGATCAATATTAGACCGTGTTTGAAACTGATTTAGCTCTTGCGTTTGCGATATTTTAAAGGGGTTGTTCCATATTTCTTTTTAAAGAGTCTAAAGAAATATGAATCATTGTCGAATCCATGATCTGCGGCAATATCAGAGATTGATTTCTCTCCCCTTTCAATATCACCTGATGCCTGCTCTAGTCTGTAGTCATTTACATATTCAGTAAAACTCATTCCAGTGGCTTTTTTAAAGAATCTGCAAAAGTACTCTTGGGAAAAATCCATCTTTGCAGCAGCATCTTCAATTGATAAGGGTCCTGAATGATGATCTTGTATCCAGATGATGAGATCTTTTAATTTCTGTGTTCTTTCTTTTTCAAAAGATGAGGAAATTTCGACCTGATTAAATATTCCTTGCCTATAAAGATTAGTTAAAATAACTATAAGCTTTGCCTTGATGAGCAGTCTTATTGAATCATCTTTTTCTTTATAATTTTTGAAAATGTAATCAAAACATTCCTTACATTCTCTATAGTCATCAGTGTCATTGTTACGTACAGGTATGATGTTGAGATTAGTGTCATACAGATTATCTAAAATTGACCCTAACAGCTTGTCATAAAAGGACAGACGTAACATTGAAGGATTAAAGACTAAATAGCGCTGTACTGATTTAGCGCCCTGAATTAGACCATGAACAACTTTACTTGGCACTAAGAAAAAGCAGGATGAATCCAAAGCCACCTGTTTTGAATGAATTGTGACAGTAAAAGGTCCTTTTTCTACACTGATAAGCTCAACTTCATCATGCCAGTGCTGGTGGTAGTGAATAGGAAAGACTTCACTATACTCGTTTATATAGCATTCTAAAGGAAATTTCTGACTGCCATGCTGAATTCCTTCTTTAGGAGCCATAGTACGAAGTGTTTCCATAGTCATTCTTTATTGAGTAATGTCCTAGATCAGGTAACGCTAGTTCTTAAGATTTTTTTTCAATTGTAAAACAATGTAACAAAAAGATATATGCTATTTCGTGTTCATGACATTGAATAAGGAAAAAATATGATCACTCCAGCACAAAAATTTCTAAAAGATAACAAAGTGCCTTTCAAAGAATATGAATACGAATGCACTGTAGATCATGATTTTGGTAAGTTTGCAGCACAATCTTTAGGTGTTGAAGAGCCAAAAGTCTTTAAAACCATCCTCTTAGTACATGATAAGACCTTCGTCACCGCAATTACTCCTGTAGACAGCATGATTTCCTTGAAAAATGCAGCAAGAATTATGAAATTAAAGTCACTTGATGTGGCCACACCAAATGACGCTACTAGAATTACAGGATATGTTATTGGAGGTGTAAGCCCATTTGGTCAAAAAAGAAGAACTTTAATTCTACTCTCAGAGAGTGCTTTGCAGTTTGACGAGATTTTAGTATCAGGTGGCAGAAGAGGCCTTTCTGTGGGAGTAAATCCTAATGATCTGGTTAAAGTCTTAAACGCTACCGTAGGAGACTTTTTAGAGCATAAGGATAAAAAGTAGGAGCTTAAAGTAAACAGAAGGGAAAGCCACATCATATAGATTATGATGTGGCTTTTTTAGTTACAGAATAAAGCGAGAGACAACGCCCAACAGACGACCGATTTCAACATTGGTGTTGTTGATGTTGTCATTAACCAGATTCAGCTCACCATGGAGATTCTGAGTAGCTGATGTAATTTCCTTCATATTTTCGGAAATCTCTGTTGTGGATGCGATCTGTCCCTCTGTTGCCTGAGAGATTTCTTCAATCTTGGTATTTACGTTTTCAACTTTTCCTATTACGCTGTCCAGGATCTCATTGAGATCACCAGTTTCTGCTGAGATAGCATCCATAACCTTAACTGACTGCTGAATTGTATCATTAGCTCCTGCAGCTTCAGACTGAACTAAAGTTACCATTTCAGTAATTTCCTGAGTAGACTTGGATGTTCTTGATGCCAGAGCTCTAACCTCATCTGCAACAACAGCAAAGCCTTTACCGTATACACCGGCTCTGGCAGCCTCAATTGCAGCATTTAAAGCCAGCAGATTAGTCTGAGATGCAATATCATCAATGGTATTTACAATAACTCCAATCTTTTGTGCCCTTTCGGATAACTGAGCCACAAGTTTTGCATCTTCTTTAGACTTTTTAGCCTGGTTGTTCAGTTTTTCAATAGTTTCATTTACACGGTTGATACCTAACTGAGTATCTTTTGAGGTATCAGCAGCCTGTTCTGATGCTGAAGCACAGCTCTTTGCAATTTCACCTGCACTTTCCACCATAATGTCAGCAGATTTTGACACAGTTGCAGAATAGCTCTGATTGTCCTGAGCAGTTTCATCAATATTGGCAGATGAGTCCTGCAGTGTGCTCATGGACTTGCTGATATTGTTACTTACCTCTTTTATCAGCATGATATTGTCATGCCATGAAACTCTCATTTTTTCCATTGCTAAAAGTAATGGTAAAAACTCATCATGACGTTTAATTCTGATTTCAGTCTGAAGTTCACCGTGAGCCAGAGCATTTGCATTTTTGATGGCAAATCGAATTGAACTTGCAATAAGTCGAGGCATCTGAGTAAGAATAAAGACTGCTGAAATAATTTCAAAAAGAATAATGATAACAGCAGCAATTAAAGGAGTCTTGCTCGTAATTCTGTCAATTGCAGTGTTGGTTATTTTTATCTGATGACTGTTCACAATTCCAATATTTTTCTGCACCACCATATAATCGTCATACATTTCATTTTTCAAAAGTTTTTTCGCTTCATCTATCTTTCCATCGTTATACAGTTCGATGAAAGAAGCATACTGCGCAAGGTAACGCTCGGAGCTGGCTTTAACAGCACCAATTTCCTCTGGATAGCGGGATGTCTGCAGTTTACCGTATGCGTATTTAAAATTACCTGCAAGAGACTTACTCTCTTTTACTGCGTTGGCTGATGCAGTACCTTTTGTCATGCTGGTTAAAAGAATCTGCAGATCAGTCATGTATTCGGTGGTGTGTTTAGTTCTTACATAACGCCCGTCTAGGACTGTATGCACTGATTCAGCCACATTCTTGTTAACAGAAATTGTATATAGAGAGATATAACCTAAACCAATTGATGCTAGGATCAGCATCACGTAGGTCGCTATCAATTTTTGCTTGATAGAGAAAAGATCTAAAAATCGCATATTACATCCCGCATTTTTTTAATAATTCTTAATACGATTAACTTAGACTTCAAGTCTTAGCTTAATATAACTAGATAACGACAAATTTAAACACGTCTGTATCACATATTTTTGAGTATTTAAGTAGTCATAAAGACTCATGAACATGTAAAAAAGCAGTTGTTCAACTCCTAATATACTGATTTTTAAAATAAATGTTATCTGAAAAATTACCCTTTT
>OMZC01000119.1 GCA_900315395.1 uncultured Gammaproteobacteria bacterium
TCTCTATGAGTTTTGAAAAACTAGTATAGTTAGGTAGTATCTTTGTAAATTTCATATCACAGTCCTAAAAAGATCATATTTATCTTAGTATATCATCTATTATACTATTAACTCTATGTGCAATAAGAAAATTATTGTACACGCTAAATCGTCAATAAATTTCAATAGCAAGACTTATAAATATATTAGCTACATCATACGTTCGTTGTTAACATATACTTCTGAGTCAACAATCTTAATGTCAGAGCTGTACTCTTTATCCTTTTTAACAAAAAACATAGTCTCACCTGGATCTTCATCTGTTGTAACTTTGATATTTCCATTTACAACAGGAACAGCTTCATCTTCAGATGCTTTAAAATCCAGTTTTCCTGAAGCTTTAATAGGTAGCTTCTTTTTTTCATACAGACCGATTGCAGAACCTAACTTGTCATCGATCACGCCTTCAAACTTATCGATATCGATGCCTTTTATGTTAGGAATTGAATTTGGAAGACCTGTTACTGCACCTGTATAGAGACTGCTCAAAGCATCTGCTGTAATGCCTTTTACTGTAATTGCTGCATCATAATCCTTTATATAATCAAGATTATCGCCTTTAGCTTTAAACTTAAGATCAAAGGTACCATCATCTTTTTGATTCTTAGCCTCTAATGTAGCTTTCAAACTATCAGATTTAAAGCCGATGGTCTTCACGCCTTTTGTTGATAACTCCATTTCATCAAATTTCTTTAAGGCTCCGATGCCTGTAAATTTGGTCTTGTACTTTAATGAATCAACTTTTCCTAATAAGACCAAATTGATGCTGTTAAATTCTGAGGATAAATCCACATTTTCATCTTTATCAATTTCCATCTTTATATCAGCTGAAATTGGATTTATTGCCCTGTCAAGATATCTGCCATCAAGCTTTAATTTTAAGGTTGCACTTTGACTTAAAGCGCTTACATTAAGTTTGGCCGAACTCTTTAAAGTATTTCCATCTAAGGCCAATATCTTTTGTCGTGCTAAATAATTGTTGACATCTTTAGTATCAAAAGAGATTTCTGCGTTTAAAAAGCCATGCTCAATTTTTACAGGAATTGCAAAGTTAACATATGGTGGATATGAAAGTGTAAGTGTGCCTTTTTGAGAAAAGAAACCTTTATCCTCAGCATTAAAATGAGCAACTGAAGCAATAGCATCAGTTCCATTCTCTCCTTGAGATGAAATATCGTTAATCTTTTCAATCTCATTATCAACAGCTGATTTTGTAAAATAAACACCACCAGCATATACAGCTACTGCTACAGCTATCGCACATGAACTTAAAATACCAATTGTTTTCTTTTTCATGACTAAATTCCTTTAAAAGTAACTTCATTCAAGGTATCACAAATGAATAAGAAAAACGCATGACTTGATCAAAAAGTTATTCGTACATGTGCTTTTTAGAGCTCTTTCACATAGCCATTAAGTATCTACTCAAATAAGGAACGCCAAATACAGTCAAAAATTCATTTTCTCGCGATTCATTACAAATAAAAACGCCAGGAACAAGTCCTGGCGCCAAATCTTCAATCAAAAAGGATCTTTATCTTAGTTTTGACCTTTAATAGCCTTTCTGCCTAAGAAGACGCAATCATCACCTAATTCTTCTTCGATTCTGATTAACTGATTGTATTTAGCAATACGATCTGAACGGCTCATAGAACCTGTCTTAATCTGACCACATGAAGTACCAACTGCAAGATCAGCAATGGTAGTATCCTCAGTTTCTCCTGATCTGTGAGATACAACAGCAGTGTAACCAGCATCATGAGCCATCTTAATAGCATTTAAAGTCTCAGTTAATGAACCAATCTGGTTGAATTTAATTAAGATTGAGTTTGCAATACCTTTCTTAATACCTTCAGCTAAGATCTTGGTGTTAGTAACAAACAGATCATCACCAACTAACTGTACATGAGAACCTAATTTCTCTGTCTGATACTTAAAGCCATCCCAATCTGACTCATTCTGACCGTCTTCGATTGATACAATTGGATACTCTTTTACAAGATTAGCTAAGTAATCAGTAAACTCGTGAGAAGTAAATGACTTACCCTCACCCTTTAATTCGTATAAACCATTTTCGCTGTTATAGAACTCTGATGAAGCGCAGTCCATAGCTAAAGTTACATCTTTACCAAACTCATAACCTGCTTTTTCAACAGCTTCTTTGATGCATGCAAAAGCTTCAGCATTTGACTTTAGGTTAGGAGCAAAACCGCCCTCATCACCTACACCTGTTGATAAACCTTTCTTCTTTAGTACTGATGCTAGAGCATGGAATACCTCAGCGCCAATACGTAAAGCTTCGCGGATATTCTTACCACCTACAGGCTGGATCATAAACTCCTGAATATCTACATTGTTATCAGCATGCTTACCACCATTTAAAATGTTCATCATAGGTAGTGGCATTACATACTTGCCTTTATGACCGTAAAGTTCACCAATATACTTGTATAGAGGAACCTTGCGAGAAGCTGCCTCTGCTTTAGCTACAGCTAAAGATACTGCTAAGATTGCATTAGCACCTAATTTATCTTTATTCTCAGTACCATCAAGATCGATCATGATCTTATCGATACCAGCCTGATCACATGAGCATTTGCCAATAATAGCTTTAGCAATAGGACCATTTACGTTAGCAACAGCTTTTAATACACCTTTACCTCCAAAACGTGATTTATCGCCGTCTCTTAACTCTAAAGCTTCTCTAGAACCTGTAGATGCGCCTGAAGGAGCTGCAGCACGACCAAATGAACCATCTTCTAAATAAACTTCTGCTTCTACAGTTGGATTACCACGTGAATCAATAATTTCACGACCGATAACTTTAACGATTTTTGACATGATTTCCTCTTAGCAAAAAAATCTTAATAACGAACACAAAATCATTGTACAGATATAGTTAGTTATATGCAACCTGAATTAGCATTAACTAATAATTTTTATTAAAAACTTAGCTTAGTCTGATAATTAACTTTTATAAATTGCTAGAGCGTGAACTCTTTAGCAAGCAAAGAGCACTTTGTCTTTAAGAGTGTAAAGTTAGTTTGGGTAGTATTTTTTCTGAATGGAAGTAGTCAGAATAGAGGTAGTCTGAATAGGGGTAATCTGAATGGAGTGTAATTTAAATGTATTTTGCAGGTAGCTTAAGATTTAGCTAAAAGTTTATGACTTAAACTAAATGTAGAGAAGCTAGCCTCTCTACTTTAGTTTAAAACGAATAACTTGTTTGTATGCCTTGTCTGAACCACCGTTTTTATGACTTTAAGTAAGGTCAATTTGTTTTTGGCTTAGTTTTTAGGAAAATTATAAGGCTCAGCTTGAGGTGTCTGCCAAACTTTCTTCAAATCATCAGGTATAGACAAATTCAGACCTAACTCTCTGTAAGGTCCAATATTATGGAAATCAGACCCTAATGAAGCTAAGAAATCATATTTTCTGCATAGTTCACACAGGTACTCATGATCAGCAGGCTTCTGCTGAGATGAAGCGACCTCAATGCCTAAACCTCCACAATCTTTAAAGTATTCCATTAACGCTCTTAATTTAGTGTTAGTAAGTGAATAACGTTTAGGATGAGCTAAAACAGGAATGCCACCTGACTTTAAGATAGCATCAACAGCTACACTAATATCAGGCCAATTGGTCTTTACATAGCAGCATTTACCTTTCTTAAGGTAATACTCAAAAGCATCTTCATTAGTCTGTGCTCTGCCCATCTCTACGATATAACGAGCATAGTTGCCACGAGTAATTGAAGCACCCTCACCGGCTCTTTTTACGCATTCATTATATGAATCAGTGAAGCCTTGCTTATCTAATTTTGCACCAATTTCTTGAGCTCTTTGAATACGTAAGACTCTTTGACCTTTTAGATATTCTTGAAGTACAGGTGCATCTTTATCAATA
Source organism: uncultured Gammaproteobacteria bacterium (assembly GCA_900315395.1). GTDB lineage: Bacteria > Pseudomonadota > Gammaproteobacteria > Enterobacterales > Succinivibrionaceae > Succinivibrio. The sequence goes on from OMZC01000119.1 coordinate 3,946, forward strand.
AATAATGCTGCCACATGAATTTGCTCATTATTCCATGTTGTTGAGAGCTCTGCACCAGGAATTAACTCTAATTTTCCTTCAGCTTCTTTTTTAGCTCTATCTATACCTAAAACACAATCATGATCAGTTAAAGCTAAATGTGTAAGACCACGACTAATTGCTCTTTGAACTAAAGCTTCTGGGGTAAAAGCACCATCTGATGCGGTTGAATGTGAATGTAAATCAATTTTTGAAAAAATGGCTGGCATTTTATTCTCCGTTTATCAATTCCAATTCTTCCCAACGAGCATAGAGCTTATCTAACTCAGCTTGCGCCTGATTTCTTTTATTGGTAACTTCAATAGACTTTTCAGGGCCGTCAGCAAATAAGGCTGGATCAGACAATTGCTCATCTAATAAAGCAATTTCCGATTCTAACTTTTCAACCTTATCAGGAAGCTCATTTAGCTCATGCTTTTGGGTAAAAGTAAGACCTTTTTTCTTCTTGGAATTGTTAACCTTTTCTGTTCCAGATTTAGATAACTGTTCAGACTTTTTAATATCTTTTTGGTTATTGTCCTTAGCTTGGCTTGTAGACAGATCTGCATTTTTAGAAATTCGCTCATAATAAGCTAACACATCAGACCAACCACCAATTACAGATTCAATATGACCTTTGCCATCAAAGACCCAAGTCTCAGTTGCAACTTTATCAATAAAAGCTCTGTCATGGCTGATAATGATAACTGTACCGTTATAGCTCGATACTAGATCTTCTAATAAATCTAAAGTTTCTAAATCAAGATCATTAGTAGGCTCATCCATGATTAGAACATTTGAGCTTTTAGCAAAAAGACGAGCTAATAACAGTCTGTTCTTCTCACCACCTGAAAGTACCTTAACAGGAGAACGAGCTCTTCTGCCTGAGAATAAGAAATTAGCTAAATATGAGATAACATGTTTATTCTTGCCGTTAATGCAAACCTCAGTATGACCGTCAGCTACGTTATCTGCTACAGACTTTTCAAGATCAAGACCTTCATGGTACTGATCAAAATACTGTATTTCGACATTAACACCAGTTCTTACTTTGCCTGATGTAGGCTTAATCTGACCTAATAGAGCTTTAATTAAAGTAGTTTTACCGGCAGCATTTGGTCCTGTAATACCAATTCTGTCACCACGCATCACAGTTGCACTAAAGTCTTTAATAACAGCCTTTTCTCCAAAAGAGATATTCAGATCTTTAATTTCAAAGACTAAATTGCCACTTCTTTGCGCAGAGTTTGCCTCCATAATGACGTTGCCCATACGGTCGCGTCGATTTGCTCTTATCTTTCTGCGCTCTTCAAGATCTTTTACTCTACCTTCGTTACGAGCAAGACGAGCTTTAACGCCACGTCTAATCCAAGCTTCTTCCTGAGCTAAGATCTTGTCAAACTCAGCATTAGCAAGCTCTTCTTTACGTAATCTTTCATCACGAAGTTCAATGTAGCGGTTAAATGATCCTGGATAAGAATAGAGTTTACCTCTGTCTAACTCGACGATCCTTGTTGCACAGTTATTAGCAAAGAATCTGTCATGAGTTACAAATACTAAGGTACCATTAAAGGCTTTTAGCTCCTGCTCAAACCATGAAATAGATTCGATATCCAAATGGTTAGTAGGCTCATCTAAGAGTAATAACTGAGGTTCTGATGCTAAAGCAGCTGCTAGTGCAACCTTACGGCGATTGCCTCCTGAAAGTGACTTTAATTCTAATTCAGGAGCTAAACCGATCCTGTTTAAGATCTTACGGACAACAGCATCTTTTACCCAACCGTCATGAGATTCAATAAAAGCAGACAGTTCTAACTGCTCATGAGGATCATCTGTGATGGAGAATTTAGATAAAGCTTCACCTACTACAGGTACACCACTTGCTGCAAGTGAGTAAGCTGTACCATGTTCATAGGCAGGAGGATCCTGACATAAAGTTGCAATCTTAAGACCTGATTGAATAATAATTCTGCCAGAATCTAACTCTCTTTTACCCTGAATTAAACTTAACAGAGTTGACTTGCCGGTACCATTACGACCTACAAGACAAATTCTTTCATTCTCTTCAATTGAAAGATTTGCCCCTTCTAAAAGTTTGTCAGCTCCGTTATTTAAATAAGCATCAATAATGGATACAAGACTCATTACAAATCCTTAATTCCATCAGGTCCAAACACACGTGGCTTATGAGAAGGTGCTCTAGTTTTACCTTTAGAAAAACCATCCTTACCCTTAGAATATGACGATTTACCTCTTTGGTAACCATTATCACGTGAGCGTCTTTCATTAAATGATGAATTCTCATCATCACGTCTAAATGGTTTGTGAGCAAATTCACCGGGACGCTTAGTAAATTTATCCTGTTTCTCGTGTCTGTAAGTTGAGTGACTCTCTTTAGCTTCACCCCAAACTTTATTTACACCAGTAGCACTTACACCAGTATTAGCTCCATATGCTCTACTCTCAGAGCCATTTGCAGAGCGTGCTGAGTAAGATCTTGAATTTCTATAAGAGCCTTTGTCAGAATTTCTATCCTGAGAATAATGATTAGACTCAGAGTACTCATGGTAAGTATTTTCTTTTACATCCAAAGCTCTCTGCCACTTAGGAGCAGCTTTTAATGTTGTCATAGGCTCAGGTGTTTTAACCATGTTAGCCTTGTTAAATTTCAAACGGTAACAGGTATGAATTTTTTTATCTCGAGCAAAATCTCGAGGTAAGGTGGCCTCAGAGATATTCTCAATTTCAAAGCCATAATCTTTGATAGACTCATCGATTGTAAAGCCTCTGAAGTTTGTGCAGAAGATAACTTCACCACCATCCTTTAGATGTCTTGTCAGATTTGAAAGTAATGCTACCTGATCGCGCTTTACATCAAAGCTTGTTTCCATACGTTTTGAGTTTGAGAAAGTTGGAGGATCAATATAAATAAGATCAAATTCTAATCCCTGATCTTGAGATAACCAGGAGAGGCAGTCTGCCTGAATGAATTGTGCCTTATCTGTAGCTAAATGGTTTAGCTTAAAATTCTCCATACCCCATTCAAGGTAAGTTCTGCTCATATCAACTGATACAGTAGATTTTGCACCACCTAAAGCTGCAGCAACAGAGGCTGAACAGGTATAAGAGAACAGATTTAAAAAGTCTTTATCTTTTGCTTCTTTTCTAATTAAATCTCTAATGAGACGACCATCTAAGAACAGACCGGTATCTAAATAATCATACAGATTTACTCTGAATAACGCATTGTTCTCGTTTACTGTCATGAACTCATTTTTAAGTTCTTTAGCTTTTTCGTACTGATTGTCGCCCTTTTGAACTTCACGGCTCTTTAAGATAACCTTGTCACCTGTAACGCCTGCAATTTCAACAGTTGCGCTTAACATATCCAATTCATGGCGTTTAGCTACACGAGGATTTACCTTAGCTGGAGCCTTATAAGCCTGAATTACATAGTAACCGTCATAATAGTCAATGGCAGCTGAGTATTCAGGAACATCAGCATCATACACACGGTAAGCGTTGGTATTTACATTCTTTGCCCACTTGCGCATATAGGTTAAGTTCTTCTTTAAGCGGTTAGCAAAGTCCGTTGCAATCTTAATGTTCTGCTCTTCTTTTACGCTTAAATCGTCAGTCTCGTTAATATCAAAGACTCTTAACTGACATAAAAGCTCACCGTTATAAAGTTTGTAAACTTTATTTGAATGCAGTCTCATGCATGAGAGCAATTCTGGAGATGATGAGATAACAGCAACTCTTGCGCCTTTAAAGTTTTTCTTAAAGCCAGCACCAATCTCGGTATAAAGAGCGATTAACTCATTGAAGTTACCCATTCTCTTACCGTATGGGGGGTTAGTTACAATGGTAACTTTAAGATCTGAAGTAAATGGGTTATACAGGTTCTGTACAGGACAGTGATAAACTTTTACTAAATCCTCAAAACCTGCCTTTGCAGCATTTTCATTAGCAATATCGACAATTCTTTCATCAAGATCGAAGCCTACAATCTCAACTTTTCTCTCAATACACTTTGCAATACCGTTTTGAGATCTGGTTTTAGCGTCTTCTAAAAGCTCATTCCAGACATCTTTATCAAACTGTTTTAAGTTAAAGAAGCCATAGTGCTCTCTTCTGATACCAGGAGCTGTATCAGTAGCCACGCAGGCAGCTTCAAATAATAAAGTACCAGAACCGCACATAGGATCAATGAAGTTATCCCCTGTATAGCCTGCTCTTTTAATCATGGCAGCTGCTAAATTCTCTTTTAGAGGAGCGGCACCTGTGCCTCGGTGATATTCACGCTTTAGAAGAGCTCGACCTGAGAGATCGATTAAAATGTTGGCACTGCCCTTTTTATCTAAATGGCAGTTAATTAAAACATCAGGATTTTCTCTATCAACATCAGGTCTTCCACCTAAGGTTGTCTGTAATCTGTCGCAGATAGCGTCCTTTACTTTTAAAGCACCATACTGAGTGTTTCTGATTTCATCATTGGTACCTGTAAAGGAAACTGCGATGGTATTGCTCTTATCAAAATACTTTTCCCAAGCTACACCATTAGCACCGATATACAGTTCTGTGTCAGTTTCACAATAGAACTCTGACATCTCAAGTAAAATTCTTGAAGCAAAGCGAGACCAAAGACATGCTTTCATACCAAAAGCAAAATCGCCTTTAAAAGAAACACCTGCTACAGTTTCTTTAGCGTTTTGTGCTCCAAGATCATTTAATTCGTTTAATAAAAGAGTTTCTAAACCTTTAGGACAGGTTGCAAAGAATGATAATGCCATGAATTTTAAGCTCCAAATTTATGGCATCATTATACTTTATAGCGCTTATACTTTAAACGCTTTAAACATGCTGATCTTAGAATAAATTTATCTAAAAGAAATGTGGGAAAACAAAGTGTAAAGTTACTAATACTAGCAAAAATCCAATGTTGTATTTAGTAAATTTCTTCATGTAGTAAAGAGGATTGGCGTCATTAGTTTTAATGTAGAACTTAAAGGTGATCAAACTTGCCATAGAAGCAATGATAGTACCTAAGCCACCTACGTTCACACCGATTAAGAGCATATCAGAGTCTTTAACAAAATTAGATAACATTACTGTTGCAGGAACGTTTGACACGATTTGAGAGAGAGTCACAGAGATAAAATACTCATACTTATCAACAAAGGTCTCTGCAAAGTTGTTGACAGTTGGCATCTGACAAACATTGTTTACAAAGATAAACAAGAATACAAAAAGCAGTAATAGCTTATAGTCTGCCTGTTTAAACAGAGATCTGTCCATAAATAAAATTGCAATAAGAACCATGATGGCCATTACATAAACATCTAACACTCTTAGCACACTTAAAAGACAGAGCACAAACAGAACAGAGGTTATGGCACATTTTTTAGAGTTAATTGTAAGTGTAAGGTTACTCTCATACTTCAAAGGCTTGGTATCAATAAAGTGTGTGGTTAAAAACAACAGCACAAATGACACTAGGATTATAGGAATTGTGACTTTTACAAATGAGAGTAAGTCATAGTTAAAGACTGTATAGATAAACAGGTTTTGAGGATTGCCAATAGGTGTAAGAGTTGAACCTACGTTTGCAGCGATTGTCTGCAAAGATAGAACCTTAATCAAAAGATCTTGCCTGTTTACTTTTATAAAAGCAGCAATTGCAATCGGTATAAAGATTATCAATGAAACATCATTAGTAATCAGCATCGAGATGAAAAAATTGATAAAGATAAACAATCTTGACAGTGATCGTGCATTTTTAGACATCGAGCATAGCTTCATATAAGTCAAAGATAGTACGCCTAACTTTTTAAATGAAGCTACCACCAGCATTAAACATAAAAGCAATAAGAGGATCTTGATGTTTAAAGCATCAATGGTGCTTTTAAATGAGAATTGAGTAAAAAACGAGGTTACAAAAGCTAAAATGGCTGCTGTGTAGAGATCTGGATTTCTTCTAAGATATTGTAAGAGATTAAAGCTAGAGCTATTCATACTTTTTCTTTTGGCGGTTCTTATAGACTTAAGACCTTATATACTTCTGTAAATCAACGTTTGATGTATTCAGTATTGATGTATTCAAATAAATTCAATCAAGCAGTATATCAAAAGATCAAGACGCTGATGAAAGTAAGATCCTCAGCAAGAATAATGACAGATTAAAATCGATTAAGACTGGAATTAAGATTGAAGTCTAGATTAAGAGTGTTACCTCTGGGGAATACTCCCCAGAGACAACTACAGGAATTGCTCCTGTTTCTCTCCTGATATCAGCTCATTGGCCGTTTTAGAAACTCTTAACTTCTTAACGGCACAATAAGAGACATCTTTAATAAATTGTTAATTTATTAGCCACAACTATGCATATCTTAAAATGAAAGCGCTTAAAAGCTAAATTAGTACTCTCCTTCTTTAAGCCCAGTAGCCTTATAAATATCTTTAGGAGATATGCCTATGTCTTTTAAATTTTTTGCGATGGATAGTTTTTCTTCGGCTTTTCCTTCAACCTTTCCTTCTGCTTTTCCGTCATTATGGCCATCGGCATAACTTTTTTCCAATACAGCATTATTGTCCCACATTTTTTTAAACTACCTTGATAAGCAAATTTTTCTTTTTCAGAGAATTTTGCTATTTCAGCAATTCTAAATAATCTTGTAAACACTTGTTCTTTTAAAGCAAGAGGTTTATTGTTTAAAGCAGAAAGATTTTTTATTGCATACATCCATTTATCCTGGATAGTTTCAAGTTCATCTTCATTTTTGGTGAACTTAGGAAGTTCTAAATAATAGTATGCAATGTTGTCGCAGAACTTAGCTTTTGAACCTTTGTCGTATAAAACGACTTCATGCAGGTATGAATCACTGTCACCATCTAACTCACAGCCAACCAAGGTTATGCTATAGACAGCCTTAATTCTGTTATCAAAGACTCCTTGTGGAGCTTGATTGCTGATAAAGGAGAGAGAGAGTGGAATAGGCTTCTTGCTTTTATAAAGACAGGCAGTGAATTTTGAATTTGTACAATAATGTAAGAGTCATCAGATATCTTACAGCAAGTTCCTAAAATCGCATTTTTATCAAAGGGTAAAACACCAAGTTTCTCTAACGAGATATATGACAAATCTACAATTTGGTCTTTTAAGTTCAAGAATGAATTTAAAAAGCTAATTAAGAGATCTTTGTTTAGTTCTGTTCCAAACAGTCTTTTAAATCCAAAATCCGTATAGGAGCTGACATATTTACCTATTTCTGATGACATGATTTTTCCTCTAAATTTGTTTAATTATAGCTAAGCCAAAAGGACTGAAGACACTGTTATTAAATCATGAATCGAAACAGAGTGAAATTGAAATTAGCAGAACAATTATGAAATAAGAATGAGAAGAAACAAAAAGGGAGCAAATCAATGCCCCCTCTTTAGATTATTCAGTTAAACAAATTACTTGTTTAAAGCCTGAGCAACCTGAACTGCGATAGCTACGGTAGCACCAACCATAGGGTTGTTACCCATACCCATAAAGCCCATCATCTCAACGTGAGCAGGAACTGATGATGAACCTGCGAACTGAGCATCTGAGTGCATACGACCCATAGTATCAGTCATACCGTATGAAGCAGGACCTGCAGCCATGTTATCTGGGTGTAAGGTACGACCGGTACCACCACCAGAAGCTACTGAGAAGTACTTCTTACCCTGCTCGATACACTCTTTCTTGTAGGTACCTGCAACTGGGTGCTGGAAACGAGTTGGGTTGGTTGAGTTACCAGTAATAGAAACGTCAACACCCTCGTGATGCATAATTGCAACACCTTCACGAACGTCATCTGCACCGAAGCAGCGAACGTTAGCACGCTCTGAATCTGAGTACTTGATCTCTTCAACGATCTTTAACTCTGAAGTGTAGTAATCAAACTTGGTCTTTACATAAGTGAAGCCGTTGATACGAGAAATGATCTGAGCAGCGTCTTTACCTAAACCGTTTAAGATAACGCGTAATGGGGTCTTACGAGCCTTGTTAGCGTTACGAACGATACCGATAGCGCCTTCAGCAGCAGCGAATGACTCGTGGCCAGCTAAGAAGCAGAAGCACTTGGTCTCATCACGTAATAGCATACCGCCTAAGTTACCGTGACCTAAACCAACCTTACGATCCTCTGCTACAGAACCAGGAATACAGAAAGCCTGTAAACCGATACCGATAGCTTCAGCTGCATCAGCTGCAACCTTGCAGTCTTTCTTTAATGCAATAGCAGCGCCTACAGTGTAAGCCCACTTTGCGTTTTCGAAAGCGATACCCTGAATGTCACCAACAGTCTTGTATGGGTCTAAACCATACTTAGCGCAAATCTCTTTACACTCTTCAACTGACTTAATACCGTACTGAGCTAATACACCATTGATTTTGTCAATACGACGCTCATAACTTTCAAATAATGCCATCTTTGAGTACCTCGTTATTCTTTTCTTGGATCAATATACTTAGAGGCATTATCCCACTGACCATAGTGGCCCTGGATCTTAGCAATTGCGTCTTTACCAGACATCTCTGGGTGAGCCTTTAACAGATCCATTAACTTGCCTAAGTTTACGAACTCGTAACCTACGATCTCGTCATTCTTGTTTAAAGCTACACGGGTAACATAACCTTCGGTCATCTCCAGGTAACGTGGACCCTTTGCCTTAGTAGCAAACATAGTACCAACCTGGCTACGTAGGTTCTTACCTAAGTCTTCAAGAGAAGCACCAACTGGTAAACCGCCCTCTGAGAAAGCAGTCTGAGTACGACCGTAAACGATCTGTAAGAACAGCTCACGGTATGCAGTGTTGATAGCATCACAAACTAAGTCGGTGTTTAAACCTTCTAATAAGGTCTTACCGATTAAGATTTCTGAAGCCATAGCTGCAGAGTGAGTCATACCTGAACAACCAATAGTCTCAACAAGGGCTTCCTGAATGATGCCGTCCTTTACGTTTAAGGTCATCTTGCAAGCGCCCTGCTGAGGAGCACACCAACCCACACCGTGAGTTAATCCGCTGATATCTGTGATTTCTTTAGCCTGAACCCATTTACCCTCTTCAGGAATTGGAGCAGGACCATGGTATGCACCCTTAGTTACAGGGCACATATTCTCTACTTCTTTAGAATAGATCATTGGTGGTACCTAATTTGTATGTGTTCATTAAATAAGATTCTTTTTAGCCTTAGCCAAAAACAGCTTGATTATAATACAAGGCTTCGATTTTTTCCAAAAATGCGAGAATAAAAATCTATTAAAATAACTTAAAATCTTAAATTTAAGATTTTTATTCCGTAAGCGATTACGTCTTCCTTTTATATCAGTTTCAGGTTCACTTAAAAATGACCATTTCTATCCTGATTAGACTCTAAAATTGCACCTTTAATGTGCATATTTCTAAAAATGTAGTATCAATTGATCAATAAATACAAATCCACAGATTTTGACTGTAAAATTAACGAAATCTTTACAGAAAAGTAAGGCGTAATGCCTTTATAAATATAAGGAAAATAACACTATGTTAGAATCTGAAAATCCAAAAGGTCCATTTGCAAGGACTCTAAACAGAGTTCCTTTCATTCTGCAGATCGTAATCGGTCTTATCTTAGGTATTCTTGCAGCTTACGTTTACCCTGATGACAAATCAGTGATCCCAACACTAGGTAATCTATTCGTTAAAGCATTAAAAGCTGTAGCACCTATCTTAGTATTTACATTAGTTGCAGCTGCTATTGCTAAGCATCAGACCGGTCAGAAGACCTCAATGAAGCCAATCATTGTGCTTTACTTTGTTGGCATGTTAATTTCAGGTGGTTTAGCTTTAACCATGAGCTATATCTTCCCTAGCACCTTTACAGAATTAGCTCAGAACGCTGATGTATCAGCTCCATCTGGAATTGGTGAGGTTTTAATCAATTTTGTAAACCAAGCTGTTGAAAACCCAGTATCTGCATTTATCAATGGTAACTACATTGCAATCTTAATGTGGTCTATCTCATTAGGTTTAATGTTCAGAGTTGCTCACGACAATACTAAGCGTGTATTAGATGATTTAGCAGCATCTGTATCTGGCGTTATCCGTATGGTGATCCGTTTTGCTCCTATTGGTGTATTTGGCTTAGTTTACTCATCATGCACCCAAGAAGGTGGTTTTGCTAACTTACTAAACTACGTACATGTAGTAGTTGTATTAGTTGCAACCTTCTTAATGGTAGCATTCATCTTCAACCCATTATTGGTATTTATCGTAACTCACGAGAATCCATATCCATTAGTATTCAAGTGCTTGGCAAAATCTGGCGTTTGTGCATTCTTCACAAGATCATCAGCTGCTAACCTGCCAGTTAACTTAGCTTTATGTGAAGAAATGAAATTAGATAAGGCTACTTACTCAATTTCTATTCCTTTAGGTTGCACTATCAATATGTCAGGTGCTGGTATCACCATCGTTATTATGACTATGGCAGCAGCTCATACCTTGGGTATTGAAATTGACTTTGCTTCAGCATTCTTAATGTGCGTAGCTTCAATTCTGTGTGCTTGCGGTTCTTCAGGTGTAGCCGGTGGCTCACTAATGCTAATTCCTTTAGCTTGCTCAATCTTTGGTATTCCAAATGACATTGCAATGCAGGTTGTAGGTATCGGCTTTATTATCGGTGTAATTCAGGATTCAACTGAAACTGCTCTAAACAGCTCAACTGACGTAATCTTTACAGCAGCAGCTTGCAAGAGAGCACAAAGACTTGCTAATAAAAAGTAAGCTATAGTTAAAGTAGAATTTTCTAAAAGCTCTAGCCCCAAAAAGCTAGAGCTTTTTTGTTGTCTATGGTTCTTAATAAACTATGTTTGTAAATGAACTATATGAGGAAAACTGTATGAGCTTGCAGTCTTGCCACCTGTTATTTATGAATTGATGGATGTTGAACCTGACTTAGGTAAGTTCTGTATCCTGTTTGGTTAGATAGATACATAGAAAGTAGCACAATTATAAAATCGCGCTCAAGACTGAAATAACAGCTTTTTGATTTTCTCTTACCTTGAAGTATTTACTTACAGTTGTTGATTTGTGTTTTTATAGCTTCTACATCAGTCTTTGAAATGACTTCATCCATTCTCTTAAGATAAGTGCTTACATTATCTTTAGTAAGCTCATGTTCATGTTTTTCAATAGCATCAATCATTAAAGAATTTACCTTATCTGAATAATGGAACATGTCTTTGTAGTTTTTAAGATCTAAAGACAAGCCTGTATCATCAAAGCCATATAAGCTACAGTTATCCCTGATAGAACATTCTGAAGCAAGATAGGTAATGAAATTTTTGATTAGAGTTACGTGTTCTTTATAGTGTTCAGTTTGCAGCTTGTAATAAACAGCAGATGAAGGTGGAATTACTAGATAGAAATTGGTGCAACGCTGTTTATCAATTAGGCTGAAAAGCTCATTTTGGGTATAGTTCTTTAGGTAGTCTAAGCTAAAGAGTGCTAGCTCATTACTTTTACCATTGGTGTTAAGGTAACTTTTAAGGATATTTCTTGAGACTTCATTCCATGAGCAAACACCATTAAAACTGTCTTTATATAAAGGATCATCAATCCAGGCTGCTGGTCTATCTAAGGACTTTTTCACGCCCACACACTTTTCATTTTGTGAGAATGTCAAAAGGCACTTTACATAACCTGTTTTCATATAAGGCGACATGATGTCTACTAAATTGTCATCATAGATTTTTTGCCAGTTCATAGGCACAAGAGCTTTATAGAAAAGCGGGGACATCTCTAAAGAGTAAATGACCTTTTTGATGTCATTATGTTTAAAGGCATAATCTAAAACTACCTTTCTATCTGCAAGAGTTGAACCTGCTAAGGAAATGTTTACAAAGCGCTCTGAACCTTTATCTTTAAATAACTTTGCTGTTGCCTCATCAGAACTTGTGTTCTCAAGCATGCTAGTACCAATAATCAGACCTTTTACATTTTTATTCTCAAGATAGCCTCTTGCCTGATAGCGCATACTGCCATTAAACAGTTGATCTGGATTTGAAATGATATGCATAGGATCGTAAAAATACATGGCAACTGTATATAGTGCGAAGATGCCTATAAATAAAGACATGATAAGTACAAAGATCTTTTTACTTGCCATTACTTAATAAATCCTTCGAATTCCTTTTAAGGGCACAATTAGCTTTAAGTCAAAATCTAAACTCAAAGCTTTATTTAAACTGTGTTCTTTAGAAGTTAAAGTAAATAAACTCGGTGTAGCTTGAGCCAATAACAGCTAAAGTTACATAAAATAAGATAAGTGCTACAAACACACAGGCGCAATAGCCACCTACTTTATAGAGCACATGCTGTAACTTACCTTCTTTATGAGTATAAAGTTTAGATAATCTCTCATTCTTAATTGTTGCTACTTTAGCTAATAGCTCGTTGGAGTTTTTACAGGTTAAGACCACGATTAAAGCTAAAACTACATAAGTTATAGTCTGGTAATTCAAGCCTATCCCCTTTAGAGCTGACTTAAAGGTTGATAGTTGCTCTAATGAGAGTGAACCAAAATCAAACATATGAGAGTAGACTTCGTAAGCCACATTAAGGTCAGGAGCTCTAAACAGCACCCATGCTATATCTACAAAGATAAATGTTAAGATCCAAGCAGGAACTCTTGGAAGAGAATAGCTAAAATTATGAAAGACTCTGTGGATAATAATAGCTACACCATGTAATAGTCCCCATAAGACAAAAGTGTTACCTGCACCATGCCAGATACCTGTAATAAAGAAGACTATAAACAGGTTTACATAGGTTCTAAAACTGCCCTGTCTGCTACCACCTAGTGGGAAGTAGAGATAATCTCTTAAGAATGAAGATAAGGTAATATGCCAGCGTCTCCAGAAATCCTGAATTGATAGAGCTTTATAAGGGCTGTTAAAGTTAATAGGTAACTTGATGTTAAAGAACAGAGCTGAGCCTACCGCCATGTCACAATAACCACTAAAGTCAAAGTACAGCTGAAAGGTATAGCAAAATGAGACTAACCAAGATGTAAGCAGTGTCAGGTTATTAGCACTATCAAAACCATCACCTACCCAGATTGCAAACTTATCGGCGATGATAGCTTTCTTGATGAGGCCTATCGTAAAGATAAAGAGTCCAAAACACAGATTTTTGTAGTTTAAGAATAAGTTTCTTGCCTTAAAGAATTGAGGAATTAAGTCTTTATGGTGAACAATAGGACCTGCAATTAACTGAGGAAAGAAGGATACAAACACCGCATATGATACAAAATCATACTCTTTGGTAAGTCCCTTATATGAATCCACAAGATAAGCTATCTGCTGGAAAGTAAAGAAACTTATCGCAAGTGGCAGAACTATATGCACTAGCTCATAAGAAGTTCCTAATAGCAGGTTTAGATCTGAAATTAAAAAGTCAGTGTATTTGTAATAACCTAGTAAAGCTACGTTTGCTAACACACCAAAGATTAAGATGAGCTTTCTTTTAGTACTGCAAACTCTGTTTTTTAGAGTACGCTCATCAGAGTTTTGATTATCTTTAACACCTAACTTAGTCGCATCTTCATCTGCATTAGCTTCTTTTGACAGGATTGAGCCTATTACAAAATTAAAGACAATTGAGCCTAATAAGATCCAGATGTAGTCAAACTTCCAATAGCAGTAAAAGAAGAGTGAGCACAAAAGCAACCACAGTTTTGAGGCTGCAAAATATCGTCTTTTGCTAAAAAAGAAATAAACAATGATGCTTACTGGCAGAAACAGTAAAAAGTACTCAGGGGTGTTAAACAGCATTTAAAAAATCTTAACTTAAAAACTTTGGCTGATTTTAGCATATTTTTAACCTTCAAATTTACTCTACTCCCTTTGCCTATTATGTTTAAGCAATTCTTTTTAGAGTGTGTTCAATCGGCAATACATTGTTTCTTGAAGTAGTTCAGACAATTTTTCTAAAAGAAAGACTATGCTCTTTATATGATTTTAGTAATGCTATGCATCTAAGAGAGACGACTCTTAGGCAAAGCAGATGAATATTATTATGGGATGTAAAAATTATGCCAGGTATTGTTGAAGAAAAAGAAGGCAAACTGTATCGATATTTTGCTGGAACCACCACTGTAGTTGAACCTTGGGGACAGGATTCTTTAAGAGTAAGAGAAGTCATGGGAGGCTACTCTTTAGATGAGGACTTTGCCTTAAGTGAAAAAGTACAAAACTTCACGTCAATTATAAAAATCTGGACTGAAACTCAAGAAGTTGTATCTAATATGCCTGGACTTAAAACCGTTACCGCTCAATGTGGATCGATTACCCATGGCAATATCACCGCATCTTTTCAGGCTAACGGAAAACTTATCTTTACTAATCAACATGGCAAAGTACTTTTAGAAGAGTTTGCAAGAAACAGATTGGATGGAGCTTCAAAAGATCTTTCAGCGCTTGAAATTGAAGAACGCGAGTTCAAACCTCTTTTAGGAGGAGACTTTCAGGTGACTGCTCGCTTTGAAGCAAACAAAGATGAAAAGATCTTTGGTATGGGTATCTATCAGCAACCTTATCTTAATCTTAAAGGCTGTACCTTAGAACTTGCTCAAAGAAACTCACAAGCCTCTGTTCCTTTCTATATTTCCTCAAACGGCTATGGCTTTTTGCGGAATAATCCAGCAATCGGTGAGGTTAACTTTTCTAATAACCTTACAAAGTGGACAGCACTTTCAACTAAAAAGCTCGATTATTGGATCACCGCATCAGACAGGATCTCTACTCTTGAAGAAAGATACACCGAAGTTACTGGTAGAGTACCTATGATGCCTGACTATGCAATGGGCTTTTGGCAGAGCAAATTACGCTATGTAACTCAAGAGCAGGTGCTTGAAGTTGCTCGTGAATACAAAAAACGTAAGTTGCCATTAGATGTAATTGTTATCGACTTTTTTTCATTGGAAAAAGCAAGGCGACTGGTCTTTTGATGATGACTATTTCCCAAATCCAAAAGCTATGATCGATGAGCTAAAAGAGATGGGAATTGAAACAGTAGTATCCGTATGGCCTACTGTTGAAAAAGAGTCTGTAAACTATAAAGAAATGAACGACAAAGGTTACCTCATAAGAACCGATCGTGGTGTGCAGACTACCATGGAGTTTTTGGTCCCTACCGTTCCTTTTGATGCCACCAATCCTGATGCCCGTAAATTCGTCTTTGAAAAATGCAAAAAGAACTACTGTTCACTAGGAATTAAAAACTTCTGGTTAGATGTAGCAGAACCTGAATGTGCAGTTTATGACTTTGATAACATGCGCTACTTTAAAGGTTCTAATCTGCAGATTGGTAACCTCTATCCTGCGATGTATGCTAAGACTTTTTATGATGGTCTAAAGTCAACTGGTAAAGATGATGTTATAAGTCTTATCCGTTGTGCCTGGGCAGGCTCTCAAAAGTATGGAGCTTTAGTTTGGTCTGGAGACGTTGGTACATCATTTAAAGATCTTAAAAACCAGATCATGGCTGGACTTAATATGTCTCTTGCTGGAATTTCTTGGTTTACCACAGATATTGGCGGTTTCCACGGTGGTTATCCAGAAAATGAGGATTATCGTGAGATCTTTGCTCGCTGGTTTGAATATGGCTGTTTCTGCCCTGTCATGAGAGTACATGGTGACAGACATCCAAGACAGCCTATGGTAGGTTCAACTGGCGGTGGTATGTGCTGTTCAGGTGGTCCTAATGAGGTTTACAGTTATGGTGACAGAGTCTATAAGATCTGTTGTCACTATCTTGAGTTACGCGTAAAGCTCAAGCCTTATATTAAAGAGCTGATGAAAGAAGCTCATGAAAAAGGAACTCCTGTAATGAGACCAGTATTCTATGATTTCCAGGATGATCCTAAGAGCTTTGATGTTGAAGATTGCTACATGTTCGGTCCATCTCTGTTAGTTTGCCCTGTTTATGAAAAAGGCAAACTGTCTCGTGAGGTATATTTACCTAATGGGGCTAAATGGAGAGACACCAACACAGGTAAGCTCTATGAGGGTGGCACTACGATTACTGTAGACTCACCACTTGAATACATACCAGTATTTGCTCGTGATGACTTTAACTTAATCTAGTCTTTAAAAGGAAGCTTTGATAACAGAGCTTCCTTGTTTTATCATTTCTTTACATTTACTACTTTGCTTGTCCTTGCTTGTTCTTAATTTTCTTACATAACGCGCTCATGACAAGTACTAAAAAGTAAGTATCAAAACACCTTTCAAGTCTTTTTAAAATCTTTTTCAAATTATTATTTTTCTTTAATTTCAGATAGATAAGCAATATTACTTACAGTTTGTATCAGTAAAAAAGTCTTCAAAAAAAAACATCATGGATAATCTTGCGCCATGGTGAGTAGTTGAATTTATAAAATTCATCAAAGCTTAGGATTTAACTTAATAAAAGAAATTGATATGGGCACCAACACAAACGAACTATTAGATTTTGATAGAACAGTGATGACTTTGTCTGAGCTGTTATCTGATGAATTAGTAGGATCATTAGTTGAAGGTGCTGTCGACGAAATCATGCTAAATCCAGATAGCGCGCTTTATGTGCGTTATTCAGATGGTGAGAATGTCAAATATTGTGATATTTCTCCTTCAAAGGCTCAGATCTTAATTAGGACTGTAGCCTCAATGAGCAAAATTGATATTAACGTTAACTGCCCTATCGTCGAAACTGAAATTTCTTGTATCAATGCTAGATTCTCAGCTTTGCTGCCACCATTGTGTAAGTATCCTTGCTTCTGTCTGAGATCATTACACGCGCTCTCTTTGAATTTTGAGCATTTAGTATCACAAAACTTTATCTCCAAAGAACAGTTAACCATATTAGATGATCTTATAAAAGAGAGAAAAAACATCTTAGTTTGTGGTCAGACCGGATGTGGCAAAACCAGCTTTATCAATTCAATGTTAAAAAGGATTGCTCTTGTAGAACCATTCTCACGAATCGTCTGCATTTAAGACACTCCTGAACTTAAGATTGAAAATGATAATGCTGTTAATTTAGTCTCAGGTCCTAATACCTCTATTAGTACCTTAGTAAAAGCAACTTTAAGACTGAGTCCTGACAGAATTGTTGTAGGTGAGGTAAGAGCTGAAGAAGCTCTTGATCTTATTGATGCTCTATCTACAGGACATTCAGGAGGACTAGCTTCAATTCACGCAGGCTCTGTAGAGCAGTGTCTTGAAAGATTAAAACTGCTTATAAGCCGTAATCCATCTGCCCCAGATAACATTGACAGCATGATAGCTCTAGCTGTCAATGCCATCATTATTTTAAAAAGAGAACCTTTAAGACACGTATCGTGTATTGCCCTTGTAACAGGATTAGAACAAGGCAAATTTACTTATAAATACCTAGGAGAAAGTAAATGAAAAACGCTTTATTAAAACTTACTGCTTTTATTATCTTAACAGCTGTCTTCAAAGATGCACTAGCTGCTGATACCGCATCCGGCAGCAGTGTCTTACCTTATGAGACGTGGCTTAAAACAATTCAAAAGTCATTAACAGGACCTGTAGCTTTTTCAGTATCTTTAATTGGTATTGTCTCCTGTGGTGCTACCTTGATTTTTACAGGTGGTGAGATGGGACGCTTCATGCGCAGTATTGTGTATCTTGTAATGGTAATGACACTGCTTGTAGGTGCTAATACTTTGATGTCATCCTTATTTAATGGTGCAACAATTGAACTTTCTTCTGAACTTTCTTCTGAACTTGCTCCTATCTCTAATGAAATGTCTTTAAATGACAAGAGCCATAAACTTAACGAAAAAACACTATCTGACAGAGCAACTTCATCAATTGGATTAGATTCAATAGAATTAGATCTTTCTAAAAAGACAGCTAAGGTAACAGCTCTTGCTGGTAGTTCTTCAAACTTATCAGCTAAAGACTATGCGTCAACTAATCTGTCATCTACTAATCTGACATCTGCTAACTTGTCATCGACTCTCATTGACAGCCCTAAAGGCTACAAAGCATCTCAATACCTAGACTCATTTAATGATGTAAAGCATGACTCTGTATTTGGCAGTTTTAAATTCTCTTTTCACCAAGATGAAGCTTTAATGGCAGCCTGCTAAATAAAATTGCTGTTTTTTATGCGTTACTTATAGTTCGCTGTACGGTTTATTAACGTCTTAATTACTGATCTTGATTTGGAGTTAGTGTGTCTGGAGTAAAACACCCTGTTTACCAATCTGTGCTGCGTAAACAGAGCTTTTTAGGTTGTGACAGAGAGCTGTGTATGTTGCTCGTATTTGTAACCATAGTAGGCAGCATCTTTAGTTTTTCACTGATTGCTACTCTGGTGTTTTTAATTGTTTTTGTGATTTTGTACTTGTGCCTTCTAAAAATGGCCAAAGACGATTTGTATTTAAGAAAGGTGTACTTAAAGAACATTCGTTATAAGCCCTATTATTTGGCACAAAAGTCTTATTACTCTAGACAAATTGTAAAAAAGAATAAATAGCATGCTGTCAATTAGCCTTTATGTTTTGTAAATAGACTCTGTCTTACTTCATGGTTACAGATCACACTGATTAACAATAACTATAAACAATAACCTATAACACCAATAAAGCTACAGTAAAACTTATAACCTATTATGATAAAAGCTCTCTTTTCATCTTTGTCATTGTCTTTAGCGCTCTTATGCGTGCTGTTCGTGGCTATTATGGCCAAGAGAATGTGGAAACAGTACAAATGTGCCTCAAATCAGCCAGGATTTACCGATCTTTTAGATTACGCGCTATTAGGTCCACAAAACACCATTATTTTAAAGAATGGTGCCTTATTAAAGACCTTTAAAGTAAGAGCACACGATCTTAGTTATGCTGACAGTGCTCTTATAAGCCGCACACAAGAGTTAACCGCTAATGCCTTTAGAAAGTTAGGTGGCAACTTCATCTTGAACGTCGATTTTATACGACAGAAAGTCACTGATATTGAAGATTGCGAATACAAAGGTAATGACAAGGCAAAAAAGCTCTATTACAAGAGAAAGGAGTTTTTCAAAGAAAACTCAACCTACACTCATGAGTGCTTCCTTACTATTACCTCTTTATCTCACTCATTAGGCAGCATTCGCAGTATTGCAAGTCTGTTTAATGATGAAAGTCTGAAAAGAGACATATCTTCAGATAACGAGGTCACAGAGCTAAAGATAGCCGATGATAAGGTAAACAGTGTCATTGTTGAATTTTCAAAAAGCGTTGATGCCATCAAAAACTCTCTTGAGAACACTTTAAAGCTCGAAGAATGTACCTTTTTAGATAATCCAAAGTTAAATGCTAAGAATTTTGGGGTAGGTAATTGTCCTAAAATTATCTCACACGAAACTGTTAACTTTTTAAAGTACTGCATATCAGGTAAAAAGATTGAGCTAAACTTGCCTAAAGGTGATTACTACCTAGACTCACTGTTATCATCAGATGACTTTACATCAGGTACTGCGCCTAAGTTATCTGACAGATATATTGTAGTAGTTGCCATAGAAGGACTGCCTTTAGAGTCTGAGTTTAATATTCTGCACAGATTATCAACTCTTGATTTTGATTATCGTTTTTCAACCAGATACATAAGCTATGACAGCTTTACCTCACAGGTACTTTTAGAGAAGAACCGTCGTTTATGGGCTCAGAAAAAACACGGTTTTATAGCGCAGTTTTTTAACTCCAAAAGCGATAATGAAAACCAGGATGCTGTAGAACAGTTAAATGACATCAGCGATGCAAAAAAGAACCTAGTGCAAAACTCTTTAAGTTTTGGTTCTTATTGCGCGAACATCATCTTTACAGGCACTGACGCTAAACTATTAGAAAAGCAGGCTTTAAAGTGTGTTCAGGCAATTGAAGCTTCAGGCTTTGGTGCAAGAATTGAGACAGTAAACGCAACAGAGGCATATCTTGGATCTCTGCCAGGTCACAGTCTTGAAAATGTAAGACGCGCTCTCATACCTAATACTGTTTTAACTGATCTTTTACCTTTAAATCAGATCTATACAGGAGAGAGTATTTCTCCTAATTTTAGATACGGTAAGAATAAGCCTTCTTTAATGACTGTAAGAACCTTAGAGGGACTTTATGCTCATTTAAATCTGCATGATACGGATTTGGCCAATACCTTAGTTGTAGGACCTCCTGGCAGCGGTAAATCCGTATTTTTAGGCAGTCTTATTCCATCTTTTTTAAAGTATGACGGTATGAAGATCTTTGTCTTTGACAAAGGTAACTCCTTTTATGGTTTAACCCGTGCTTTAAAAGGGAACCACATTAAGCTTGAAAATGGTAAAGGTATTCGTTTCTGCCCTTTAGCTAAGATTGATACTCCTAATGAAAAAGATGAAGCTTTGCGCTTTTTAGAAAAGCTCTTTATCTCACAGGGTTATGAGACTGATCTTAAGTTAAAAGACGATCTGCGTGATGCCTTAACCTTACTCTCGGACTTTGATAAACACGAGCGCACTTTAAGTACTATGTGCACACTGTTGCCAAGAAAAGAGCTTAAGACTGCTCTGTCAGCTTTTACTAACAGCGTCATTGAAAACTCTATTTTAGATGGTGACTCTGATCCATCATTTAATGCCGAGCTTACTGTCTTTGAATGCGGTCAGTTCTTTGAAAAAGCTGATGACTTTTTATTTCCAACCTTACAGTGCATCTTTAATCTAATCAATAAGAGCATTATGACAGGAAAGGCAGGTGCCATTATCATCGATGAGGCCTGGATGATGCTGGCTAATGAGGAGTTTTCAAAGCAGCTTATAAGCTGGATCAAAACCTTAAGAAAGCACAATGTTGCAATTATCTTAGCTACACAGTCAATTAACGATCTGTCTAAAGCGTCTAACATTGGAGACTTTTTAGATTGTATTAAAACCAGAATATTTCTGCCAAACAAAGATGCAAACACTGAAGCTTTAAAAGGCTTTTATAAAAAGCTCTCACTGTCTGACAGTCAAATAGATGCTATCTGTAAAGCTAAACCAAAGCATACACTCTTTTTACACAAAGACGTTAACTTTATGCCTTTTTCACTGGCACTCTCTAAACCAGAGCTAAAGCTTTTATCTCTATCTGAAAACGACAAATCTTACGTGGATGAAATGTATGAACAATATCAAGAAGAATTTGCCTATCGCCTATAAAGGTCCTGCTTCAAAGAAAAAGGCAAAAATTGCCACTGGCATGAAATTGATTGATCTTGCAACCAAAGCTCTGCGTACAGAGCTTGTACCTGCTTTCATGGGAATGTTAGGTATGGCTTTAGGTTTTATCTCTCTTTCTTACTGTATTGATTTAAGCGGTAAGACTCAGTTTCGACCTTATGTGGTAGCAGTAGATAAACAGGGCTCAGTGCTCTTTTTAGAGAACAGAGATCAAGACAGCTTAAGTTCCAAAGTAAAAGCATCTTTTGTCTGTGAATACGTAGACAGACTGTATTCTGTAAGTGAGGATAAGGCTTTGCAAAGACGTTTTATCAACGAGATCTACGCTAAGACCTCATTAGGAAGTGCTGCTTCTGCCTTTATTGATAACTTTTATACCAAAGCTAACGTGATGTCATATGCAACAGATCTTCAGAACACCGCTATTGAATCTGTAGTGTCACTTACAGATAACACTTTTGAGGTGACCTTTAAACTCATGACCCGTCATAAAGAACAGACCTTAACTGAAAGATACAAAGCATTTGTAAGTTATAAGAGGCTTAATGTCACTTATGACAATCTTGAGGAGGTAAGACTCAATCCTTTAGGTCTGTTTGTAAACGAGTTTAATGTCAATAAGATCATTGAGGTAGCATCATGAAAAAGACTACCTTTATGAAACTAGAAAAAATGTCTTTACTCTCAGTAATGATCTCCTGTCTATTCTGTTCAAGTTACAGTGCCTTAGCTGATAACGTGAGTTTAGATGACAGAGATCTTAAGACTCTGTCGAAGTTAGACTTATTAGATTCTAAACAGGTAGCAGGTACTGCTTATAAGGCAGGCTTAGTAACCTTTGCCTATGGTTCTGGTATTCCTACTGTCGTTTGCGCTTTACTTGAACTTACTGATCTTGCTTTTGAAAAAGGAGAGCGAATTCTCTCTGTTCAATTAGGAGATTCTGTGCGTTGGAATATAGAAAGTGCTGTATCTGGCACAGCACAAGACAGTGTAGAGCATTTGATTGTAAAGCCATTAGAGTCAGGACTTAAAACTTCAATGCTTGTCACCACCGACAGACGCACCTATCACCTGCGCTTAAAATCTACTGAATCTGATTTTATGCCTGCTGTGGTGTTCTCATACCCTAATACTTTAAAACTACCATCATCCAAGCATTATGATGATCCTTACTTACAATACGCAACTTATGAGTCTAATGAGGACAGTTCTTCACCATCACAGCAAAACTTAGGAACTAAAAATTATCCTTCAACAGAGCAGATTGCCTATGAGAAGAACTCTCGTCCTGCTTTGACTGTTGCTGCTACTTACAAAGACAGTACTCAGAGGCGTAACTACAACTATTCAATTGACGGTGACTCTAAGCTTATTCCTCAGAACGTATACGATGATGGTAAGCGTACCTTTATTGTCATGAATAATCCAATAAACTCAAGCTATTTACCGGTATTGCAGGAAATAAGCTCTGAGAGATTTTTATTCTTTGGTGAGGATAAGACTAATACCATTAACTTTACCTATTTTGACAATACCTACGTAGTAGATGGCATCTACTCCCACCTGCGCTTGATCTCAACTAATGGAAATGAAAAGCAGAGCGCTGATGTTATAAGACTTGAGTCATAGGAGTTTAGATGTCTTTTTCTCTTATAAAACAGGGGCAATTATCTAAAAAGCCGGTCTACCTTTTAATCGGTGGATTTATTGCCATAACTATCTTTTTTACAGTGCTCTTCAGTTTAAAAGAGCAGGAAAAGCTCAATGAAATTAAAGATAAGCAAAATGGAGCTAATGTTCAGTCATTACAAGCTAATATTGCAAAAGCAGACAAACTAGGTGTTTTTGAGGCAAGAGACGAAAACCATCATTCTGCTTATGACAATACTGGCAAAAATCGAAAACAGGTTTTAACAGATGTTTCAGCTGAAGCTGTAGATGATGAGGATTTTGCTAAAAACTACGTCAAGTATCAGGAGAGACATGCCCTAACCGACCGCAGTTACAAAGGCAGTGACGATTCATCTCAAGATAAATTTGTTACCAAAACTGTATCTTTTGAGGATTATGACGGTACTCCAAAAGAGGCAGAAGTGCCATTGATGCAAAAGGCAAAACCAAAATCAGAATACTATGAACAAGCTTTAAAGGCCTCGAGTAAAGTAAATCTTGAGATAAAACATAGTGGTTTAGGCAACTCTTTATTTGATAAAGACAACAGCCTCAACAGTACTGAATCCACATCAGAATTTAAGCAACCAAAATTAGGATCTTTAGATAGTCCTAGTACTTCTAATTCTCAGGATAAACCTAACGAGAACACACTTGAGAGCTACGATAAATTAAAACGAAATAACTACGTTTTAAAAAGTGAAGTTGAAAATCCTAAAACACCCTTTGCACTGATGCAAGGCAGTGTCATTCATGCAACTTTACTAAACGGAATTAACTCAGAATTACCAGGACAAATCACAGCTCAGATCTCTCGTGATGTTCATGACTCCATTATAGCAAAGTACCTTTTAATTCCACGTGGTTCAAAACTTGTAGGTCAATATGCCTCTGGTGCTGCCTTTGGAACTGAAAGACTGTTTATTGGCTTTAACAGGATCATTTTTCCTAATGGTCAGTCAATTAACTTAGGTTCAATGCCTGGTCAATCTACTAATGGATATGCAGGCTTTGATGCAAAGGTTGATAACCATTACTTTAAGATCATTGCAAATTCATTATTGCTATCTAGCATCAGTTCAACAGCTGATCACTATGAGGATACCTACAATTTAGCTGAAGGTCATCAACGTACTATCGCAGGCTTTAAGGCTCAGGGTAGTTCTAATATTTCTCAGGCACTAGCTAAGATCATTGAAAGAAACATCAATCTCTCTCCTACTCTTTCTGTAGAAGCAGGATATGCCTTTACTGTAGCTATTACTCAAGACATTTTCTTTAAATCACCTTATGGAGCAAAAGCTTATGGTCACTTTAATAGATAGAATGTGTAATAAATCTAGACCGTGTAATAATTCAGGACTTTCTAAAAGACTCTTTACAAAGTCACTTAGATCTATCCTCTTATTTATGTTCATGCTGTTATTTACAAGTATGACTGTAAGGGCTGAAGAAAAGGCTATGACCTATAGTCAGGGTCAAGAGCTTATTTATCAGCTGAACAATACTCTAGCTATATTACGCTCTTGGTCTAATGAGAATAAAACCAAATCTGACAAGCTTGAAACCTATATCAAGCACGACAATGTAAGAGAGCAGGATAACTACGAGTATCAGCATAAAGAGACCTGGGCTAAGGTCAAAGATCTTAATCAAAACTCATTGATGCTCTTAGAGGCAAGTTATGCCTTTGCTAAAAAGACCGAGTCTGCAGCTGAATTTTCAAAAAACAGTATTCGTACCGATGCTTGGGAAAAGTGTATACGTGCTAAAAACTGCACTTTTAAAAAGTTAAACGAAATGATGGATGAGGAGTCATTAGAACTCTCAGACTTTACCAAGAAGAGTGCTTCAGATACTCAAAAAGCCTTAATAGAAAGTATCGACAAGCTAAATGAGATGTGTGGTGAATCTCAAGAAGCAAAAGGTCTCAACAGTTCTATTGATACTTTAAGTAAGGTTAACTCAACTCAGGTTACAGCTATAAGTTCTTTATCAGGACAAGTGTCAAATCTGGCAAGAATTACCGCTCATAACTATCAGATGCAAAAACAAAATGAAGAGTTAAAGCAAAAATCTGACGAGCTTTACTATGCTGATACAGGAACAGTTCAGTCGCCTCACCTTGATACAAGCTTAAAAAACTATGAGTAGCTTAAAAATGAAAAACTACATGAATAACTGCATGCATAAATTTTTACTTTTATTATTTCTGCTTTTGATATCTAAAGACACTATTGCACAAGAGGTAAAAGATCTTACCCTAGCACCTGACGGCGTTTTAAACAGTCTTACTATTCTGTTTATTGATAACATCTCAGAGGCTGCAACACCAATTAAAGAAGCTGCAAACAGACTCTTCTGGATCTTAGTGCCAATCTCAATTGTGATGTTAGGTGTTAAGAGCATATTTAAAGATGGCAATATGCAAAGCTTTATGGGTGATCTGGTAAGGCTAGTTCTGATAACTGGCTTTTACTACTATTTACTTGACAATGGTACCGCTATAGGTCATTCAGTAATCGACTCTTTAACCTCCGTTACTACTAATGCAAACACAGGACCTTCAGAGCTTATTGATCTTACTTTTAATATTGCCTCAAACTTAAATCAGAACATAAGCGCAGGCTTATTTAATGCAGTTACTGGCTTTATTCTGCGTTGCATGGTTCTTGTGTTTATGTTCATTATGTTTTTGGTGGTAATTAGATTAACTACACTATTTATTTGTGCACATATTCTTTGTATCTGTGGCGTATTTGTTTTAGGTTTAGGCGCAATCTCTTACACAAGATATATTGCTATTAACTTTTTTAAATCCATCCTTTCGATGTCATTAGAACTTATGACTACCCTACTAGTGGTAAATTCAGGATGCTTAATCTTAAAGAACCTTAAAAACAAATCTGAAGAAATTGTAGAGTCAGGTGCTTCATTTGGTTCTAGTGAGTGCGCAGTAATTATATTCACAGCCCTTTTTATCTACATACTGTCAAAATATCTACCAGAAGCAGTGTCAAATCTTGTGACTATGACCAATGGCAGAAACGCCAAAAGATCAAACAGCAAGATCTCTTTAAAAATACCAAGCATCAACTTGAAAAAATAAGGAAGGTAATTGAGATGGTCGGTGATGTAGGGTTCGAACCTACGACCCTCTGGTCCCAAACCAGATGCGCTACCGGGCTGCGCTAATCACCGAACGGAGAGCATTATATTAAGGAGTAATGATCTTGTCAACAAAAATATTGTTGATTTTCTAGTCTACTGACTGAATTAAAAAGATTTTTTTATCTTCATAGAGCATTTTAAACTATCTAAGTCTTGGTGTTTTATAATGACAACAGTTGTTTATTTGGGGATTTATTATGGACATGACTCAGCAAAAAGTTACTTGCCTTATGGAAAGCTCTATCGATGGACGTCTAGACGAATCAAGATGGTCTGTTTTATATGATAGTAATGGCGAAGGTGAGCCTGATGTGTATTACGAGACCAAAGCCAAGTTAAATCCTGAATTGTCTATTCTTGGAAAAGAGACAATTTTACGTCACCATTGCAGCATTCCGTTTAAGTCTGATACTCACACCAAGATTAAAGCTCCTAAACCATTTTTAGGTATCAGAGAGAACGCTGAAATGACCGCTGTGTTTGACTCAAAAGGATCTATTGCCTATGAAAACAACGAAATATGGGGTAGCACGTTGCTTGTTGTTTTAGGAGAAGACACCGCTAGTGAAGAGTATCTTGAGTTTTTAAGAAAAAAAGAGATCTCTTATACCTTTGCAGGAAAGGATGGTCACGACATCAAAAAAGCACTTCAAAGTCTATACTCTGATTTTGGCATTAAGAATGTTCTTCTATGTGGTGGCGGTGTCTTGAATGGATCATTCTTAAAGCAAGGTCTCATTGATGAACTTTATCTTGTGCTCTACCCTGGCATTGATGGATTGAGCGGAGTCAAATCAATTTTTGAATATGAAGGCAAAGAAGGAGAAAAACCTTGTGATGGTCAATCTCTTGAATTACTGTCTTGTGAGGTTGTAAGAGCAGGTGTAGTACTTTTAAGATACAGATTTCATTTTTACTCAATTTAAAGTTGCAATATCACAATAATACTGTAAAATTATACGGTCAATTTTGGTGAGATGTCCGAGTGGCTGAAGGAGCACGCCTGGAAAGCGTGTATACGTTAACGCGTATCACGGGTTCGAATCCCGTTCTCACCGCCATAGCACCTTTTAGGTGCTTTTTTTGTATCTAAAATCAGCTAATTACCCTTTCAATTTTTTCTTAATTTTCAATAAAATAATCGTTAAAAATCGGTGATACTAGCAGAGCTACTATCATAGCTAGTATCAAATAAATGCTATAATATGTGGCGCTTATGTGGCGTTTACAAATGTATAGTCACAAAAACGGCTAAACGCCACATGGAGAATTTAGGAGCATTTATGCTTACATTTTTAGAAATTAAAAAAGCTCAAGCAAAAGATAAGGAATACAACTTAGCTGATGGTAATGGCTTATACCTGCGCATACTACCCTCAGGTATTAAAAATTGGATTGCTAATTTTAGATCTGATGGTAAAAAGATAAGTAAGAAACTAGGATCATTCCCTGAGTTATCTATCAAAGATGCTAGAGAGCAGCTATCTCTTTTAAAAGCCCAGGCTAAATTTGAAGGTTCTCCTGTTATTAAAGAAAAGGTTCATACATTTGAAGAGATCTACTATGAGTGGATTGAAGTTAAGAAGGTTAAAGTAAAGAATTGGCAGGACATCTCTAACCGCATTGAGCGCTATATCCTACCTTCATTAGGTAAGATTGACTACAAAGCTATTACTCCTGTAGCTTTTGTTGAGATCTTAAAACAGGATCTTTATACCAGAGGTAAATACGAAACAATTAAGCGTATTTGCATGTATATAAAAGAGATCGACATCTATGCTATGAACATTGGCTACGTCAAAGAGCTACGTTTTCAAAATCTCTACTCTGTTTTTCCTGTTAAAACTGTTATTAAGAACAGACCTTCAGTACACTACTCACAGTTGCCTACAGTTCTTAAAGAGCTACAGGTATATGGGCTTAAAGCTCGTGCTACATGGGAAGTACTGCTTACAGGCTTTTACACTCTGTTAAGACCTAATGAATACTGCAGCTTAGAATGGTCTTGGATCAATTTTGAAGATAACACAATTACAGTACCTGCAGAGGTCATGAAGATGAAACTACCTCATGTGGTACCAATTACAAAGCAAATGCTTACTTTGCTGCTTAACCGCCCACGAGTAGGTAAGTATGTATTCCCTGCAACTCAAGGTAAAGTCGTGCAGCACTTTAGCACCAACTCAGCTTCATTGTTTTTACGTCGTCACGGCTTTAAAGACAAGCTTGTTCCTCATGGCATACGTTCAATTGGTCGTACCTGGATGCACGATCATGATATTCCTTTTGATGTTGCAGAGAAGTGTTTAGCTCATACTGTAGGAACATCAACACAGCTAGCTTATGATAGAAGTGATCTATTAGAGAAACGACGTGAAGCAATGCAACAATGGTGTGACTTTGTTGATCATTGCTTAAAAGGTGGCGCAGATTTGCTGTTATGACAACTTCAAAAGTTGAAGATTGAATATGTAACAAAACCTTGACGCTCCCATTTTTCTGCGCTATTATCGCCGATGTAGGGACTGCCCTACCGTGCCTAAGAAACACGACAGTACATAGCGCTGACTTGGCGACACACGTCAATCTCACCATATTTAATACATAGCCTTTAGGCTTACTGTATTTGCTTTATGGTGGTGTGGTGTGAATATATTGAATAAGCACCGCTCGACTATGTACGAGTTTCTTAGCACCACCGACCCACTTAAGAAATGGGTTAATTAAGAAATATATATACATAGGAGACATTATCATGTCTAACACTAATCTAACTTCATATAACTTCCATGACTCAAATATCCGTGTAGAACAGAACGATAAAGGTGAAGTTCTCTTTTGCCTGGCAGATGTATGTGCATCACTTAACTTATCAACACCAGCCAAGACAGCTAATCAGATCAAAGAAGAGTTTGGGAGGGATGAATTAAATTCATGTCTCCTCAAAGACGCTAATAACCACGGTCAACAATGCACCATGATCACCGAGCCACAACTTTACTTTGTAATGATGAGATCACGTGCTAAGGTTGCCCATGAGTTCAGACAGTGGATTTGTAATGAAGTCTTACCTTCAATTAGAGCACATGGTGCCTATGTTGCAAAGTCAGAAGAGCCAAAAGCTCAAGCAAGAAAATGCTGGTACGTTGAACAGCTCACCGCACTGTTTGAATCTTATGGTGTTAATCGTGAAGTATTAGCACGCGCTCTTGATATAACCTCACGTGCTTTTAAGCAAGGTTACGCTATTGGTATCAACAAGGCTGAAGAAGATCATGCTAGAAATGATTCTGAAATGCTGCTGTCTGATGATGAAGCTCAGGCAATTGATCATGTGGTTTACTATCACAAGTTATTCAGACCTGATATTCTGAAAGCATGTAAAGAACTGAGGGACATCAAAGCACAGGCTATGAAGTTGGTACTGGCACTTGATAACATACCTGATGCAAGGCTGTATGAGTCAGCTGTTGCAACTGATATATCAGTAAGTAAGTTAGAGAGATTTCAGCTGACTTATCCTAAAAAATCAGCATAAATAGAAGGCTTATAAATCAAGGTCAAACTAGACGAAAACAAGACA
Source organism: uncultured Gammaproteobacteria bacterium (assembly GCA_900315395.1). Taxonomy (GTDB): domain Bacteria; phylum Pseudomonadota; class Gammaproteobacteria; order Enterobacterales; family Succinivibrionaceae; genus Succinivibrio. The sequence goes on from OMZC01000119.1 coordinate 33,653, forward strand.
GCTTAGGCTGTCTTTTTTTATCATTAACGAATTTATTGAAAGATATTCTAGAGATCCAAATTATCGATACAAAATACCTGGTTGTAATCGAAAATGGATACCATTGCACTTTTATCCTGCTGCAGTACAAGGAATGTTTTTAAATAATATATTAAACAAATTAATTCCAAATCTTGGATTGGATCACCATTATAGAAAGAACCACTTACGCAAGAATTTATTCTGTGTAAGAATGCGATTCCTGAATAAAAAAATTACATAGCAACTAAGGAGTAATCTAAATGTCATTTAATTTTTCACACATCAAAACTGTATTCGACGAGAACCAAAATAAAAAAAAAGCAAGACTACTTACATTCTGAGAAAGAAGAAAGAGAGACCAAATTAAAAAAGTTCATTGAGTGGCTTAAAGAAGAAAAATCCGACAAAAAGATCATTAACGCTATAAAAGTAGAGTATATAAACTCTGAGAAGCCGGAATATGGACTAAAAATAACCTTTGACAAAAAGAACAGTCATATTAGCCAAATATGTGCTTATCTTGATAAAGTCAAGCATAACCCTGAGGCAGTTCAATCATGGAAGGAAATGACCATTAAAGAGCTTGAATTTGCAGTGGTAGGTTATAAAAATACCCGCTGGATAAAAGAGCCAGACTTTGATATGCATGAAGAAATAATGTCATACACTGTCTACTTAGTAGGAGAAAATAATATTGAATTCTATGATAGGATTTTTAGCACACAACTAAACAACAAGAGTTCTTCAACAGAACAATAAAAATAAAGCCGTATCAGGTGGGGTACGGCTTACATTTTATTTAGACATCCTTCAAAATCATGTCTTTAAATATTTAACAATATAAACTATAATGTAAGTGTCAACTCGTGAAAGAGTATGGTTGGGTTCCTGAATAGGAGTAGAGCGTGATGCTTTAGAATTTCCTTTGCCCCTGGGGTTGACTTAAAAATGAAATTTTCTTTTTAAGATTCTCAATTATGTTTTGAGGATCTTTTTTTATTTCTGCAACAATGAAGTCTATTGCCTTTTGTGGGACTCAAAATAATTTTATAATACATTGAAAATAAATACAAATTTGTTATTTTTGATAAAAGGTCACTCCAAGTCACTCTTAACTATAAGGTTTTGTATTCAATGTTCGGTTCCAATAGCCCCTTACAAAGAGGGGCTATTCTTTTATAGATGCATGTGCTTTACTCTGTCACGAACCTCGGCCTTTTTGGCATCATTGAACCTGTCCAGGTTGCCAACAAGATAGCCGGTGACACGTCTAATTCTCTCGAACTTGACCCCTTTACCAACGATACCATTTTCGTCTGCGTGTAATCTTGTGTACATAAGGTTATCTCCTTTTACTCTTGTAGATGAGGGTAGTAAGGTGCTACATCAGCTTTTAACTCATCATACTCTTCACGAAGTTTTGTGCAGTGCTCAAGCATAGCATCAGCATCGTAAGGAAGCTTTACATCAGGATGATCTACTTTAAACTGCTGCACTAAGATACCTACGATTTTAATCCATTTATAATCGAATTTCTCTTTTAGCTCTGCTTGAATTTGACACATTCTAGAGAACTTCTTCTCGATATCTTTACTAATAGTGTCTGATGTTAAAGTTGAAATGTTATCTGACATAATTTTAATTCCTCTTTAAATAAGTTTTTGAAAAAGCGATCCATACGAGCAATTGACTTGTAATTACAGTACATTCTCTTGGTAAGTGTTTTTCTGTGTTTATCTCTTACAGGTTTAGCTACAGTGCCTCTCCATGTTTTATAGCAGTGATAAATGTCTGATAGGCTTATACGATGTGTCTGTAACAATCGTTTTTGACCTAATAGTCGCTGTTTTTCACGTTTAAAGGTATCTGAACACAGCTGTAATCTAATTTTACCTGTGAAAGATATTGAATATTTAGTTTTAAGAAAGGTAATTCCTTTGTTTAAAGGTGTAATGTGAGTTTTCTTTAGGTTCAGGTGCAAACCTAATTCTTTACAAATTGCTTTGATATCTCGCAATAGGTTCTGCAAGAACGCCTTATCAGGATGAATGATGTAGAAGTCGTCCATGTACCTGCCATAGTATTTACACGACTTAACTAATTTAATGTAATTATCCAATTTTGTTGGATAGTAAATTCCAATAATTTGACTTACCTCAGATCCAATATCTACAGAGATATCTAATGTTTTAACTGTATCTTTACTGCGTTTGTGTAGAGTTAATGAATTTAAGAGCTTGGTACCATTCTTAATATCTTCAATTTCAGTATCAGTTAAGCTGCTTAAATCAGGTCTAAACATCTTTAAGAGCTTCTTCAAGAATTGAATGGTTTCTGTATCTGGTATCTTTTCAGCTACAGATTTTACGATCTTGTCATGCTGTAAGTTGTCAAAGAACTTGCTAAAGTCGCCTTGTAATACATAACCTTGATTAGTCTTGTAATGTCTATAATAACGCATCAGGTGTACTTTCAAACGCTCTTTCTGCATATCAATGCCACGACCTTCTAAAGAAGCGCAATTATCATAAATTAAATATCGTCTTAAGATTGGGACAAGAATGTTGTTACACAAACTTGATATTGGTACTCTGTCAACTATTGGAGTTGTAACGATATGCCTTACTTTACCTCTTTCACAAAGATTAAATTCAGCTCCTTTAGTAAATTCAAAAGTGCCTGTTTTATAAGAGTTTAAAAAGTTATAGATGTTTTCAAAGATGTAATACTGATACTTCTGAATAGATGGTTTAAAGCTGACATTCTTTTTAAGTTTGTAAAAGGCATTATGTAAAGCGGTAGGATTAAAGGCTTTACTTTGTAAAAGTGACTGTCTGCTTGTAGTGTCACTTGACGTATCAAGACACGTCAGACAGTCCATTTTGCTCGTTTGAGACAGGTTCATAATCTCCTCTTTTGAACAGGCTTAAAGTTGTAGTTAAAAGTAAACTACTGATAAAGCCCTTCCACTAAAAGATCGGCACACACGTAACGCATTAGAAGCATTGTTGTTGCTGGCATTGCCGTTCCAGTTGACATTGCACGCATTGGACACGGAAGTAGATTTACAGATTATGACCATTAGCTACATTATTTAATAAACTTGCTTCTAATTCAACTAGTTTTCTTTGCTCTTCGGGCAATATACTTAAATATCTCTTAGTACTTGCTCTCCAACCTTTTAACTTTGTTACAAAACTTTTAAATGAAGGTGTTAAGTTAATATATTTATCTGGTTTAACTTTGTAGTTTTTAGCTACAAATTCTAATTCAAGTACAAGACAGCTTACCGCTCCTATAGCTAGGCTTTGTAAGTACCTGCGTTCTTTATACTCTTCAAGATTTGTTGGAAAGATCGAATTAGCATCGTATATAAGATCCTGGATTCTATCAATCAACTTTAAAAGTCGTTTTCTTTCATGGTCAAAATCATAATAGTAGATGTTTGGATATCTTAAGGTATCAGTGCCGTTATAGCTGATCTTGTTATCATTAAAATCAGCTCTTAAATATTCTGAAAGTTTTAGTCTTAGATTTAACCATTCATTGCGAATTTGAAATGAACTTTCTTTACGTTTGGATTTAAGTATGTTTGACATGTTTAAAGTTTAATTAAAGTTAATTCTTATATAGCTTCGCTCTCGTGCAGGCAGGCGCAAGGCCTGCCGATTTGTTGCACGATTCGCTACGCTATGAGAAAGAGCGGGCACACACGAAAAGCATAAGAAGCAAGGCCGGTGCCGGCAAAGCCGGCCCAGTAGACATGGCACGCACAGGACACGGAAGCTACATCTTTCAGCCATATATCAGCATTGATAATTTCATGAATTGATCTGTGTCTGAACAATGGTAGTTGCAGGTGTTGCATGTGTGAGTCATAAGGCGATGACGCCCATCTGTAGCCACCATAAACTTCAGGTTCTGACATTAGAACAGCTTTGCAGTCAGCCCACTCTGCATAAAGACAAGCTCCTTTCCAAGCTGGATATGACATGCAAGGAAGATTTGCGTCAAAGCCAGTAGAAAACAAATTTCTAAAAGTAAGGACAGAAATACCTTGCTCTTCAAAGTCTTTCTTAAGCCAGTTATTGATTACTTTTGGAATTACAGTCTTAGCCATGTAGCTGTCTTTATATGCACAAGTTACATCTTTACCTACATTCTCATTGTCAGCATTCCATGGAGCATAACCTTGTTTAGTATTTTTAGTAGCGTCTCCAGTCCAATTTTGACCACTCCATAAAAGAGAGCCTGAATTACCTACAAGCTGAATTGGAATTAGACCTACATGGTTTCTTGTAAGCGAAGTATCACCTCTATTTAAGTAAACGTTACAACCAACAACAACATAAGTAGTGCCTGTTACTCTACCTTTGATGTACTGTCCTGGATGTAATCTTTCAAAATTACCTGCAGCAAGCTCTGCTCTTACGGTATCGCTGCCATTACCTGCGTAAATTAAAGATGTGATATCACTATCATCGTAGTAATCGTTGCCGTAGTTCTTAGTTTTATCTCTTAATAGCTGAGTAGCGATGTAAGGAGGAAGAGGAATAATTATATCTTTTGAGCCATCAAAAGATATGCCAGCTCCCTTTATTAATTTTTTATCAGATAGACCATTAGAGACAGTAATGGTACGGCCTTCTTTTAGTTTATCTGATGATGTTGCATTTCCATTGACACCATTAGGAAAAGATGCTTTAGGAGGTAATTTTAATGACGCATTTCCAGTTCCATCTACATCCACAGCGGTAGATGTGTTTTCACCAGTTGAATCTGAAATAGTTAACTTTCTTTTTTGTCCCCAAGCTTCTGTCTTTATATCTTTTGAACCATCAAATTCAGTTCCATTAATTTTAGCTGGTGTTTTTAATTTAGTAGTTGTTGCTGAATTGCCTAAGATATTTCCATTAATGTCTTCTTCAAACTTTTTCTTTCCTTTGATGGTTTCATTACCTTCAGAATGCAGAAGATCGGAGTTCTTTTTAAGTGCAGTTTTTAGGGCATATGGAGATACAGCTTTACTGTTGTCTAATCCATCAAGTATATCTTTTTCAGTTGCGATTTTAACAACGCCTGCAGTTTCCGTGGTTGCAGGTGGATTAATGAAACAAGCGTCACCGAAGTCAATATACTCAGGATCTACACTGGTAATAGGAATATCAATTGCGATACTTGCACCAGATAACTTAACTTTTTGGAAAAGAGCCTCATCTGAAGAAACAACTGCAAACAAAGTTCCTTTTTCTGTATATAAACCAATGGTATGTGCGGTATATGTGTCTTGTGAACCATCAACGCCTGACACATGAATAAGACCATCACCAACGTTTGCTCCAGCAACAGCTTCACAGGTGAAGATCACATTGGGAATGTCTGTTAAAGAAGGAGTTACATCAATTGAATCAGGTGATACTTTTATTGTGGTTAGTTTTACTTTTTCGGTGCCGTTTTTAGCAACGTTAATTATTTCTTGAATACCTAAATAGGTAACAGCTGTCTTTTTTGTCATTTTTAATATTCCTTTGTCTTTTGTCTAAATTTTGGAACGATGAATTGTTAGAGCTCTTACGCCAATATTGTTTTGGATTGGTATTGTTTCTTTTGAATGCAAAATATCAGGAGAAGAGATGTGTGCAAAAGTCAGAACTCTAAAAGCAGGAGTTATATGTGTTGGGATAGAGAATTTAGTTTGCTTTTCAGGTTCAAAACTAATTCTAGTAAACGTAAATTGTCTTACCGTTGGGTGTAATGTAATTCCTGCTTGTACGTTGTAATACTGCGTGACTGAGAACTGAGAACGCACAGGTTTTACTATATTTAACGCTGTAATAGCATCATCAAGTGCTTCTGCTTTTACTTGTTGTACATTCAAATCAATGTCGATTTTGAATGTATGTGGTTTACCTTGAGGAGTAGTCTCGAACCACTCTTTTAACTGTGCTCCATTACCAAGCGAAGCTAAAACATCAAGAATAGCTTTTTTTGTGCCGTAGTGAGATAAGGTCTTAATGATTGTCTTTAGAACTAATCTCTTGCGTGATACAGGCCATGAATCTCGCCAAACACCCACACGCCACTGTGATGCCAAATGATCTAAAAGCTCACTGGATGCACTATCTAACAGGTAATAAAAAAGGCCATCGTTTAGATGACCTTTTGTATCGCTGTTTGTATGTAATGCCGTAGCAGCATTTTTAAATATTTCTTCATCTGCTATTGAAGACGGTAAAAGCTGATGAAGAAGAGTTTTATCTTCAATCTTATTACTCATCTTCAACACCACCGTAGGTAATGGTTACATCTGATGCAGGGCACTGAGCAACCTGAGATTTGGTGACTTCTGTAAAGACAGGTGAGGTTATTTCAACTCTTTTGGCACCTGCATTACGAAGACGCTTAATTAACTCATCAGGGTTAAGATCGCGCCCAATCTTTGTTTGCTGCCACTGTCTGTACTCTTCAACGGCCTGTACTACAGCTGATGTCACCTGAGCTATTCTGTTCACATCACTGGTGTTTAAAAACCACTTAAGATTGATTGTGTAAGCTACAGCTTGAGGTGCACTTACAAGTACGTTGTCTGTCAATGGTCTAATATCATCCGCGCTCAGGTAGTTCTTTAATTCACTAACAAAGGTTTCTGTTGGTAAAGTACCACCTGTTAACAATGGATGGATATATACATTGCCGGCATGCTCAGGCAAACCATAAATGCTGCAATCAATAATAGCAGCTGAGAATTTTCTACAGTAATACTCGTAACTGTCATGAGGTCCTGCAACAGAGAAAGAGCCTGGTGCTAAATGTATTCTTTGAGCATAGGCTTCATCTGTTTCTGTATCAGCTCCACCTGATGGTTGATTGATATTCTCTACACTCTCAAGATTAGGTAGAAGATCAACTACTGTATTGATAGCGCCAGCTTTGATATTGTTTGTGTAACTTCCTTCTACAGTTGAGGTTGCCACAACATCAATAGTAGTTTCACCCTCAGGTATTTCTGCTAACTCATTTGTAGCAAACATGGTTGTACCGTCTGATACTCTTGTACCGGCAGGTATTGCATACACACCTGATTGGGCTGTGTTTAAGTTAAATCTTAAAGTGACGACTGACTTTTGAGCGGTAATACGCTGAGTGTTTACCATTTCACCTAGAGCATCTAGATGATCACCTGTAGCATAGGATAAAAGGTTTTGTCTAGCAGCAAGGTTGAAAGCCTGTCTTAACATAGTGCTTTCTGCAGCTAAAGACAGTAAAAACAGCCTTACAGGATCACCGTTAGCTAAAGTTCTACCTGTAAGCTCTTCATACTTACCGATAATGCGTTGCTCGTTTGCTGTAGCATCAACGGTTAAAAAATTAAGCTCTGGTAACCCAAAGCGGGGAAATATTTCAGTCATTAGTTACAACCTCCAGTGTTACTATTGGAGTTAATTTACCTTCTGCAACATCTGATTTTTCTTGATCTAAAGTTACAGATTTAACTTTAACTCTGGGCTCATCGCGCTCAATGGCATCAATTATGTTCAATTTCCATAAAGCTAAAGATTGGTTGGTAGGAGAATCCAAAGCACTATAATCAACCCCAAAATCTCTATCCAACGGAACGGAGCCTTTAATCGTTTTTAATATAGTGGCAACATTCTGTCTTATCTCAAGAAGTTCATTAGGAGGAGCAAGGCTAATCAGTTCATTTGTTGATACAGTAATTATCGATACGTTCATATAGAGCCTTAAATAATCTTAGATACCATTGATTTAGCATAAGCTACTAAAGAGAAACCTTTAGCTTCGGTTAGGTTCAAAGTAACATCGCAATTAAGCAAGCCACCTCGTCCGTCATAGTATTTGCGATCTTCTGACAAATCAGAGAGAATATACTTGCCAAAATAGTCAAGACCTAACACTAAACGATAGGCTTCTCCACTCTCAAGCATCTCTCTTAAAATTGCTAAATACACAGCAGGAGATACTCCTAAATTTCTGATTAACTGAATTTTAAAAGAGACCTTATCGGAGTCAGGACCTATAAATTCATTTACAGGCTTTTGACCTATAATCTCATGAGATGCATACCTGGCAGAACGCTGCACTTGAAGATCTTGGTAGGTCAGCACTCTTTTATCAGAACAAGTAAACGGCACTAAGCCGAACATTCCCTGCAAACCAATTTTCATAACTCATTCCTTTAGGTATTAAAAAAGCCCTAAGGTGTTAACCAAAGGGCTTTTATTACGAAATTCTTTATTTAGAGTAACTGTTTGTAAATTACAGGTATTGCCTGTTTGATAAATTCAAAAGTAAGCTTCACACCTAGAGATTTTGCTTTATTGATGATCCTGTTCCAAAGAGCTTGATCACGTAGAACTTCAAGAAGATCATACCCTTTCATGGTTAATCTTATTGATGGTATGCCTGGCCTTTCTTTCCAGAAAAGAGGATGCCTGTGACTAAAACCGTCAATATCAACATCATTTACCATCTGATAGTTTGATATAAGTCCACTTTCCTCAAGTAATTCATAATGAAGGAGCACAAGATCATGTTGTTCTTCAGGTAATGACTCCCAGTGAGTTTTTATCTGGTTAGTCTCGATTGCTTCAAGAATTTCTTTAACTATTGTCCAATTACGTTTCATGATTCATCCAAACAGAGATAATTCATCATATCCTTTTTAATGAGCTTTTGAGTTAGTTCTACAACCAAATCTAAAGGACCATTGATGTTGAGATTGTTTAAACCCTCAATAACTTTTTCAAAGCCCTTGTAATACATGCAATCTAATAAATCATAGCCTTTCATGGTTAATGAGCACTTATTAAGATTTGCAATAATCTGTTGAGCTGTACTGTCGTTTTTAATTTGATTGCTTAGATTAAGGTATCCGCTGTCATGAAGTAACTTAATGTGATGCTGTAGCTCGTTAACGTCATTACTTGATACAGTGCAATTACCAACAGAGGCTTCTTCAAGGATATCTTTTAACAGTTTCCAATTTCTGTACATGATCTATAGTTTCTTTACTTCCTTTAATGCATCTTTAATTGATCTTAGTAACTTCATATTATCTAATATTCCTTAATTAGATATCTTATGCACTACGTAATCTTATCAAGAACATGCAAAAGCCCATCTAAAAAAGGCCAGATAAAATTTTCATAAAAGCCATACGGAGAATAGTGTTCATTAGTAATATATTCAAACCAATCAGGGCAAGAAAGAAGTACATATAATGTAAAACAAATAATTAAACAGTATTTATGTCTCTTCCAAAATCCTTTTAATGCATCTTTAATTGATTTTAGTAACTTCACAATCATCATCTACAGTAATCTCAAACGATACAGGTCTAAAATCTTGGATTATATGGTTATCAGAAAAGAGCATCAAGATTACTTACAAATCTCCAAACTCCATATAAAAAAGGCCATATAAAAGTTTCATAAAAACCATGTGGAGTATAACCATGAGGATCAAAAAGAAATTCATACCACTCTAAAGAGGAAAAGCTGACGTAGATTATAAATCCAACTATTAAGCAGTATTTATGTCTCTTCCAAAATCCTTTTAATGCATCTTTAATTGATTTTAGTAACTTCATAATTATCATCTACAGTAAACTCAAATGATACAGGCTCATAATCTTGAACTATGTGGTTGTCAGATAAAACAACAAAGTCTTTACCCTTATTATAGGTCTTTCTAAAGTCTCTAAAATTACTATTATTCAATTTTACATAATTAAAAAGATCTAACGGTCCTATTAAGAAATCTAACAGATTCGTTGACCAATACCCAAGGTATTCATTACCTTCAAACTGAAAACTATCTTCAGCATATATGGCTAATTGATTAACAGTAATCTTGTATCTTTTATCATCAATTTTTTCGATAGTACCTGCAGGCAAACTTTTTAAATTAAAACTTCCCATTGCAGCAAACAAACCACTAGGATAAAGATTCCTAGTAGGAAATATTGGTTTTACTGATACGCTATTGTTTGCTCCAATATGCCTGTTATTACTGTTACTGATAAAATTGAATTTAGTTAAATCAGGAGCATTTTTTAACTGCTTAGCTAACATTCTAGCTAGTTCTTTCTTACCAGCTTCATTGGTAGCTTTATTTGTTAGTTCAGTTGTTTCTTTTCTTACTTCATTATATTTGTACAACCAATCCCATTTGATAAAGAACGGATCGTCATAGCAATCATCATCTTGCTCATATCTTTCTTTACCATTTTCGATAACTTTGTGTCGATGTTGTCCAAAATCAAAGCTGTCATTACACAGCCACTTTTCAAACATCAGTGCAAGGTAATACCAGCCTTGCTTGTCTTCAGCTAAAGGAACTTTAACTTTTGAGATGTGTCTTGCAATCTCAGGTAAAGTAACAATAGTTTTAAACTCATCAACTGATGATACTGGTAAAGTGCACTTTTGATTATCAACGACTATATCTACAGTTGGCATGATTAAACCAAGAGAGCTGTTACCTTTATCCGGTGTTGTTGAAGATGAACCTTGCTCACTTTGCTGCTCTTTTATCTTTTTAGCTGTTACTCTGTCTTTGTAGTCAACAGAGGGCAGAGAGTTGACTACTTTCATTTTAGTAAATGCTGCCTGATGTCTGTTTTTACATTCAGCATTACCATCATCAGCAAATGTTGTTGATGAGCCTTGTGCTACAGAACCACCGCATGACACACTGTCACCAATACGACCTACAGGAATACCATTAACAAAGACTGTAGAAGAACCTGATGCAATTGCTCCTGAGTGTGGAATATGGATAATACAGCCATGAGCTGAATATGAATCACCAACTCTACCTACAGCAATCTTGTCAACAAATACATTTGAAGATCCTGAAGCTAAAGGCACCGGAGGACATAAGTCATGACCTGTATTAGTATCACCAACTCTTGTAACAGCAGGCATATTTGCTCCTAGTTAATGTTTACCTTAGAACCTGTAATATTTACGTTAGCACTTGAAGATATGTTGATATTTCCTTTAGCATCAAGGTTGATAGTACCGTCTGTAGTTACATTCACAGAAACCTTGGTAGTTACATCAACCTTTTGTCTGTCAGCGTGGATATGAGTATCAGCAATGACAACATCAAGTTCATGTGATTGTCGGTTATAAGTAACTGTGGTTCCATCATCAAATTCTACCTTGCGTTCATCTTGGTTCGTTGTAGGAGGTTGAACATTACCGGCATAGAAAGAGCCTAAGATAAAACCTTCCTCGATGCCCTGAGGCATAAACACACATAGAACATCATCACCAACATCAGGCATATTGTAGTCGTGATTTTTGAAGGTATTACGGCACAATACAGCCAGCTCATGTGTTGTGAGATTGTCCTCATCAGAGATGGTTACTCTTGCAGTGTGCTTTTGAGGATTAGTAGAGCTTACTGTACCTACACGAATGATCTCGGTCAGAGTGCTTTCTAAACTAGATACACGCTCATTTGCTGATAAAAAGTCGTTGTTCATTAGTATGTATTGTTTACTCTTCTAACATCCAGTGATGTCACATAACCACTAGGACCCATTGAGTGCTCAGCTCTTTCGATGATGAAGTTACCATCAAAAGAACCAAAACCGGTTAACTCAATTACAGAGCCCGCCACCATAAGAGGATCACCTACTACAGACAAAGAGCCTGTAGTCTGTCTTAAGTTCAACTTACGAAGTGTGGCTTTAGCTAAACGCTCTGCCTCTTTTAAAGAACAGCATCGCTTCTTTAAAACATAGGTTTGACCTGATTCTTCAACACTATCGTCAGTGTAGGTGTAATCCTGATCTTCAACTTTCTGCTTTTGATTGCCTTTTTTAGATTTGGCTTTAGATGTCTTTTTTGACTTAGTATCTACATTGTTAGAGCCAAAGATGTCAGGATTTGAAGTATCAGCCTGTACTGCTACAGGAGATGACTGAACAGCAATCTTTGATTGAGCAGATTGAGTTGATGAACCGCCTTTATTGGAATCCTGACGTTTGGTAGTATCACGCCATTTAACTGTACATGCTTTGTATCTTTGTGACTGTTGAGCCTGAAACGACCAGTTTAAGATAGGGCTTGTACCTAGATTGTAGGTCTTTACAGCTTTCTTACTTTCATAGCTCTTTTGGTCAAAGATAATACAGGTTTGAGCGCTTACCTTTACTGATAAGCCCGCATCTTTACATAAACGCTGTAGAAGAGCCAAATCGCTTTCACGTTTTTGATCTAACCTGTCGTACTCTGGCACATCTTCACAGTCAAAGAAGAACTTGAGACCTGCCTCATCGGCTATCTGCTGACCTAATGTTTTTAAGCTTATGTTCTCAAAGTTACGTGTTTTAAGCTCACGCCTGATGGTGTTATCTAAAGGAATACTTACAGCCGAGAGCTCAAATATTCTTGGTGAGCCTGAGGTCTTTAAGCTATCTACAATCATGGTATCTGTAGCTAAGCTGCCTCTACTCTCAGTTTCAAAAGTAGCTGTGATTTTAGCACCACGCTCAGGAGACCAAGAGCCAGCCCATTTGCCTGTTTCGTCTTTTAACGTAACTGTAAGTTCGTCGCCTTCATCCTCAATCTTATCTGTATAAGAGATGTTTAAAAGATCTTCATATACATCTTTTGAGATATCAGTATCCTGATAAACAACACTTACAAAGGTATGTAGTACAGAAGCTAAGTTATCCATTACTGTTTCTCTTCCATGGTGGTAATAACTGAGGATCTATAGTTCTGGGTGATACATTGATATCTGGTATAACAATCTGTAGATCAGCAGTCATAATTGCATAGTGACTTAAAGATAAGTTTGCAGCTATAAGTTCTGACATCAGATACTCACTGCCCAACTGTTCTTTAGCAATCTTATCCCAAGTATCACCTTGGATTGAATTATATATTTTGCTCATATTGTTCTATACTTTAAACAAATCTCAATCATTACAGGTATGTCTATGCAAGATGATAAAAAGCTGTCTTTAAAAGACTGGTTTGAACTAAATTTAGGAAGTAACAACGTACAAAGAACTGTTTTACTTATAGCTCTAGCAGTGATATTTCTTACCATTGGAGCTTTAGGTTTCTTTGTTTTGTACTTTATTTCTTTATTTGTCTCTGCCTTTGTAGGCTTTGTATCTTCTTACATTTTAGGCGACAGCTTTGCAGATACTGTAGGCTCAGTTTGCATGGTTGCATTCCTTATTCTAGGAACTCTTGCAGGTGTTTTTTATCTACTAGAAGAGTTCCTGAGCATAAGCAGACTTAACTTTAAGAAAAAGTAAGCCTTGACCTGTCACTAAAGAGTTTTTCTAACTCTTTCTTCAATGAGTTGCGCCCCTCAGTTAAAGCCTTAGTTACCTGAGCATAAGGATCTGCCTTTTCACCATTACCTGCATTAACTGTAATTTGAGGATTAAAGTTAACAACTATGGATGAGGTCTTAGTGCTGTTACCACCATAGGTTGAATTAACCGTTGAATTAGATACATTGTTAGTAGAACCTAAGCTACTATCTAACTCAGGTATCATCACCGCTGATGGAGCATAACCATATCTGTTTTGAGCTTCCTGACTTGAGAAGTTTGTTACAGCTTCATTACGTGCACTGTATTCAGCGTTTTGGGCTGATACAGATAACATTGATTCAAGTTTTGATAATGGAAGTACAGCTTCATTTTCCTTACCTTCACCAATCAATGCCAGTGTAGGTGCTGTAGCAATACCACCTGTTGCAAGGGCAGGTATTTGAGGCATCTCAAAACCATAGGTTTTACCACCGACACCTGGCACCCAATCAGGAATATCAACACTGATAGAGCCAATAGATGAAAAGGCTTTATTGATAAGGTTGATTAAACTGTTGATAGGGAGCTTAGCCAAATCTACCAATGCACCAAAGACGTTACCAAAGATATTTTTAACATTCTCCCAAGCAGCACTCCAGTTGCCTGTAAATACATTGGATACAAAATCAATTATATTACTAAAGATTGCTTTTACTCGTTCCCAAACACTTGATACAGCTGATATCAGTGTCTTAAAGCTGTTTACTGCTGTTCCTATTACAGTTTGAACTACAGTAGCAATACCAGGGAACTTTTGCGCAAACCAATCCCATAGCTGACCTGCCTTTTCCTTAACAGTATCCCAGTTTTGATATAACCATACACCGGCTGCAATCAAGCCACCGATTAAACCAATGATTAAACCAATTGGATTTGCCATGAGCACAATATTTAAGATCCTGCCAGCTGCAGCCAAACCTTTCATTACAGTAGAGCCCACAATCATAGCTGCACTCATAGCCTTTTGAGCTGTTACATATAACCAAGTCTTAGCTGTTGATAAGCCTGTCATATTGGCTAAAACAGCCATTACAGCTCCTGCTGTTTTTGCTACAGTAGAGCCCACAATCATAGCTGCGTTTTTAGCCTTTTCTGCAACTGTAAGTGCAATGGTCTTGTATGTCTGTAGACTAAAAACTACAGATAGAGCTGACACAACAGCTTTGTATGCTGTAGTAATTCCTTTACCTGTTAAAAGAACAGCATTGTGTACTTTATGAGCTACAGTACTTGCTATGACTTTATAGGTGTTCAGGCGGAACAGTGCAGTAAGTCCTTTAAGAACACCTGCAGATACTCTCATACAGGTAGAGCTTGCCGACATTACGCCATTTGCTACAAGCCAAACCTGCTTTAATCTGCCAAAGATTACAACACCTCTGCCAATACAGGTGATTAAGCTACCGGCTACCCATGTTAAAGCACCAAGGGCAATCTTACCACCTGCCATTACACCAAAGAGATATAACGCGCTCTTGGTCAATGTAGGGAACTTTTGTGCAAGATTTACGATCATTGTGCCAAGCTTAATGGCTTTGCCTAAAAGGTCATTCCATACAGGTAACAATTGCTGACCAATAATGATGGACAGAGCCTTCATATTGTTAGCTAAGATCTTCTGCTGAGCTTCAGCAGAGCTGTCAGCAATATCAGCATCTTTTTGAACACTGCCTTTATTGTCTGATGTAGCTGTATTCATACCAAGATCATAGTAACCAGCTTTGTTTGAAGACAACTTATCTACAGTAGCCAGTAACTCTTGGTTCTTACCAAAGATTTTAGACATGGTTGCCTGTTTTTCAGCTTTTGGCAACTTGTTTAAAGCATCTAAAACAGCAGAGATAGCAGCCTGAGCTGATTTAGGACCACCATTCATTGCCTGAGCTAATTTCTCGGCATTTATGCCTAGAGCATTCCAACCTTCAAGCTGATTCTTGGTTGCGCCCTTGCCCATTGTCAGAGACTTGATAAACAAGGTTTGTGAGGTAGATGCAGCACTTGCAGATGAAGACATCTTGGTGAATGCTGCTGATAAACCTACAATCTGATCATTGGTAAGAGAGGTGAATGATCTTACAGTAGTAGCAGAGTTCTGCATTACACTGATTAAAGAGCCCGCATCAGCCTGTGCAGCCTTTGATACAGAGTTGATAGTATCAAATAACTGTGTAGTCTTATACATATCACCAGTTAACTGATCGTTAAACTGATTAAATGCGTTTGACACAGTATCACTTGACAGATTTAAAGCATCTGATGCGTTTGCTACAGCTACAGAGTAATCTTTAATCTGCTGTATATTCTTAGGATCTACAGTACCTGCTGTAATGCCAGATACCTGTATCTTCTGATACTCACCAACAGAAAGATCATCCTGCTTAGAAAGCTCCATGTTAATCTTCATGAGAGCTTCAGCTTTGTCAGTGTACAAAGCTAGATTTTTAGTTTGAGCATCAAAATCAATAGCATCGTTTAAAGGCTGTTGCACTGTCTTTAACATTGCATAGCCTTCTAGCATAGAAGTAGCACCTGACATCCTTAAATTTTTGCCAGACTGTATGATATCCTGACCGTGATTTACGGTTTTAGATGCTTTTTCTATAGCTTCAACGTTCTTTTTTAAGATTGAATTTTGCTGTTCATACTTTTTAGAAAGCTCCTCTACAGACAAACCTGCAGTTTTGTTTTGAGACTCTAAATCACTTAACTCATTCTTAACTTTGTTAAGTTCATCTTTGTATTTGTCAGCTACTCTTTGTGCCTTATCAAAATTAGACTGCATTGAGACAGTGATCTTGCTTGCAGTCTTCATTTTGGTTTGAAGTTCTTCAACCTTCTTGGCATATTTTGCGTATTTGTCGGTTGCTTCAACAACTTCTTTGCGTTTGGTGATGACAGCCTGTAGTTTTTCAATCTCACCTGCAGCAGTTTGAGTTTTAGTCCCCATTGTGCTCAGTTGAGTATTTACAAGCTTGATACTGTCATTAAAAGCTTTGCTGATTTTACCGGCAATGTTTAAAACAAGTTCGCGCTCAATAGCCATGGTTAGAACTTCCTTGGTCTATCACTTCCTGCTGTTTTTTTTTGTTCAGCAACAACGTCTTTGATAAGTGACATCAAGTCACCTAATGGAAGCGATTCTAATTCAAGATATGAAGAATGTAGGTACTGTGACATTCTTATAACTCCTCGTCTTAAAGTATGAAGCTGTTCTTCAAGAGAGGAGGTGGTATCAATACCTACGCTAGCAAAAAAGATGAGATTTGAGCTATTACAGACACAACTTCTTTAGCAGGTAGATTTTCAAAAAATTCAATTGGTTGCTGTGAAGCTGATGCTGCAATAAAAATTGCAAAGTCAGGGTCGCCTGATACAGTTAGTAATAAATTACTTGCCTGTACACGCTCCTGAGGCTTTGCCTTACTGTTAACGTAAGATTTGTGATATTTTAAAAGCTCTTTACCATTGATATTTTCTAATGGAATATCTAGTTCATTGTAAGATTTGCCTTCAAACTCGTATGGTTTATCAAATGTTAGTTTCATTTTAAATCTCTTAAACAGCTATAATTAAAAGGTCGTCAAGCCGTAAAACAGCCTGACGAGTTACGACACTACATTCCGACATCGGAACGTACACCTTCTAGGTAGTCTTTGCCGTTGATCTTGCATACAAAATTGAATTTATCAATTTCAATCTTGTCTGCTCCATTTAAGGTGTACTTTAAGTAAACAACTTCATATTCTTCGGTTTGGTCCATAGTAGCTGAAGGCTCAAACTTACCAATTTCAAAGCTCTTTGGAGTTGTTCTTAAAGAGACTCTTGCAGGAATAGTCTTGTATTCACCTGATGCAGAGTCGTAGTACTGAACAGAACCTCTAAAATCCATTTCATGAGTTTTTTGTTCTGCTAACTCTGCAGCCTGCTCAGTTGCAGCTCTCCAGTTAATTGTTACTGTAATTGAGCCGGTATGACCTAATGTAGGTAAATCAACTTCACCAGCGAGACCCGAGCCTTTGACTGCTTCTGTCATGTACTCAATCTTAGGTAAAGTTAAGTTAGTAGTACCAATGATCAGATTTGAGCTGTTGTATGCTCTAAAATTAACGAGTCTAATTGGCTCGCTTGTATTTACATCTACTGCCATAAATTAAACTCCTTAAGCAAATAGTGTCTGTAAGTATGAAGGATCGTACTCAAGTACGAAATCAATCTCACGGTTAGGTGAAGGAGGAGTGATATAGACGTGGAATACAGCCTTACCATCCATTAAATCAGTAGTTGGGTTCTCAGATTCTAAGAACTCTACACGACCACCTAAGATATAGCCCTTGCTTGTATAGCCGTTTAACAGGATATTGGCACTATCTAATACAGTATCAATCTGTCTGCGGTTTAATGGAAAGTCAATTCTCTGCCAGAATGTCTTTGCTAACTGAATAGAGATGAAGTTAAACATTCTGCGTACAGGAATAAACACATCCTTAACATCAGTATTGCCTGGATATGCACCAGTACGGTTGCCCCAAGCTACCCAACCTGAAAACATGTTATTAGCAGTTACAATACCATTTCCGTTAAGGTATGAACCTCGAGAGTTATCAACAATAATCTCGGTACCGTCAGCTAAACATAAGCCAGTGCACTGGATATTCTTATTTGAAGGAGATACATATGGAATACCGCTATTATCGTTATCAACTTCAGCTAAAAGAGCTGCAAACTGAGATGAGAAGTTGTAGATTGTGCCAGACATATTTAAGCAAGGCCATAAAACAACCTCATTTGTAGAAGTCAGATTATTGCTGTTTTTAAATGTTGCAACATCAGTGTAATTTTTTACAGTAGAAGGAACATCGATTAAAGCAATTGCTTTAAAGATGTCATTAAATCCATCTGCCTTTGCTGACATAACCGCAGCAACTCCCGCATCTCCTGAGTAACGAGGACAAGCGATAATTGAAGGGGCAACTCTAAACTTAGGGAATACATCTTCAACAAGTTCTAAACCTGACTTAACACCATCAGCGTTTACACCACCAATGATATCGTCAGAAGTTACCTTGCTTGGATCTAATACTTCAGCAGCTACAACAATATCAGCATCAGTTGCTAACTTAAAATCAGTTGTAGAAGTATCTGTTAATGAAGTAACAACAACATAACCATCAGCATCAAACTCTGTTACATAGTCGACGCCTAAAACGTAAGGTTCAGATCCATCTTTACGAAGCACTAATGATGATAATAGAATGCCAACTTCTTTAATGGTAGCTGAGCCAGTCTTTTTATCAATAGTTAAAGAAGTTGTCTTTGCTGTTTCTTTGTGCTTCTTAGGATCTAAGACGTTTACAAAAACAACAGGAGCTACATTGTATAGCTGGAAAAATGCATACATCGCCTCTGATAAGGTGAAGTCATAGTTCTTAAAGCCAGTATCTTTTAAAGTTGCTTTCTGAAAACCAAAAGCCTTAACTGCTTCTGCATAAGAATAGCAGAGAACAGGTTTATTAACGTTAGTCTCGTCTACCTGATTGATTGGAGCTGTACCAATCACAATAGTAATTGCAGAGTCAACCTCTGCTGCAGGAAGTAATGAAGTAGCTACTTCACTTGTCCTGACGCCATGTACATATGCCATGTGTTAACCTCATTTAATTTGAGAAAGAAAAGTTTTAACTACGGCATCAGGAATAGTTTTGATGTCGTTTACAGGGAAGATCATTGAAGCTAGAGTTGGAGCTTTAGTCATTAACTCTTTTACAAATACTGGATAGTCAGGCCCTGAGTACACTTGACCATATCTCAGTCCTACTTTAGTTAGGTTAGGTCCTGTATAAATTCTTGGGAATTTAAGCTGTGATTTTGATTCAGATTGAACTCTGACCTGAGTAGAGGTATCAACAGCATCACTTTGCTGTTTAATTTGCTTACTCATATTGTTTCTCCTTGAAATATTCATCTTTAATAGGAAGATTGTTTGAAGGTGTGTGATATTTCCAATTAGTAGTGATCATTGCCTGCCACATTTTTGGAGCACCTGCTTGGGCAGATGCATCTGGAAAGATCCACTTAACATCGGATTCAGGAATGTAACGCTTATCTAAACTGCTTTCGATTTCAGATAGAGCTATCAGAAGGCGCTGAACAATGTTTAAAACCTCGGCATAACCTTCATTACCGTCATGCCAAGATCCGCAATATATGTTTACAGTGGCATGCGCAAACTCTCTGTCTACTGTTCCTGCAGAAGGAACAACCAAAACAAAAGGATAATCATCGTTTTCACTCTGCCTTTTAGGTGGAAGACAGCCTTTAAAAATGGAAATGCGCTTGTAAGAAGCCTCACTTTTCTCTGTTTTCTCAGAAATAAGTTCAGTTCTGTTTAAAGAGCCTGGTCGTATTTCTGTAACCTTGTCAGGAGCTGGTTGCATAAGATTTGCTAAAGTGCTCTCGCAAAATTTTGCTACAGCATCTACTAGATTATTTATTACCATTCTTACTTAACTCATAATCAAGTTCATGTTGAAGACGTTCCTCGAAGTAATCCTGTGTTTCTTCAGATATTTCATCTAAGATTTGAGGATCTTCGATTAACTGAGGAACTGCAGGTCCTGTAACTTTTTCTACAGGTCGTCTTGCATCGCCAACACGTCTAAAAACGTGTCCCTGCCATACAAAACCATTACCTACAGTACGTTGAACATTTCTTTTGACTGATACCCTGACAGGTCGTTGCGTTGCGCCTGTAGTGTCGTATTTAGGCTTATAGGAGAACTTATCAATACCAAGAGGAGGACCTATGATAATGATTTGAGCACTATCATCCTCTTTGTGTACTGACATAGCTTCATTGACAGCCGATGTCTGTACCGTGTAGTTGTCTTTGATAACTTGAGTGATTTTCTTTTTGGCAAAAGGAAGGGCCCTTGATAGAGCCCTTGATCTTGCTTTTTTAGTTACTTTTTCTAGATCCTTAAAGGGATTTTTAGAAATTGTAAGTTTAAGATCACTCATTGTTCTTCATCTGCTAAAACTATACGTATGACACCATATTCAATCGACACCGAGCGAACTACATACTTCACCCCATCAAGAGTTACGCTTTGCCCCTTAACAGGCGCACCGATAGCTTCTTCAGATACATACAGCTCAGTTAGATGCTCAAATACACCTCCATTAGCAAAGCTTCCTGAAGCTGTATCTAAACGATCATCATCAACAAGACACTTAATTGATTGACCTTCATACTTGTGTACGTCAGAAAACTCATCAAGATTGAAAAATGTCTTGTCTATGTCATTAGCTATTGCATCTTTAAAAGCAGACATTATTTTTTACCGGTTGTTTTCTTTGAAGATGTAGAAACACCAGCAGATTTTGAAACACTGGTATCAGCGTTTGTCTTAGTAGAATTTGCGTCATCAACATTTTCAGCAAATCCACCATTAACTAAAAAGGCAGAGTCTTTATCATCGAACTCTGCCTTTTCATCTGCTGGATAATACCTATCTTTAAAGATCGTATTCTTTAAAAATCTAACCTTACTCATTAAACGATTCCTCTGATAACCTGGAAAAGCTGAGGATCTACAACATCAACCACCGGTGCTGACTGAATTTGAACAACCTGACCTTTTTCATAGTCTCTCTGATACCATGAATCAGTAATTCTTGCACCTGTTTCAAGTCTACCTTCTCTAAATTCAGAATCAGAAACTTCGCAGGCACCATAAGCTCTCCAAGCACTCTCTGTAGTACCGGTTCCTGAAGCAACCATTAAAGCTGCATCATCAGGGAAATATTTATAATTTTTGCCGTTAACAGTATAGTTACCGGTGTATACGTAAATATTTACACTAGGATCTGACAGATAACCTTTGTATTTAATACAGTTCTGGTTTTGGTCAGCCTGAGGATTGATCTTACCTAAATCAACACGCTGATTATCAAATAGATTATGACCTTTATCAGTTTGCAGGTACTTTAACAAAGCCTGATATGCATTTAGTCCTAAGTATAGATCTTGAGGCTGGCGACCTGACTGAGTTGACATTTTATCTGCAACTAACTGTAAGTCAGATATAGGATCAGCATTTGACTCATTCCATTTTGTAGTTAAATTGGTAATAGGCTTTTCATTTGAACCTAAATACTTCCAAAAATCAAATTCACCTATATTTTGAGATTTATTGGTTACCTGAATTTTGCCTGTGAGTAATGCATTAATACACATATACTCTTCTCTACGTGAAATTCTTTTATCAATCAGATCTAATCCTCTACGAACTGCAACTGATAATCTGACAGCTCTACGATCCACATTGATTGAGTTTACTAAAATATTTTCACCTGGAGCACGATCTTTTAACTGGCGAGCTGTAACCACAAATCTTTCATCAAAATATGCAGGGTTGAAAGCTTCAGTTACAAAACCTTTAGGTGTATTTAGATGACCATTACCTTCTACAGCTGAAAAATTAGCCATTTCTCTGTCACGATGATCAACGACATCTATTAAGCACGATTCAGTATCAAACTCTTTAAAAACAGGGAAAAATCTGTCTCTAAAATAAGTAGGGGTTTTAATATCTTTCTCAATGACACCCATTAAGGTCTGTCTTGAGAATAAATCAATATAATTTAGTTCTGCCATAATAAGCTCCAGTTAGTTAACATTTCGACGAATAATGATTCCACGTTCACGAAGCGCTACATAAAAATCTTCAAAACTTAGTGGTGTAGCGTTGTGAGACGAGTCTTCTGCAGGAATTGCACCCGCATCTAATAAAGAAGACTGACCATTGAAAGAGCCTCTTACATAGACTGTTGCAAACAGGTCTCCGTTTTCGTCTTCATTTTCTGAGCAGTTAACATCTCTAACTACAATACCAAAAGGAATATCTGACTTTGCAGTCATCGCTTTAATAGTCTTGGTTGTAGAATCATATTTAACAATCTGACCACGGTGAAAAGATGCACCTGCGTCGATAGCTTCATCAGTAGTAATGTAGATATCGCGAGAATCTGCCAGTAAATCATCAGGCTTCCACTCACCAATGCGTCTATATAATTGCTTAGTCATCTTATAGCTCCTTTGTCTTTTCCATTAATGAAATCCATGCCTGACTGGCTGCAACTGTTCCTGTCATATTTTCAGATGAAGTGCCTGCATCAGGATTAGATGAAGCTGAAAGCTTGCTTAAAGTGTCAGCTACATTCTCAGCATCTTTTTTAACTGCTTCAGCTTTATTATGCTGAGTTAGATCTGACTGCTGTAGAATAGCTAGAGCTGTCTGAGCTGCATCAGCAAATGTCACATATTTAGCATTATCAACAATTTGTGGATTCTTATCTCTAATTGCATCCAATGACTTTAATCTTGAACGTTCTGCAGTAAGTGCTGCATTTACAGCATCATTTACAAGGGTATTGGTAAGCTCAGGATAATGTGATTTAAGCTGCTCAATGCTTGTAATTGCAACTGCACTAGACACAGAGCTTTTTACTGAAGCTTGCGCATCAGTTAATTTGTTTGCAACATTAGGATTTGTTGCATTTTTAATATCTGCCATATCTGTTTTTTCCTCTTTTATGACTAAATTTTGGGGCTGTTTTAAACCACCACTTAAAGCAACTCCTCCTAATACTGGTGTACCATCAGTATCAGCTTGAGCTACAACTTTTGAAGTAGGTATTAGTTCATCAGCTAAATGACATTTAACAGCATCCTCTGCTGAGAACCATGTTTCAGCATCCATAAGACGCTTAATTTCGTTAATATCCATGCCTGACTTATCTGCATAAATTCTCGCCATTGAATTTGCAATAAGCTCTAAATTGTCAGCTTGCTTTCTTAGTGCATGCTGATTGCCCATAGCAACATTTAAGGGGTTATGGATCATCAAAAATGAACCCTGCATCATCCTTACATGGACATTTGCAAGTGAAGTAATGAAAGTTGCCGCGGATGCAGCCCAACCTAAGACGTTACAGGTAATCTTTCCTTTATGTTGAGCAAGAAGATTACGAATCGTCATTGCAGAGTTTACTGAACCACCTGGAGAGTTAAGGTTTATAGTAATGTCAGCATTTGGTGAGATTTTTCGATACTCTGACACAAAACTTTTATCAGAACTTGCTGAAAAAAAGCCGTCATTATCAAATGATCCTATAAGATCTAACGTAGCTTTTGAGCCATCGTCATTTGTCTGTATTTGAATCAGCATTATCTACTTGCTCCTCATCTCCTTTATCTTCATCTTTATTTGTGTTTTCTTCCTGATTTTCTGTGTTTGAATTAGTATCAGAACTCTTTGCAGTAGCTTTAGCTATAAATTCAAACATTTTTAGCTCTTTTTCTCGCTGAGAAGCGATATCTTCAGCACTCATACCGTTTAATTCACCGGCTTCTTGCTGAATTGTGCTCAGGTTATTGTTAATTCTAAGAATTGCTGCTTGAACTTCCTTGGTAGGATCTAAACAGCCAACACTGTCACCTACGACATTGATATGAGTGTATGCATCGAAAATCATAGGATCTTCAAGTGCACCTGGAGCACTAACACGACCTTTGCAGATAGCTTCTAACAGCCATTCTTTAAAAAATGGCTTAATAAACTGACCTACAAACATCTCTCTTCTAATTCTGAAAGCTTTATTAGCTTCAAGTTGAGCAGCTCTTGATGCGCTGTATGAAGCTATAAAATGCTTTACAAGCATCTCGTAAGGAAGATCAATACCTGCGCCCATCATGCGAGCTTGTGTCTCTATAAAAGCAGAATATAAGCTGTTTGGACGCTGTGGATTAGCAATTTCAATGTCAGTATCAGAAGGAAGAGTGGTAATAGCACCTTGACCAAGACGAATTGTTGAAGGATCTATATCCTCTATTCCCTGATTTAATGAAGGAATATCTGTATTAATTCCATCAGCAGGGTGATTCTTTTTCAAAAATACGGTGAAATAGGAGCTTATAACAGCTGCCATAAGTTCACTTGAGTCGTATCTTTCAATCTGTTTTAAATTTTCTAAAACAGAAGATAAAAGAGGCACTCCTCGTCTTTGACCTGGTCGTTCATAATCCATAATGTGAAGAATATTGTGTCTGCCAGAAGCTCCATAAGCTTCAACTTTTACAAAATCATCACCGTTAAACTTGGATCTTTTACCTGAATAATCACCAGGATGAAACTTTGCGATGTAATAGCTTTTTGCCTCGCCATAATCGCCAATTTCAATGCCTTCTCGTATATCTTTCGATAAATCGCATAAATCTGCACTATATTTATTGGTTGGATTGCATATTCTATCGCCTTCGATTAAATATCCCTTCAAGCTATAGTGACTGTTAGGCCTTTCAATGTAAGGCATTGCCACAAAGCAATCACCGCTCATAAGTGCAGACATAAATACCAAGCGTTGCATTTGGTAGAAGTTCATAGAACGTTGGGCATCACATGCTGTAGATTCGGAATAAGCTAACCATTCACGCTCTACATTCTTTTCCCACGCTGTAGCCTGTGCATCAGATAGTCCTAAAACGTCTCTATCAACATGAGGATGAACCATAAGGCCTGAACCAACAACTCCAGATGTAATGGTTTTAATTGCTCCTGCTGCTAGAGGAGAGCTCATGTAAAGATCTCTACTACGCGCTCTTAAAAGGGGTAAATTTCGAGTAATATCTTCATCAGGAGCTAAACCTTCTGCATACCATTCTCTAAAAGCTCTCTTTGTTCTGCTTGCTCCAGAATTAGCATATCCTGAAGCTTCTCTTTGGGAATGTATTCTGCTCATTTATTAGCCTTTTAATACTCTGTTGGAACAGCAAACTGAGTTCTTACATCACCACAATCGTTGTCAAATTGTGATAGAAGGTTCAACAAATACTTTTCTCTGTTTTGTAAAGCATTTGGATCTATTCTTGTAAGGCTTCTGCTTCCAATTGTGTAGGATTGACCGCCTGTCATAACCGATTGCATGGTACTTCTAAGGGATTTAAGCTCTTCAACCACTTCACTCCTGATATAACCATCAATTTCACGGTATCTGACACCATCAACAACACGATAGGTCTTGTTTCTTACTCTTATATAACTGGTAGTCATGCTTTAAATCTCATCACCAATGCTTGAACAAACAGCCGAACGTTTCTTTTTAGCAATCTTTTTGGTAGTAGGTTTTGGTCCTTCATTAGCATTAGCTACATACAGCTCATATGTAGGTTTCATAAGCTCAAGTGCTGCAGTTGCATACACATAGCAATCTAAAGCCTCATTACGCTCTCTAATCTTCTTCCATCCTTCATAGACTTTGCCTCTTTCATACTTTCTGACAAAAACCTCAGCAGTTAGCTGTTTGAAGTATTCTTCAGTAAAGCCGTTGTCACGACCACGAGGAAAGTGAACAAAGCTAGGGCCGATATCCTGATTAGACAAACGCTGCATAATCAGACGCTTGCCGGCATCAACGCCCAAGACAAACAGATGCGCTCTGTAGCGATTGTTGTTGGTTGGTCTGTCTACAATTGGTTTACCAACAGTTGATGAGCCTTTAATTGAGAACACTCTTGAACGTTCACGTTGCTTGGTGTACTGGTAAACTTTGTCAGTTAAAGTACCATCACCTGAATCAATGAAAGTGCAAGAGATAGTTAGCTCACGACCATCTTCTAATTGGAACTTTTCCATAAGTGCCACATCTAAGGTCGACCAAACTTCAGATAGTTTAGGATCGCCTTGAATAATGACATGCTTAATACCATAGCTTTCGTAATCTTTAGCCCAACCAAAGATAGATGCTTCTAAGCGGTCATGCTGAACATCAACGCCACAGGTAAACATTAAGATCTCTTTTGGAAGACCTGCAACAGGATAGAACTCTCTACGTTCTGACAGCTTCTCCCATAAACTTAAGTCAGCTTCATCCTCATGCCATGGCTCGCCAATCTTTAAGTTAATGAACTCCTGAAGGCCTGCTTTGTCTTTTTTACGATTTGCTTCAACAAAATCAGATACAAGATCTTTAAGCTCAACCCATGGAGAGCAGAGAGAGGTTAGATGATATCCAACAGTTTTAACCTCCGGTACTTTGGCAACCCAAATACCACTCTCAAGAAGATAAGGATCTGGTTTACCATTGCCACGAACTTTGGCATGACAATGTGGACACTCCATTCTGATACTGTCTTCTACAACAGTTCCTGTTCCGTCTTTATCCCAGTGAACATTGCCCCATGACATTTCAAAGCGCTCACCGCACTTTTGACATTTGACCATAAACTCACGTTGGTCAGATTTCATAAATTCCGAGTAGATAGTAGGACCGCCTTCTCTTACCTCGGTAGTAGGCGTAGATACGAACACTATCTTACGGTTTGTGAAGTTCTGTGTACGCTGAACAGCTAACTTTAATGGATCGCCTTCCTGTGTTGACCCAAAACGGTCAATCTCATCAGCCAAAAGAACTCTAATAGGTCTTGATGCCAGTCCTGCAGGTGAATTTGAACCTACCATTGCAAGATAACCACCTGTAAAGTTCTTCATACGGATGGTTGATCCTGCCTTACGGCTTCTACCTTTCTCTTTATCTACAGGCTGAGACATCTTATCTCTTAAAGCAGGTGATGCCTGTAAGGTAGGATCAATTCTTTCTTTGGAGAATGCCTCTGCAGCTTCAACTGTAGGCTGAACCATCATGATTGATGAAGGCTCTTGGTCGATGTAATAACCTAGAACGTTTATCAATAACTCTGATTTAGCTACCTGAGATGCTGCCATAATGACAACTTTCTCTACAGAGTGAGCTGTAGCCATATCTAAAGGCTCTCTCATGTAGGGCACACGTGCAGTTCTCCAAAGACCAGGTTCAGGAGAAGTTCCTGCAGCTACCATTCTGTATGTATCAGCCCACTGAGAACCTGTAAGCTTTGGTCTAGGCTTTAAAGTCTTAGCAAGACCTCTGGCAAATCTATTTGATGAATAGCTCGTGCAATTCTTCAAGAGCATTGTTGATTTCATCAGATAAAATCTCCTCAATGTCTCTTGCGGTTCTGCCTTCACACATGGTTGATACACGTGAAGGTAATGTGGTTAATTTTGAACGGATTAAATTACCGACCTTTTCAGCGTCAGCGTCAACTTCCTCTACAGGAATAAGGGAACGCTCTAAAGCATCTAGCTTAATCTTCTCTTCTTTTGCCAGTACGGCTGTATAGTAAGCTTTAGCTGAGTTAAGAACTGATACAGGATCAGCCTCAACGTTATTTACCCAACGTTTATATACTTGAGCAAAGTCAGAACATGTTGGATCTTGGGGTGCAATACCTTCTAAAGCTTTCTTAGCAGCTGTTCTCTTTTTGCTTAGCTGTTCTGCTTCAAAGGTCTTGCGATATCTTTCGTAAGCCTCTTTTGCCTGTGACAGGCTTAGCTTTTTATGTTCGTCAAGAATAAAGGTTCCATTTTCGACAAATCTGCGAACTTGGATCCTTGATATATGCAAGGTATCAGCTAGTTTTTGCTGTGATATATTATCGGTGTATACCATTGATTAAGGTGCTAAATGAAAAAACATAAAAAACTAGATTTATGTAAAGAAATTCAAATGTTCATAGAGGTTGCTCAGATAGCATGTAAAAGAATAAATGAACTTGTAATGTCAAAATAAAGTTGTAAGTTCATAAATTCGATGATTATCAATCAGAATGTAATGAGTAAACAGGAACTGCTTGATATTTATATAAATAAAATGAAGAAAGATCCTGTATTAAGCGACATGCTAAAAGACAACAAATTACATTATGTTTTCAATTTTGTTAATGGCTTTAATAAGCTATCTTTATATTCAGAAATTGTATTAAAGAAAATAATTGCAAAATACCAAGAACTTGATGATTCAGATTCTTTTTATCAAATTCTGTATGATGCAAGTTTCTATAATGACGATGAACTTAAGGCTTTTATTAAAGGTTTATCTTTATCTGATGTAACTCAAACTGATATTGAAGCTCTTAAGCAAACAACAAACTCAATAAAAAAGTTTATATCCAATAATCCAGTTATTACTTTCATATTTGCAACAATTTGCTCACATTACTTAGAAAACGGACTTGATAAAGTTGACGATTACATTGTTGAAGCTAGCTCTTATGTATATGATTTTGTAGAAAACAAATCAAATACCCCAAAAGAACAGCAACAACAAAACCTGAAAAGCTCAACTCTGAAAAAGAAAAGTACAGATTACCATTCAAATAAAACTTCTCTGTCTCAAACAAAAGAGGAAGAATCAAAGGCAAAACAATCTTAAAAGCAAGGTTAAATAATATAGCGCCAAATGCGATTAAACATACAGCAAACAGCTTTGTTTTCATTTTTTTTATCCAAATTGGCATGGGCGGCCCATTTTTTAAAATCTATGTAGCTAGTCGATTTTCGGGCGTCTTGCCACCCGCACTCATCAACGCACTGTCACAGTACCTACAACAATCTTTACAGCTGATTTTGCTCTATAATTAAGCATAAACTAATCCAACATTACTAAAGGACCAATGATAAAAATGAGTACAAGCAAGAATGTAAGCATGTATGAGTTATATAATCCGACCATGTTGGCTCTCGCTAAAACAGTTTATTCAGTCAATAAGATATTTTATTCTCAGGAGTTTGAAACTATTCTCAGAACAACATTCTTAGCTATGGAACCATCAATAAAATGGGCTATGGCTGTAAAAGAACTTGTTTCTCCTTCCCTGGCTAAAGCAGCAGTTCAGTTTGCTCAACATGCTAAAAACTTATCTTCAATCATCAATACGTTAGATACCAATTCTCAGAATGAACTCTGTTCTGAAATAAAACGATTAAAGAAAGAAGATTTTCAATGTATTGTTAAAGGTTATGAAAAAGTTGAAGCTCTTGACGACAAATCCAAAACAGACTTTGATAATGCAACGCAAAAGTTATCAATACAGGAATCAACTCAAACCCTGATTGGTTTTGCAGATTTAGATCCTATTGCTATCAAAGCAGAACTTAATAATATATCCAATCAATTAAGTGACGTTGCAAAGAATACAAAGCCTAAACCTCTGTACCAGGTAATTATTAAAGACCTTCTAATAGGTCTTGCAATTAACGGACTTATTTATGGAATTTCTGAGATTTATCAATACGGTCAAACAGTTTACCAACAGAGCGTACAACAAGAAATTCATAAACAAGACGAGACACAGCAACAGCAAGAATTCCAAGACAGAAGAATGATAATGCCACAAATAGCACAATCAAAAAGGAATCAACCTGCACAGTATAAATGTTAGTTGTTTCTCCAGAATAAGCTAAGAAAATTAGGTCCGGAATACCATTTTTACATAAAGAATAAATCACAACACTTACGACAGCACAAAAGACTGGATAAATAGCCAGTTTGATCACTGTATAACATATTGTTAGAAGTTTCATTTTCTTTATTCTCTAATCTTTATTTTAATGCGCTGTATCTTTTACTTAACTCATTCCGCTCAACTGCAATCTCATCACACTTAGCTGAGAGCTTAAGTGCATACTCTGCAAGAGTTCTTCGGTCCTGTCTAAGTTGTTCACATTCACAGGTAGCTTGAGCTTTTCTGGTAGAGGTGGTATTTGTGGACAATGTTGTTCTATTGGCACTGCCACTGTCTGTGTGCAAGCTGTTAGCATGCAACTTAGACATAGCAGCATTGTACTTGTCTTTAATCTTGTTAATCTCATCTGTTGCCTCTTTGTCAGCCTGTTCCTGTTTAACTTGCCATTCATGCTCTGTATTAAGCTGCTTAACTGTAGCTTCGTGTTCTGCTTTTATAGCATCAGTCTGTATTTGAGCAATCTCAGCTCTGTAATGCTTAGCTGTAATAGTGATACCAAAGCAGGAGCCAATGACAGCTGACATAGTAGCTACAATTAAAAGTAATTTAAGATCCATAAACGATGTAAGCCATTAAACCTATTAACATTGCAAGCAGTACAAGATAGCTTGCAACCTGAGCATGAAACTCTTTCTTTGAATATTTCTTATAGTCAATTGAGAGCTTAATTAAGCCTATGACAAAGAAAGCAAAGAACATTAGATAAATGATTAAGAATGTTATTTCTAGAGAAGTCATGAAAACGAATAAGCAATAAAAAAGCCTTTGTATTTCTACAAAGGCCTTATTCAAAATCTTTATAAATTATCTTTTAAAAAGTCTTGTTAAGATAATTGCTATTGGAAAGAAACAAGTTCCTAGAGCAGATAACTCTCTCCCCATTGTTCCCAATATAATTGTAACAACAAGACATGAAACAGTAATTATTCCAACAGTCCATCTGTTTTTACTAGATTCAGATTTAAAAAATTCAAACTGTTCTGACTCTAATTTATGTCTGTATTCTGTCTCTTTTAAAGCAGCATCGACTACCTTATCAACAAGATCTGGTCTAAAACTATGAAGTCTTTCTAATTGTTCGACAGGTGGAAGAGGATTATTGTCTTCTTGAGAAACAATTTCTACCTGATTATTCTGACCATTTTTATTTGTTTGGGATGTTCTTAATCCGTTCTTTCTGCTCAATTTTGTTCATCCCTTTTCTTAAATCAGAACTAAACATATTGAAGTCTCTTTCTAAAGATTGCTTATCTTTAGCAAAACCTTTTCCAAACGATGGATATTTTGGAAACAGGCTATCTGCCATGGCGACAAAGCCATCTGTAAAGGACATTACAAAGCTCATTTTATTCTCCAAAATATGTATTTGAATATATTATAGCTTATCAAATGCCCAAAATTAGGAATTACTAAAAATAAAAATGTAGAGAGTGCAATTCTTCAATTCATTACTCATGTGCAAAATCCACGACTAAATTAATTTCATTCTTTTAAATTCATAGATTACTTACAATATTTTTAAATTCAGATCTTTTATAAATCATCTTCTCTCTTATATTTT
>OMZC01000118.1 GCA_900315395.1 uncultured Gammaproteobacteria bacterium
ACTAAGAAAACCTAATCAAATTGAGATCTTGGTGTGCTTAAATAATTTCGCCATATTTAACTGGCAAATTTTGCCACTACTTTTATAAAAAAGTGGATATTTAAGCCATTGTTTACTAAAATAAGCAAAGTTAAGATGATTTGTTTGAGCAAATTACAAAACAATAAGAATTAACTTCAATAAGAATCAATTTCAGATTTTACAACAGGGTATGTGTTTTAAATGGCTGTAGGCAGTGTAAATAGTTATCAGGGATCATCTGTACTGATACAGAGTACTACTAATCGTCAGAGAATTGACGAACAGTCTAGAAATAACAGTACTTATAAAGAAGATCCTAATACTGTTAAGGTATCTTTTGAACAAAGATATCCACAGGCATCTGCAGTTAAAGCATCTGCAAATTCAGAAAATGTATATGAAGAGGCAGAGAGCTACATCAATCAAAAATCATCTAAATCGTCATATGTAGCAGCTTATACAGCTGTGTCCGATCAAGAAAAGAAAGAATCCTTATCTTCAAAACTGGGTATATCAGTTTACGCATAGCAAAACGCAAGCATATCAATAAAGACAGCTTGTTATGCTATGAAATTTCACAAAGCTTAATGATTTAACGATAAAACTTACTCCAGTACTCAGGCATTGCCTGAGTACTATAGGGGAGTGATTTTATCTTAAGACTAGCTACCTAGTAGACTTAAAGCGATCTGAGGTCTTGAGTTAGCCTGAGTCAGAACGGTTGTAGCAGCTTGCTGAACGATGTTCTGAGCTGATAGGTTAGCTGCTTCCTCAGCGTAATCAGCGTCACGGATACGTGATCTTGCATCTGATACGTTCTCAGATACGTTTTCCTGGTTACGAATTGTAGATTCCATACGGTTCTGCAATGCACCTAGTTCAGCACGCTTAGAATCTACAACGTTAATCATTTTATCAATAGACTCAATAGTGTGTTGAGCTGCTGATGCTGAGTGTACAGAGAACTCATACATACCACTAGCATTTTTATAAATACCAGTAGATGTTGTATCTTGAGCACCACCGGCTGCAATTGCACCACCTGCAGCACCTGCGCAAATACCTGACATGGTAAAACCATTTGATAGGGAAATACCCAAGGTATCAAAAGCATAGGCACCTACTTGGAATGATACTTTACCTGTACTATCAAGCACACCGCCTTTATCAGCACCGCCTACACCTGCGATACATTGACGACCTGCGAAAGTTGTCTTACATGCAATACGGGTGATTTCAGCTGATAGCTGAGCTACTTCTTCCTGAATAGCCTGTCTATCAGTAGTGGTATTAGTACCGTTAGCAGCCTGAATTGCTAAAGTACGGATACGCTGTAACATAGAAGTGGTCTCATCCAGAGCGCCTTCCATTGTCTGACACAGTGCGATACCGTCGTTAGCGTTACGGTTACCTTGTCCTAAACCGTTAATCTGAGATGTCAATCTATTAGAGATCTGCAGACCTGCAGCATCATCTTTAGCAGAATTGATGCGAAGACCTGATGACAATCTTTGATAGGTTGTATCTAATGATTTAGTTGCTGTATTTAATCTTCTCTGCGAATTGATAGCAGAGGTATTTGTTTTTACATATAGAGCCATTTTATTTTTCTCCCCAAAAATCCAATTACTTGGTATTTCATCCTTTAGAAAGCTCTAAAGTCTTTTTATTTTCTCTCCAGAAAAAAGACTTTTTCTAAAGTTGATTTTATATATGAAAAATGCGTGCCAATTTTTTAATTATTAAAAATAATGCTTTGATTATTAAGAATATTTATGTTCTATGTTTACTCTATTATCAAAGGTTAATCTTTCATTAATCTTTTGATGGCAATTTTTTGCCACGTTCGATTTTGCTTTTATTTAGGTCATTATGATTGCTTTGAATATGCACTGTTTTATATGAAATGTTTGTCTTAGTACTAGCTGTGAGTTCTGGATCTTAATTTTGGATAAGAGTTTTGATAAGAAGACGAGTTGATTAAGACGAAGTGCAGATTAAAAAGATGAGAAAACTAAAATGATAAGAGTATAAGACAGGTCTTAGTCATAAAGACTCATCTAAGGACAAGTTTAAAATTTAAGAGTCAGATCTTAAAAGATTAGGAAAAAAGTGAAAGCAGTAATCCATGATAAAAGAAAAGAGCTGCTCAATTGCAACTAGATATCCGATTAAAAGTTGCTTTATAGCATTAACAATGCTCCGATCTTAGGAAAAGATCAGATCACAGAAAAAATAACTTACAAAATTTTTTACAGAGCCAATGTACAAGGCATCTCCAAAAAGGGCCGGGAGGCTTTCCCGGCCAATGAGCATATAATGCTCAGGAGAGAAACCTTATTACGGTTCTTGTAAACTTGTTCTACTAACCTCCATTTAAAAGAGACATAGCGATTGATGGACGCTGATTTGCCTGTGTTAAGATTGAGGTTGCTGCCTGTTGCACAATGTTCTGTGCTGACAGATTAGATGCTTCCTCTGCATAATCGGCATCACGAATTCTTGATCTTGCGTCGGATACGTTTTCAGCAACGTTTTCCTGGTTTCTGATGGTAGATTCCATACGGTTCTGAATAGCACCTAACTCAGCTCTCTTTGAATCAACAACGTTGATAATTTCATCGATAGCTTTGATGGTGTATTGAGCGTTACACTGTGTGTAACAGTTGAACTCGTAGGCTCCGTTATTGATGTAGAGACCTGCTGTTTGTTCAGCTAATTTATCTGTGTCTGTAATTGCTGTTGCGTGTTTTTCAGCATAGATACCAGATAGGGTAAAGCCGTTAGACATACTTACACCTAAAGTATCGAATGCATAAGCTCCAACCTGGAAGGATACGCTACCTTTACTATCTAGAACACCACCGTGATCTGAACCGTTAACACCAGCTAAGCACTGACGACCTGCGAATGTGGTCTTACAAGCAATACGGGTAATTTCAGCTGATAGCTGTGAAATTTCTTGCTGAATAGCTTGTCTATCAATAGTGGTATTAGTACCGTTTGCAGCCTGGATTGCCAAAGTACGGATACGCTGTAACATGGATGTGGTCTCATCAAGAGCACCTTCCATTGTCTGACACAGTGCGATACCGTCGTTAGCATTACGGTTACCTTGCTGTAAACCGTTAATCTGGTTGGTAAGTCTGTTAGAGATCTGCAAACCTGCAGCATCATCTTTAGCAGAATTGATGCGAAGACCTGAAGATAATCTCTGGTAAGTTGTATCTAGCGATTTAGTAGCGCTGTTTAATCTTCTCTGAGAGTTCAGAGATGATACATTGGTCTGAACATATAAAGACATTTTTTCTCTCCTAAATTACGCAGTTTTTTAACTGCTTTTATTTGCTTGAAAATATATATGAAAAATGCGTGCCAATTTTTAAATTGCCACGTTGAATAAATAACTAATATTTTGAAAATAAAAGAAAATATTATTTTAGAAAAGTTGGTGTAGAGTAATGTCTGGTCAGATAAAGTTTTTGGGTGGCAGTTTTTTGCCACCTGATTTAGGTAATTAATAATTAAATTAGAAGAAAAATTTTTATGTCAATTCTTGATCTGAAAAAAACTTTCTGTATAATGGCACGCATTGGATGCGGGAATAGCTCAGTTGGTAGAGCATAACCTTGCCATGGTTAGGGTCGCGAGTTCGAACCTCGTTTCCCGCTCCAAATAAAAGTGTTGTGGTTACACTTTAAAATACCACTAGGAGTGCGGGAATAGCTCAGTTGGTAGAGCATAACCTTGCCATGGTTAGGGTCGCGAGTTCGAACCTCGTTTCCCGCTCCAAATGAAGAGAATAGCTAAGGCTGTTCTTTTTTTTTGCCTTTTGGGTCCTTCCTTTAGCTTTTTAGCTTGAAATTTCTGAACCTAGCCCGCATATACATAAATAAGTACGGAATTTGTTATGCCTCATAAGGTATAATTACGAAATTATTACTTTATTCATAAATTTAATTTAATTGATCAATTATTAAGAAATATAAAAATGTTTGTCACTTCCATCGTTACCAAGATCATTGGTAGTAGTAATCAGAGAACTGTTCGTAAGTTATCAAAGATTGTTAAGGGTATAAATGCCCTTGAGAGCAAGTATCAGTCCTTAAAAGATGAGGATTTCAAAGGTCTTACCGAGCAGTTTAAACAACGTGTAGCAAATGGTGAAACTCTAGAAGCTCTTTTACCTGAAGTTTTTGCAGTAGCAAGAGAAGCTGCTAAAAGATCATTAGGTATGCGTCCTTTCGATGTTCAGCTCATGGGTGGTATTGTTTTAAATGCTAACCGTATTGCCGAAATGAAAACCGGTGAAGGTAAAACCTTAACCGCTTTATTACCTTGCTATCTGAATGCTTTATCAGGCAAGGGTGTTCACGTTGTTACAGTTAACAATTACTTAGCACGCCGTGATAGTGATTGGTCAAGACCTTTCTATACCTTATTAGGTATGACCGTAGGTGTAAACATCCCTGGTATGAACCCAGAAGAAAAGAGAGCAGCCTATGCTTGTGATGTTACCTATGGTACCAACAACGAGTTTGGTTTCGATTATCTGCGTGACAACATGGCATACTCATTAGAGCAGAAAGTTCAAAGAGAACTTAACTATGCTCTAGTTGATGAGGTTGATTCTGTTTTAATTGATGAAGCAAGAACCCCTTTAATCATTTCTGGTGCTGCTGAAAACAGTTCAAAACTATATCAGGCTGTAGATAAGTTAATTCCAGGTTTAATCTTCCAGGAAAAAGAAGATACTGAAACTTATACCGGTGACGGTGACTATACTTTAGATCTTAAGATCAAGCAGGCTTACTTAACCGAGCGTGGTCAGATCAAGATCGAGAACTCTTTAATTAAAGCAGGTCTTTTAAAAGAAGGCGACAAGCTCTTCTCATCTGAGCACATTACCTTATTACACCATGTAATGGCAGCTTTAAGAGCACATACCTTATTTAAGAGAGATGTTGACTACGTTGTAGAAAACGGTGAAGTTCTAATCATCGATGAGCATACCGGTCGTAAGATGGTAGGCCGTCGTTGGTCTGAAGGCTTACATCAGGCAATTGAAGCAAAAGAAGGTGTTGAGATCCATTCAGAGAACCAAACCTTAGCTTCTATTACCTTCCAGAACTACTTCCGTATGTACAAGAAATTAGCTGGTATGACTGGTACTGCTGATACTGAAGCATACGAGTTCCAGCAGATCTATGGTTTACAGACTGTAGTTTTACCAACTAATAGACCAATGATCCGTAAGGATATGCCTGATCTTATCTATTTAACTGAAGATGATAAGTACAAAGCAATTGTAAATGACATTAAAGAGACAATTGCTAAGGGCAGACCAGTACTAGTTGGTACTATCTCAATTGAGAATTCAGAAAAACTATCACACTTGTTAGACAAGTTAGGCATTAAGCATCAGGTCTTAAATGCTAAGTTCCACGAAAAAGAAGCTTACATCGTAGCTCAGGCAGGTCGTCCTGGTACTGTAACTATTGCTACTAACATGGCAGGTCGTGGTACTGATATTATCTTAGGTGGTAACTTAAAGGCTGATATTGCAGCTTTAGGTGAGAACCCAACTCCTGAACAGGTCGAAAAAGTTAAAGCTGATTGGCAGAAGCGCCATGATGATGTTCTAAAGGCAGGTGGTTTACATATCATCGGTTCTGAGCGTCACGAGTCTCGTCGTATTGATAATCAGTTACGTGGTCGTGCTGGTCGTCAGGGTGACCCTGGTTCATCTCGTTTCTACTTATCAATGGATGATAACTTAATGAAACTCTTTGGCTCTGAGAAGTTAAAGGCTTTCATGAAGAAGATGGGTATGGACGATGGTCAGCCATTAGAGCATAAGTTCATCACCAGAGCTATTGAGTCTGCTCAGCGCAAGGTTGAAACTCGTAACTTTGATATCCGTAAGAGCTTACTTGAGTATGATGATGTTGCTAACGAGCAGCGTAAGGTTATCTACGAAGAGCGTAATGCTCTATTAGAAGGTAAGGATATCTCTGAGACCATCCATACCATCTTTGAGGATGTCTTAGACAATGTAATCTCTGATTACATTCAGCCTAACTCTTTACCAGAGCAGTGGGATCTTGATGGTTTACAGAAGCGTTTAGCAGCTGTATACAACTTAGATGCTCCTGTAGCTGAGTGGATGAAAGAGAATGACAAGTTAGTAGAGAATGATATTCGTGAGAAGATCATTGCTCTAGGTCATGAGATGTATCAGAAGAAGTGCGATGTAATCGGACCTGAGAATCAGAAACAGTTAGAAAAGCAGGTAATGTTACAGTGCATTGATACCTTATGGAAAGAGCACTTAGCTGCAATGGATTACATGAGACAGGGTATCGGTCTTCAGGGCTATGCTCAGAAGAACCCTAAGAACGAGTACAAGATCCAGTCCTTCAATCTGTTCTCTAAGATGCTTGATAACTTAAAGGATCAGGTAGTTTCAATCCTTTGCAGAATTCAGGTAAGACTAAAGTCACCTGAGGAAGCTGAGGCTGAACAGAAAGCTATTGAAGAGCGTAACGAAGAAGCTAAGATGCGTGAAGAAGCTAAGAAGTATGCAGGCATGCACATTGGACGTAATGATCCATGCCCATGTGGTTCTGGCAAGAAGTTCAAAGCTTGTCACGGCAGATTCGTTTAATAGAATAAATTAGCTAAAGGCCTCGTTGTTGATAAGGTCAATGACGGGGCTTTTTTGTGTGTGGAAGTTATAAGTAATAAAGGGGAAGAGAAATGTCTATCGTTGCAAACTACGAGCTTACAGAGCAAGAAAAACAGCATTTAGAAAAGATCATGAAAAGAGTCCATGAGAAAACTAAAGAAGGCATCTTAAACGGTAAAGGTCCTTTCTATGCTGAGATCTACGATAAAGATGGTAACTTTGTATTAGGTACATCTAACAGCGTGATGGAAGATAACTGCTGTGTAAAGCATGCTGAAATGAATGCTGTAATGGCAGCTTGTGCAAACTATAAGAACTTTGACCTCTCATCATATGATTTATCTTTATATGTAAATGCAGAGCCTTGCATCATGTGTCTAGGTGGCATTATGTGGTCAGGCATTAAGAATGTTTACTTCGGTGTACCATCAGGTGATGTAGAGCGCATTACAGGCTTTGATGAAGGCTTTAAACCTCACTGGTTTGAAGAGTTCAAAAACAGAGGTATCAAGGTTGCAGGTAAC
The DNA here is from genome assembly GCA_900315395.1 of uncultured Gammaproteobacteria bacterium. Classification (GTDB taxonomy): domain Bacteria; phylum Pseudomonadota; class Gammaproteobacteria; order Enterobacterales; family Succinivibrionaceae; genus Succinivibrio. Next base: position 7,234 of record OMZC01000118.1, read on the forward strand.
ATTCTTTTAGAAGAAGGCTCAGAAGTTCTAGATTATTACGTAAAATCTGGCCGTCATGTATATAAGCCAGAGAGATAATCTAACCAAACTTATAAGATTGCACCTGTAAAGGTAAATAGACAAATCCGATATATAACGCATTTGTTAAGTCTAATAAAAAAATATGCTCTTTTAAGGCAAAATTTTCTTGACTGAAAAGGGCTTATATGATTTAATAACCGCCGTTGCCCAGATAGCTCAGTCGGTAGAGCAGGGGATTGAAAATCCCCGTGTCGGCGGTTCGATTCCGTCTCTGGGCACCATCTTAAAATTCTGAAAAATTTCTTTTTGCCCAGATAGCTCAGTCGGTAGAGCAGGGGATTGAAAATCCCCGTGTCGGCGGTTCGATTCCGTCTCTGGGCACCATCTTAAAATTCTGAAAAATTTCTTTTTGCCCAGATAGCTCAGTCGGTAGAGCAGGGGATTGAAAATCCCCGTGTCGGCGGTTCGATTCCGTCTCTGGGCACCATCTACAAGTTTCCAAATCAAAAATTTTGAAAATCTCTTAGGTGGATCATTGTCTTCAAATTTTCCGTTTGTGGTTCACTCAATATTTGTTCACCACTATTATTTGTACACCACTAATCTATGCTCAAAGCACAAAAAAACGCAGACCTTTCGATCTGCGCCTTTACTCTATGTTTGATTGATTTTTATTCTTTCAGTTCAGGTTTAAACCTTGAACTCTGCAACCATGTTCATGAGGTTTACTACCTGTTCGTTAGAGTCCTTGATGTCTCCATCGATATCAGTAATTGCCTCATGTAATGACTTAGAGCCATCGGTAATGCTCTTCATATTTGAAGAGATCTCTGAGGTAGCAACAGTTTGTTGCTCAGCAGCTGTTGCAATTTGAGAGATCTGACCTGATACCTCGTTAACCTTATTAGTTAAGTCGTTTAGAATTTGCTCAATTAAAGCGCTTTCCTCAGACAGACCATCCATTACCTTAACAGATACCTGCATTGCATCATCAGCATCTTTTGCATCGCTTTGTACACTGCTTACCATGCGAGTGATTTCTTGAGTTGAAGTAGAGGTTCTAGATGCCAGAGCTCTTACCTCGTCTGCTACCACAGCAAAGCCTTTACCAGCTTCACCAGCACGGGCAGCTTCAATTGCAGCATTTAATGCTAATAAGTTAGTTTGAGATGCAATCTCATCAATAGTTTGTACAATTGAACCGATCTTTTGAGCTTGAGCTGCTAAGTTTTGAACTAATTCAGCATCAGCTTTTGACTTATTAACTTGGCTTTCAATCTTGTCGATGATTGATTGAACCTTGCTTACGCCTTCAGTTGTAGCACGAGTTGATTCCTCTGCTGTTGCAGAAGCCTTCTCACAGTTACTTGCAATATCCTGAGTGGTTGATACCATCTCATCAGATGCTGCTGCAACTGTAATTGCGCGGTTCTGGTTATCCTCTGCGGTGTCACCGATTTTATCTGAGGCATCTGATAACTCATCGATTACTTTACCTAAGCTGTTAGTTACATTGACGATAGAGGCAATATCTTTCTGCCATACCTGTCTCATTTCCTCTAGAGAATCAGCTAGTGGTTTTAGCTCATCCTTTCTAGTTAAAATAACTTTGTCTCGCATATCTCCTGATGCAATCTTTTTAGCAATCGCAGCAATCTTCTTAATACGCTTAGATAAGCTTGTAGGAATATAGTAGGTAAAGATGATTGCAATTAGGATCTCGATTGCGGTACATGAAAATATAGTTACATAGGTACCGTAGCTCTTAATAGAACTAATAGCAGTCTTTGACTCTCTGATCTGGTTACCGTTAACGATAGTCATGTTAGAGCAGATAGACAGAAAGTTCTGGTTCATTGGTCCTAATACGATGTTTCTTGCAAGGTTAATGTCATTGCGTCTTATAGCAGGAATTAACATACCGTTAAAGGTGTCAATGTACTCTTTAGCGTTACTCTTGATAGCTCCGATCTCTTTTGGAAAACGAGCCATTTGCAGAGCATCAACGGCTTTAGTAGCTTTATCAATAAAGCCCTGTGAGTCAGAGATGTAAACTTCACTGTTTTCTTTGTCAGTTACAATCTTTCTGACTAAAAAATGCAGGTTGTAAAATGAATCTAATGCCACTCTAGTTCTTTCATAGCGAACGTTTAGAGCTTCAATTTTATCTACAGTGATCTGGCGAGTGCTAGATATCTTAAATACTGATGAGGCAACAAGAATTGCTGTGAGTAAGATTAGGATGACAAAGCTTCCGACAATTTTATGTCTAAAGGTAAGATTATTAAATATAGCCATAGTGGGCCTCTCTATAAAATACTGTTTGTAGATTGTTGTTGGGGCCTCGATATTAGTTGGATTATAAAATTATTATTATGTGCTTAATTGAATTATACGTGGCTATGTTAAATAGATAAGGTGTTTTGGTTAAATGCACTTAAATAAACATTTTGCACCAAATTAGTTTAGGCTAACTTGTGTATAATCTGATATACATCATATTCTATTAACTATCAGAATAAAACAAATATTTTCAAAAACGTGCAAAATTATGCATCATTCTATTAAACAAACTATTAAACAAAAATATTCAAATTGTTTGTAAAATTTATTGATAATTGGTACTAATAATTTGTAAAATATAACCACAAAAAAACAGACATGTCTCTTTATCGTTCATGAGATATGTCATCACCTTAGAAAAACTTGAAAGTTATAAACTATATGAAAAAACAAATTCAATTATCTGCAGCCGCAGAGGGTGCCTTGCGCAAGCTTGGCAAAGGTATCAAAACAGCCCGCATTAAAAAAGGTATCACCGCAACATCAATGGCCGAGTTAATGGATACAACCCGTGTAACTTTAGGTTCTATTGAGGATGGTCTTCCTTCTGTTTCTATGGGCCATTACATTAAAGCTTTATCTGTATTAGGTCTTGATCTTCGTCTAACAGGTTTACTGCTTGATGAAGCTCAGAAGGCTTAATCTTATATTTGCCTAACTAACGTTTTCACGTTTCTTTAATGTTTGTCTAAATTGTGCGGCTCTAATTGAGCTTGCACAATTGTTTTCTCTCATATCTGTTTTCTCTAAACACAATTCTCTTTTCCCTCAATAACTCTAGCAATAAATACATCATTATCTAAATATCTTTCTCTATTTACCTTGTTCTAACGCTCCATATTGGTTCATTAGTTTAAAATCCTGTATAGTCAGATTGGTGTTTTAGAATAGCGTAAGCTCAAGATTATTTACATTCTCATGTATGTATTCCTCAAAAAAGAGTCAACTTTGCACAATAAGCGTTTCTTTGAACTCTTTTTCATGCTACATTAGACACATCAAACGCAATCATTTATTTTTAGCCTAAGCAGGCAAATTTGAGCGCATCGTATCAGAACGTATTAGAGCGTATATTGTGGAAGAATTTAATAATAATAGAAGCGGAGAACGTAAGTTCTTCAAGCCAAGCAAGCCTGGTTTCCATGGCGGTCCACGTCAGAATAGATCAAACAGACCAAATCGTAGTCGCGATAGACAAAAGGGAATGGTTTCAGCTTTTGTTCAGGGCAAAGGTCAGAATGCAGCCTTAAAGTGGTTAATGGAGAGCAGAACTCCTGTAAGTATCTTTTTAATCACAGGCGTTAAGTTTGAAGGTTTAGTAAGTGCTTATGATGCATTTACCATTAGCATCACTGATGTAAAACGTCATCAGCAGATGATCTATAAAGATAAGATCTCTACTATCACCATTAAAAAGCCTGAAGGTGCTCCTGTTCATGGTTCACCTTTGCACAAGCCTTCTTTCCATAGAGGTTTTGAGCCAGCAGCTCCTGGTATGTCACGTCCTTTAAGAGGTGACTCACAGCAGTCAGGTGATGACGGTGTAACCCTTCCAGAAAAACACGTAGATTACGTAGGCTAATCTCTTTTCTGTATAAATGCACAGAATATAAAAAAACAGGTGGCATTTAACGTCACCTGTTCATTTACTTTCTCAAAAGCTATCTCTTCTTTACAACTTAGTTTTTTTCAAGCTTAGCTTTATCTGTCAAACTCAAAGTAATTGATCATTTCATTGTCTTTTACTTCGATGCAATCAAAGCCACCACGAAGTGCTGCTTTAATGCCTAATTGTCCATCTTCAAAAACAAGACAGTCTTTAGGAGACAGTTCTAATCTTTTGGCTGCTACTAAAAAGGTATCAGGATTTGGCTTATGACGTGTTACATCATCAGCTGTAACTAGAGCGTCTATATAATCTAAAAGACCTTTTTCTTTTAAAATCCTGTTTGCGTTAGCGGTTCTAGTGCCAGTGCCGATGGCAATCTTAATGCCTTGAGCTTTAGCATCTTTTAACACTGTGAAGATCTTAGTAAAAACTTCAATCTTAGGGATATTCTCTTGAAAGATTGCTATTTTTCTTTTGACATATTCATCTATATCACCTACAGGCTCGCCTTTATTTTTATAAAAGGCGGCAATATCACGGCTAGCAGAGCCTCCCATTGCATAGATATCTTTAATATCAATATCAAAGCCATGTTCATTAGCAACCTGTTTCCAAGCTAGAGCATGGTAAGGCATGGAATTGATTAAGGTTCCATCAAGATCAAAGATTAAGCCTTTGTAGTTTTGTATTTTTGAATAGTTCATAAATTAAGTCGAATATAAGCCAAAGATTAAAATCTTACTTTTAGCCTTAAACAGGCAAATTTGTTGATGCTCTATTCTAACAAATGCAAGGGTTAATTTTGTAAAAGTAGGTGAGCAACTTTCAATATAACTACTTTTAAGATAACAACTTTTAAGATAACTGTTCTCATAAGAACATAGTGTTCGTATGATCAGAGTTATCAAAGGATTGCTAAGAAGCGAAAGAGAGATTGATTCTTTACAATGCACCATACATTCACAGTTATAAACTACTACAATCATCAGTGTATTTGTGCTAATTTATCTACATTGAGAACGTCATTTAAATTGAGATATTCGATTAGAAAGCAATTCTCTTAGAAAACAAAGAATAGCGCATGGATGTTTAGAGCATGGATGTTAGAAAGGTAGAGTGCCAAACCTTAATCATAGGTGCTGGTACTGCAGGTATTGAAGCTTACAAAATTGCTGTAAAAGATGGTCAGGATTGTGTCATTGTAGATTCTGGACCATTAGGTACTACAGCTCAAAGATCAGGTGAGCTGCCTGTGTCTTTGCTCATGTCAGCAGGACAGTCTTTACATGCTATTGAGAGTCTTGATGAATGCGGTATTACCTTTGCTTCAAAAGTTCAACCTGATACCTCAAATGTAATGGTCTCATTACGAGCTGTAAGAGCAAGAGCTACCTCTGAGGTACTATCTTTTATGTACCGTATTCCTGAGAGTAAAAGAATCAGAGGTAAGGCAAAATTTGTTGATGCTCATACCGTGACTGTAGATGACTGTATTGAGATTACTTTTAAAACCGCAGTCATTGCCACAGGTTCATCACCACTTGTAACTTATGAGCAGTCACGCCTTAAAAACATCTTAACTACCAATGAATTTTTTGAATTAGAAAAGTTACCTAAATCAGTAGCTGTATTTGGCAGTTCTAAGGTAGGTCTAGAGTTAGGTCAGGCACTATCATATCTTGGAGTAGATGTAGCAGTTTTCGGTCAGAGAAAATTATGGTCATTAACTGATGACTCTATCTTAACTGTTGCTCATCAGATGCTATCCTCAAGATTTAATTTATATGTAGATACCTTTATTACCTCAATGGAAGATGAAGATGATCATGGCTATGCCATCTATTACATTGATGATCGTGGTTATGAGAACTATCTGCATATGCAGAGCGTTGTAGCTGCAACTGACAGAATTCCTAATGTAGGTGGCATGAACCTGCAGAACATTGGCGTGAAGTTAGATAGAACAGGCTGTATTAACGTAGATCCACAAACGCTGCAAACTACAGTTGAAAATATCTTTGCAGCAGGTGATGTGTGTCACGCTGAGCACTTATCTTCAATTGCACTCTCAGAAGGTCGTGATGCTGGCGCAAATGCAGCAAATTACCCAAATTTATCAAAGCGTCGTTCTCAGGTAAGAGTTGATATTGTGTTTACAGATCCTGTACTTGCAATTGCAGGTAAAACACTAAATGAGATGCGTGATTATGCTCGTGCTACAGGGGATACTTTTATTACTACAGAGGTAAGACTGTCTCAAGGACACTTTAGAGGTCTAAGAGAAGACGGTGGTATCTTAAGTATTTATACCTCGGTTAAAACTCATAAAATTTTGGGTGCAGAACTTTGTGCCTTCAAAGGTGATAAGATAGCTCAGCTTTTAGCTTTAGCTATGGAAAATGAGTTAACAGTTGATACCTTAGCTCAATACTCTTTCTTTAATTTATCAGCTGAAACTGTAATTACACAGGCAGCTCAGGAAGCCTTAAGAAAGTTAAACAAAAAATAGATTTAAGCTTTTAACTTGGTCAGAAGAAAAAGTTAAAAGAGAAAATTAAAATCGAAGAAGAAAATTATAATCGAAGAAGAAAATTATAATAGAAGATTAGTTCGATAATTTTGAAAAAAGGTCATTAGTTTTTATGGAAAAAACATTGGTTCTAGCTTCAGGAAACGAGGGTAAAGCTAGAGAGTTTCGTGCAATTTTAGAGCCACTAGGTTTTAAGATTGTTCTGCAAAAAGAACTTGGTATTGATTCTCCTGAGGAGAACGGCAAAAGCTTTTTAGAAAACGCCATCATCAAAGCAAGATATGCCAGTGAAAAGTCAGGTTTATGGGCATTAGCAGATGACTCTGGTCTTGCTGTAGATGCTCTAAATGGAGCTCCTGGCATTTATTCAGCTCGTTATGCAGGAACTCATGGCGATGATAAGGCTAATAACAAGAAGTTATTAGAAGAGTTAAAGAATGTACCTGATGGCAAGAGAACCGCTAGATACTATTGCGCCTTATGCTTGGTTCGTCATGGCGATGATCCTGTACCACTTACAGTTTTATCCTCATGGGAAGGTTCTATCGGTCACAAAGAAGTAGGTTCTGAAGGCTTTGGCTATGATCCTTTATTTGTTGTAACCGGAAGAAACTGCACAGCAGCTCAATTACCTCCTCAGATTAAGAACTTAATCTCACACAGAGGCAGAGCTCTACAGGCATTAACCTACAAGTTAGAGCACAATCTTTCATGACAGATTTGCTGCCAGTAAGTTTATATATTCATTATCCTTGGTGCATACGTAAGTGTCCTTACTGTGACTTTAATTCTTATCCTAAGAATAAAAGCGTATGCACTGATGAGTCCTACCTTAAGGCTTTAATTTTAGATTTTAAAGAGAATTTAAAGTTACTCTCAGACAGACGCTTTAATGCGGTTTATTTTGGTGGTGGTACACCATCTTTATTTCCACCAGCACTTATGGAAAAACTCTTAAAAGAGATCTTCCCATATTGTAAAGACGATTGTGAAATCTCGATGGAAGCAAACCCAGGTACCGTAACCTTAGATTCATTAAAGGCATACCGTAACTTAGGTATTAACAGAGTAAGTTTAGGTGTACAGAGCTTTGATGATAGAGAGTTAAAACTTTTAGGCAGAATTCATAATTCAAAAGCTGCAATTGAAGCTTGTGAAAATGTAGTTAAAGCGGGTTTTGATAATTTTAATATTGATATCATGCATGGTCTGCCAGAGCAGACAACTCAAAAAGCATTATCTGATCTTAAAACAGCTGCAAGTTTAGGCTGCAACCACTTATCCTGGTATGAGCTAACCTTAGAAGAGGATACTTATTTTGGATCTCATCCTCCAAAGTTACCAGATGAAGACTGTTTAGCTTCAATTGAAGAGCAGGGCTTTATGCTTTTAAAAGAATTAGGCTTTAAGCGCTATGAAGTCTCAGGCTATACCAAAGATAAACGCTGTCAGAACAATATTAACTATTGGTTTTTCTATGACTATCTTGGGATTGGAGCAGGAGCTCATTCAAAGATAAAAATAGGAGATAAGACTCTAAGACGAGGCAATTTAGAAGAGCCAAAAGCTTATATAAACGATGTAAATTCACATAAAGACAACTTCTTTGAAGTTCAAAAGTCAGACTTACCTTTTGAATTTATGTTAAATCGTTTAAGAGTTTTTGATGAAACTTTGTACGAAGAGTTTGAGAATACTACAGGTCTTAATTTCTCAATAGTCAAAGACAAATTAGAAAAAGCTAAAGACGAAGGTCTTTTACAGTTCTCAAATACAGGTTATTCTTTAACAGAAAAAGGTCGCTGGATGTTAAATGACATCTTAGAGCTGTTCTTGTAGTTACACGTTACAGTAAGGTGTAATGTTACAGAAAGGTGTAATGTTACAGTAAGGTGTAATTACACATAAAACTGTAATGTCAGAGAAAGTTAATATTACAGGCAAATGTAACGTTACAGACAAGTGTAATATTACACTTAGCTGTAATCCTGTCTTTGTAAACAGTTCTAGCAAAACAAGTCTAAAGTTTCAAAAAAACATGCCATTAAAACCTGCACATTAAAAATAAATGTTCAAAATTGCACGCAATGACACTTAAAAGTTAAAACTATCACCTATAATTGAACTAACAATAGTTAACTAACATTAAGACTTATAAAGAATTTATAACGAAATCTGCAGAGATTTCTAGAGCAGAGGAACGTTCCTCTTAAGGACATAAATATGAACCTGAATACCGAGAAACAGAGATTAACCTCTCTTCTATCATTAAAATCTGCTCCACAAGGCAAAATTGAAGGCGATTTTAGAGTAGCTCTCTATGCTGTTGCTGCCTTGTATCAATTAGACTTTTCAAAAAACAGCAACTTTGGACTGTGTGCAAGCTTACTAGGCTCATTAGGCTTTAAAGGAGATGTAAGCAGATACAAAGTTGAAGATTACTACAATACCTTAGACGATTTGGTTGCCAAAGGCTCATTAGTACAGATCTGCGATAAGAAAGTTTATGCTGTACCTAGTGAAGTTAAAATCATTACCGCAAAAGTAAGAGCTGTTGAAAATCCTCTTTTAAAAGGTATCGATGATGTAAAACATTACAGCTATGTCATCTCAGATGAAACCGGTAAAGAATACCACCTGAACACTGATTTGGTGATTATGCCAAATGATGAGGTAGAAGCTGTAATTACCAAGTCAAGTGATGTTGCCTTTGTTAAGAACTTAACTAAAGTACGTCAGTGTGTTTTAGGTAGAATTATGCTCTTTGGCAAAAAGAAAGCTTCTTTAATGCCAGATGAAGCTAACTTAAAAGAGATGTTCTTTGACTTTGCCTCAGATTCTGATTTAGGTGAGGCAAAATCAGGTGATGTTGTTATCGCTCAGATTGTAAAACGTGTAGGTTTAAATCGTTTCTTAGTAAAGACTCGTGAAGTTGTAAAAGATATTGGTAATCTTAACAACATCATTGTGATGGCTGTATTGCGTAACGATATTCCTCATATCTGGCCTGATAACCTCATCAAGTCTTTATCAAGAATTCCAAATGAAGTTTCAGCTAAAGACATCCATGGCAGAGTGGATTTAAGAGATATCCCATTAGTTACCATCGATGGTGAGGATGCTCGAGATTTTGATGATGCTGTTTACTGTAAGAAAGAAGGTACAGGTTGGAGATTATTCGTATCAATCGCTGATGTTTCTTACTATGTAAAACCTGGCACTCTCTTAGATAAAGAAGCTGTTAACCGTTGCAACAGCTGCTATTTCCCTAACTTTGTAATTCCAATGCTGCCAGAGAAACTGTCAAACGGCATCTGCTCATTAAATCCTGATGTAGACAGGCTGTGTATGACCTGTGAAATGGTAATTAGCAAAGTAGGTAAGATTGAGTCATACAAGTTCTATCCTGCTGTAATGAGATCACATGCAAGACTTACATATACTGAAGCTTGGCAGATGATCTCTGAAGGCACTGTAATCTTTGAAGAACACAAGTCTGTAATGGATGATGTAAAAGAGCTTTATAACCTCTATCAGGCTTTCAAGAAAGACCGTCGTAACCGTGGTGGTATTTCTGTTGAAAGTGAAGAATTACACTTTGTGTTCAATGAGAACATGGAAATTGAAGGTGTTAAGCCTTTAGAGAGAAATGATGCTCATAAGTTAATTGAAGAGTGCATGATTGCAGCTAACGTAGCTGCCGCTACCTTTGTAGCCGAGCATCAGGCACAGACTCTATACAGAGTTCACGCAAAACCTATGGAGAAGAAGTTAGGCTTATTGGTAAATCAGTTAGCCCGCTTTGGTCTATCTTTAAAGGGTGGTGACAGCCCAACCTCAAAAGACTATATGATGCTAGCAGATTCTGTTGCAGGTCGTGAGGACGCAAAGATCATCAACGAGTTGATTTTACGCAGTATGTCAAAAGCTGAATACAGCCCTGACAACATTGGTCACTTTGGTTTGGCCTTAGAGAAGTATGCTCACTTTACCTCTCCAATCAGACGTTATGCTGATTTACAGTTACACCGTGTAATCAAGTATCTGTTAGAAAAAGAGCAGAAACACGATTGGGGAAGAATCGGTTCACGTTCTTACACTAAGGCTGAACTTGTAGCATTAGGTGTTAAGTGTACTGACAGAGAAATTGCAGCTGATACAGCAGAACATGAGGTTGATGGTACTTTAGCTTGCATCTATATGGAGAAATTTATAGGTGAAGTAGTTAACGGTACAGTAACAGCATGTACTAAGTTTGGTGTCTTTGTTCACTTAGATGATTATGGTGTAGACGGCATGATCTACATTGGCAACTTTGACAGTTACATGTCATTTGATGAACGTACCCAGACTTTAGTTTCAAACCGCGGTGAAGTTTATGCTGTAGGTAAGAAGATTAGAGTAGTGGTTTCAGGTGTCAACGAAGAAGAGCACAAGATCGATTTAAGACCAGATACTATGAGCAAGAAAGAGCTTATGTATCTGAAAAAAGAGCGCGATTCATTAGTTGCAAAACGTGAAAAAATCAGTCAAAATGCACCGCATTCTGATAAAGAGAAGATCCTGAAAAATCTTGCCGACATCTCATCTGCTAGAGTTGCAAGTGATGAGGACAAAGTACAAAGAAAAGTAGCTAAGAAGGGTAACTCTGCTTCACTTGAAAAAGAGTATATCTCAAACCCATATGGAACCGCTGTGAATATGGGACAGATTAAATTCCCTAAGAAAGGCAAGAAGAAATCAAAGAGTAAAAAAGGTAAAAAATAATGTTTGTTAATCAGAAAAAGAGCCGCGCAAGAGAAATTATTTACGGTATCAATGCAGCTTTAACTGCAATTGAAACCAGTCCTGAGAAGATCACTGCAGCTTGGGTTGTAAAAGGTCGTGAGGACGACAAGAGAATTCGTCAGATTGAGCAGAAGCTTTTATCTGTAGGTATCAGACCACAGGTTGCAATGCGCCACAGCCTTGATGAGAAGACTGACAATGGTGTTCATCAGGGCATCGTGTTAGAGGTTATTGCAACACCTCCAAAGGATGAGCGTTTCTTAGAGGAGTTATTAGAAAAGCTAGAAGATGACAAGCAGTTATTCTTAATTCTAGACGGTGTAACTGATCCTAGAAATTTAGGTGCTGCAATGCGTTCAGCATGGGCTGCTGGTGCCGATGCTGTAATTGTTCCAAAAGACAAGTCAGCATCATTAACTCCAGTTGCAAGAAAGACAGCAGATGGCGCTGCAGAGCAGGTACCATTTGTGGCTGTAACAAATCTTGCTAGAACCATCGAAATGATGCAGGAGCACAATGTTGAAGTTGTAGGTATGGCAGGTGAAGCTACCGATACTATCTTTGACTATGACTTCCAGAAGAAGACTGCTTTAGTAATGGGCTCTGAAGAGAGCGGTATGCGTCACTTAACTCGTGAAAAGTGCGATGCTATTGTTAAGATCCCAATGGCTAAGGGCGTTGAGTCATTAAATGTTTCTGTAGCAGCCGGTATTGCTATGTATGAGGTTGTAAGACAGTTTTTGGTAAAAGCTAAGTAATCTCACCTTACATTTTTACCATACATCTATCTAATCTCATTTTAAGTGGCCTGTAAGAGCAAAATCTTTCAGGTCATTTTTATCTTAAAAGCATAAAATCTTAGAGTTCTAACTTTTCAAAAAATAAGTTTGACAGGTACTAAATTATTTCTTGAAGAATTAAGAAAAAATAGTATAATGTCGGCACTCAGTCGTGTAGGTAAGACCTACATTCGTCTCCTTGTCTGATAAGTTGACTGATTTTATCAGACTTTTACCGTAAGGGGCATTTTAATGCGTAACTACGAAATCGTTTTCCTGGTTCACCCAGATCAGACCGATCAGGTTCCAGGCATGATCGAGCGCTATAAGGGCGAGATCGAGAAGTCAGGTGGTAAGATCCATCGTTTAGAGAACTGGGGCCGTCGTCAGCTGGCTTACCCAATTCAGAAGGTTCACAAGGCAACCTACGTTTTAATGAACGTAGAGGCTGATCAGGAAGTTATCGATTCAATCGAGACCAACTTCCGTTTCAATGATGCCATTATCCGTAACTTAATCATTCGTACCAACGAGCCAGTTACCGAGCAGTCACCTATGATGAAGGCTCGCGATGAGCGTCGTTCACGCGATGATGAAGCTCGCGCACCTAAGGCTGAAGTAGAGGCTGAGGAAGCTTCTGCAGAAGTTGCAGCTGAATAAGGAGAATTAACATGGCACATTACTATCACCGTCGTAAGTTCTGCCGTTTCACTGCAGAAGGTGTTACTGAGATTGATTACAAAGATGTAGCTTTATTAAAGAACTATGTTACTGAGTCAGGTAAGATCGTTCCAAGCCGCATCACCGGCACTAGCGCTAAGTATCAGCGTCAGTTAGCAACCGCTATTAAGCGTGCTCGCTTCCTGGCTCTTTTACCTTACACCGACCTACAGAGCCGCTAATTAGGAGCTTACAATGGAAGTTATTCTATTAGACAAAATTGGCCGTTTAGGCGGTCTAGGTGACAAGGTTAAGGTACGTAACGGTTATGCTCGTAACTACCTGTTACCTTTAAAGAAGGCAGTTCTTGCAACTAAAGAGAACTTAGCTAAGTTCGAAGCTGAGCGCGCTCAGTTAGAGGCTAAGATCGCTGCAGAGTTAAAGGCTGCTCAGGATCGTGCTGAGAAGTTAACTGCAATCGGCAAGTTTGTTATTACCGCTCAGGCTGGTGATGAAGGCAAACTATTCGGTTCAGTTGGTACTCGTGATATCGCAGACGCAGCTATCAAAGCTGGTGTTGATCTTCACAAGTCAGAAGTTCGTTTACCAGATGGCGTTTTACGTTCAGTTGGTGATTTCGATATCGAACTTCAGCTTCACCCAGATGTTAAGACAACCGTTGTTGTTTCAATCGTTCCAGAGAAATAATAATTAGTTTGTCATACTAGAAAAAACGGAGACTTGTTCTCCGTTTTTTTTGATCTGAGTTAAAGGTCATATTTTATGAATGAGTTTCTTCTTCCTTTATTAAAGTGGGTTGGCGGTAAAAGACAGCTCTTACCTGAATTAACAGCTAAGATGCCAAGATCTTTTAACACCTACTATGAGCCTTTTATTGGCGGTGGAGCAATGTTATTTGAGCTTCATCCTGATAAAGCGGTTATAGGAGACATCAACGGAGAACTCATCAATTTCTACAAGGTTGTCAAAAATCATGTAGAACCTCTTTTAAAACTGCTTTTTACCTATGAAAACTCTAAAGAGTTCTTTTTAGAAAAAAGAAATATCGATAGAGATCCTGAGAAGTTCAAGCTCTTAACTTCAATTGAAAAAGCTGCTCGTACCTACTATTTAAACCGTACATGTTTTAATGGTCTTTATAGAGTAAACAGTAAAGGTCAATTCAACACACCTTATGGTCATTACAAGTACCCATTTGTACCTGTTGTAGACAGATTTTTAGCAGTGTCATCTTACCTTAAAGATAATGACGTTAAGATTAAGCACGCCTCATACCTTGAGATCTGCAAAGACTGTGAGAAAGGAGATTTTGTCTACTTTGATCCTCCATATGACCCTATCAGTAACACCAGCTTTACAAGTTATGCTTCAGATGGTTTCTCACAAGCTGATCAGTGTGAATTAAAGGAATTGTGTGACACCCTTGATAAGAAAGGGGTTAAGTTTATGCTCTCAAATTCAGCCACTCCTTTCATTAAAGAATTGTACAAAGACTATAAATGCACTTTTGTTAAAGCAAAGCGTTTTGTAAATCCTAACCGCGAAGGTGCAGGCTGTGCAGATGAGATCTTAGTTAGAAACTACAGATAATCTTTTAAAATTGCTTAAAAATCATTTGTTTTCATTTACAATAGTTGTAGGTGGAGACAGCAATGCATACTCATAATTCTTTTGAAAATTTAAAGCCCTTTGTAAAATGGGTAGGTGGTAAAGGCTCTAGTGTAGAACGCCTGTTACAGCTTATCCCTGAGCATATTGATACCTATGTTGAGCCTTTTGTAGGCTCTGGCGCTTTATTCTTTTCATTAAACTTTGATAAAGCTATTATCAATGACTCAAATTCTGAGCTCATCGCTGCTTATCAGGAAATCAAAGAGAACGTCTTTGAGCTTGAAATGTATCTGTCCACTTTAATCTACGACAAAAATCTATATGAAAAGATTAGAGCTTGGGATAGAGAAGAGAATTTCTTAAAAAGACCAAGAGTTGAAAGGGCTGCTCGTCTTATCTATCTTATGAAGACTTGCTATAACGGTCTGTATCGAGTTTCCAAAAAGAATTACTTTAACACACCTATGGGTAACTATAAGTCACCTTTGATCTGTGATGTTCCTACCTTAAACGCCTGTTACAAGTTTTTAAATGATAAGAACGTAGCTATCTATAATCAGGATTACGCATCATTACTAGATCTGATCCCTGATAATGCTTTTGTGTATCTTGATCCGCCATATTTCCCTGTATCAAAAACAGCTAACTTTACCTCTTATCAGTCAGATAAGTTCAAAGAGACAGAGCAGTTCAGATTATTAGAGTTTTGTATGGCTCTACACAAAAGGGGAATACGTTTCTTACTCTCAAACTCTGATGTACCTGAAGCACGTGAGATTTACAGTAAGTTTAATATCAAGGTATTAGAGGTTTGCAGAAGGATTAACTCTAATATCGCCAAAAGAAGTGCTGTAAATGAACTTGCTGTAACTAATTATGATGTAGCTACAGGTGAACTTCTAAAACTAGACTGAGAAAGCCTCAGTCTAAAAGTTGACTATCCTGTGATGAAGATAGTCTAAAAAAATTGAGCTATAAGCGTTTAAATGAGCTCCTGCACAGGAAACTCGTCTCTTGCTATATCTACCTTACTAAAATCAAGATCAGCCTTGATAACGCCTTCTTTTGTGTCTAATGAAGCTTCAATTTTGCCATAAGGTGAGACTACCATTGAATTGCCCAAGCCTTCCATTACAGGGGAGATGATACCTGTTTGATTGCAGACAACAAAGTAAACCACGTTGTCATAGGCGCGAGTTTTTGCCATAGCTCTCCAAATGTCCACGCAATCCTGTCTGAAAGCAGGATCTTTTAACTGCTCTTGTGGAAAGATCCAAGCTGTAGGCAACACTATCATTTTTACACCAAGCTTTACCATATCGCGAAATTGCATTGGATAGCGAATGTCAAAGCAGATAGCAATACCAGTCTTTCCAAAATCAAAATCTACGGTGCAAAGTTTACTGCCTGGAGTTGACTTGGTGCCTTCCTGACCTCCAAAGTAGTTAAAGAGGTGGATCTTGTCATAAATACCAATGACTTCACCATTGCGGTTTAGCGCAAATGATGAATTGTAGAGTTTGGTGCCTACTCTTCTGACAATGGAGCCTGCGATAAAGTTAGTGTGGTAGAGTTTTGCAAGTGTCTTTACTCTATCTAAGATCTCTCCGCCATTTTCATCGGTTGCATGATTAACATAGTCAGTACTGGTTGCAAAGAACTCTGGCACCACCACAAGATCAATCTGTTCATCTTTATTGATATTATCTTTAAGGGTGTTCTCAAGTTTTAAAAGGTTCTCTTGAACCTTACCAAATGCAGCTGAAAACTGAACTACAAGCACCTTTGTCATGACATATCCTTAAATTTCAAAAACAAAAGGAACATTCATTTATCTGAGTGTTCCTTTAATAAACTTAGCTTTAATTCAACAGGGCATTAGTTGTAATCTAACGCTGTAATCCAAAGTTAATAGTAATCCCAAGGATCGCCGTTGAACTTTTTAATGTCCTTACGAACTCTTCTATTACGTTTTACTACTTTCTTCTCGGTCTCAGTTTTCTCAGTTTCAGCACTGTTAGCTTCATCAGTAGCTGTTTCATTAGGATCAATGTAGGTAGTGTTACTGTTACCTGCATTCAAGCTCTCTGATGCTACCTCTGAGGCCTGCTCTAGAGCCTCATTTTGCTCCTCTGAGAGAATTTCATTCTGCTCATTCGTTACTTCTTGAGCATTCTGAGAATAGTCATATTCAACTTCAAGCTTTTCCTGATGAGCTTTAATCTGTTTTGCTGTATCAGTCAAATGCTTGGCAATTGGCTCGTACTTGGCAATTAAAGCTGCCTGTCGTAATTGAGAGGCACTGTCAGTTAAATGCTTTAAAGGTGAAGTCATCTTTTTAGGCTTACTTGACAGTTCTTTTGGTAGCGCACTCTTACCAATACTCTCTGGTTTTCCTAAGAATTTTGGTTGTGTACCTAGAATATAAACATCAAAGACACACTTAATTCTTGCAAAGAACTCACGAATACCTACACGGTTGATAAAGCTTGAAGTAGGATTTATAGCATTAAAGCCTACAGCTTTTAAGTCATACTTATCAGCAATAAACAGGGCTCTTTCGTTTTGGAATCCCTGAGAGATAAAGGTTGCTGATTTTAACAAAAAGACCTTTCTTGCTCTAATAACAGAATCTAAGGTACTGATGCCTGCAAAGTCAAAAACGATCCTCTCAGCTGGTACTCCAGCCTTAATTAAGGCTTTCTTCATGAGACGAGGCTCGTTATAAGACTCGTGACGGTTGTCGCCTGAGACTAAGATATAATCGATTTTGCCTGACTTAAAGAGCTGAGATGCTGCCATGATCCTGTAGGTGAAAAACTCATTAGGAGCACCTGTTGCTCCTAAAGGAGAGGTGCCAAAGAGCACACCTACTTTGTTATAAGGGATCTTGTCGATACTCTCATAGGTTTTAAAAGCATAGCTTGAAATCTTAAAGCAGCTTAAAACCACAAAGAGAATACCTACAACTAAAGCTAAAGCAGCTAAATAACAGGTCGCGCTCAAAAAGCGGGACATGTCTGAGCCAAACTTTAAGTCATTTTGATCTTTGTATGACACTTTTATTCCTAGTATTTGATCCTAGTTATTAGCCTAGTTCTCTAGATCACGTGTTTTACACAATCTAAAGCACCGATCTTTTGATACAGAGCTTTCAGATTATCAGGGGTAGTTACCCTTACAGGAATGGTGTAAGACACATAATTGCCTTTTGAACTCTTACGTGGAGGATCAGTTATTTCCTGCATACCATCTTTTTCAATTGTATCGATGACATTTTTTATCTCACCAATTGAATTTACGACAGTAGAGTCAACAATTACTCTAAATCCTACAACTGAAGGAAACTTAATCAGCTCCTCAAGTTTTTTGTAATCGTCAGACATATTGAATCCTTTTATCTTAACTATTCTGTCCGTACGGCAGTCCACACGACTGTCCGCACGACAGTCTATAAGTCAGTTTATAAAGCTGTTATGAACGAGACCATGTCAAGTAAATTTTTTAATAATTGCAA
>OMZC01000116.1 GCA_900315395.1 uncultured Gammaproteobacteria bacterium
AGCTCTAACCGTGCTCTATTTTCAATTTTTACCCATAACTATGCACGAAGAGCCAATTAAAATATGGTTAATATGTAATTATTATCTAAATATTACGTAAATAAAAAACAAAAAAATAATTAAACAAAAATCAGCCTTAGAACACTACGATTTTACTTGCTTGTTGTTGTAAATTGGCTGTATCGATTGCTCTTACAAATGCTAAATCAACCTTACTTTGTGAATATACGCTTACTTCATACAACTTGCATTGACCTAGTTTCTTAGCGCCAGTGCATTGAGGATTTACTTCTACACAATTAAGAAACTCTCCTTCAATAAGCACACTTACCTCAATTTCAGCATCTGCAAGATTTAAAGCTGTCTCAATACCTTGCTCATAGAGATTGTCTGTTACAGGAGAGCTTGCTATTACAATTAAGATCATCTTCTCGCCATTAAAACTCAATCACACGGTCCGCTGTTGCAATCATGCTAGATAACTCAAAGTTTCCTGATAGCGTAAAGTTTGAATTAAGCTTCTCACTTGAAATTGCAGCATTCTTAAATGCTCTTCCACATACTAAAAGTTCACATTGAAACTTATCTTTAAGCTCTATTAACTTTTCCTGAATAGCTTTATGCTGAGGAATTACAGCTACATCATCTGATGATATGGTGACAGCTCTATCTGTAAAAAAGATTGCTTGAACTTTTTCACATGAATTTTCATTGACTAAAACTGCCAGTTTCTGTAAAAAATTTAATTCAATCTCATATGTATCAATTGCACATACAGGTTGTCTTAAAATAATAAGGTAGTTCATACATAAAAACAGATCCCTTTTCAGGGATCTTTATCTTATCTTGTTTTACAAAAGCTATGTTTTATAGCTACTAATAAAACTAAACTGCTGCAATAACTTCAATTTCGCATAATGCGCCCTTTGGAAGATCAATTCCGCCAACGCATGAACGAGCTGGAGCATTTTCTTTGAAGAACTCAGCATAAACAGCATTGAATGCTGCAAAATCATTAATGTCTTTTAAGAAACAGGTTGTCTTTACTACCTTTGAAAGATCAGAACCTGCAGCCTCAACTAAAGCTTTAACATTATTTAATGCCTGTCTTGCCTGCTCTGCAATACCACCTTCTGCCATAGCACCAGTTGCAGGCACTAATGGGATCTGACCTGATGCGAACAAGAAACCGCCAATTACTTTTCCCTGTACATATGGACCAATAGCTGCAGGTGCATCTTTTGTAGAAATGATCTTAACGTCACTCATTTTTAATCTCCGTGATAATCAATTACATTTATTTCCTAACTAATAGTTTATACAGACAAATGTAACAGATCACAACTTTATTTGACAAAACAAATCAAAAAAAATGCCCTGACCAATTTCTTGGAGAGGGCATCTTCTACTAAAAAACTTTACTTACTATTGATTTGAACCAACAGAAGTTGAGTCAACAGCCTCAAGTGCAGCACTTAACTGTTTCTGCAGATCATCTGGAGATACAGAAGACTGTTCCTGAGCCTTGGCGTTTCTAATGCGCTCTAACTCTTCACGACGCTGCTTGTGGTACTTGTAACCGGTACCAGCAGGGATCAGACGACCCACGATAACATTTTCCTTTAGACCGCGTAGTTCATCAACCTTGCCTTCAACGGAAGCCTCGGTTAGAACACGTGTAGTTTCCTGGAATGATGCAGCTGAAATGAAGCTGTCGGTGCTTAATGAAGCCTTTGTCAGACCCATTAGGATGTGTCTGTAAAGAACTGGCTTCTTGCCTTCAGCCTCAAGTCTCTCGTTTACAGTACGTACACGTGAAACTTCTGCTACTTCGTCCTTTAGGAACTCGGTGCTATCACCTGGATCTACAATCTCACACTTACGTAGCATCTGACGAACGATAACCTCAATATGCTTATCGTTAATCTTAACACCCTGTAAGCGGTAAACGTCCTGAACCTCGTTTACGATGTAGTTAGCTACAGCGTTAACACCACGTAGTCTTAAGATATCGTGAGGAGACTCTGGACCTTCAGCAATCATTTCGCCCTTAGTTACAGTTTCACCTTCGAATACGTTTAAGTTACGTGATAGAGGGATCATCTCATCATGAGGCTCAACTGGCTTGCCAAACTCATCAACTGCACCTGGAGCTGGAGTGATCTCTAAGCGACGCTTTGATTTGGTTTCTTTACCAAACTGAATTGTACCTGAGATCTCGGCTAAAATTGCAGGCTCCTTAGGTGAACGAGCTTCGAACAGATCAGCAACACGTGGAAGACCACCGGTAATATCCTTAGTACCGCCAGCTACCTGAGGGATACGTGCGATAACATCACCGATGTTGATCTCAGCACCATCCTGTAACTGAACAATAGCCTTACCCTGAAGCATGTAGTTTGCAGGAACTGTTGTACCTGGAACCATTACATCATTGCCGTTTGCATCAACGATCTTAACAGAAGGTCTCTTCTCCTTGCCCTGTGTAGGACGAGCAGCAAGTTCGCGAACTTCGATAGATGAAATACCTAAAGCTTCATCTTCCTTCTTATCAACGGTAACACCTTCGATAATATCTAAGAACTTAATGAAGCCGTGTACTTCAGAAATAATTGGGTGAGTATGAGGATCCCAACGAGCTACAGTCTGACCTACCTTAACGTCATCTCCCTCTTTAACCTCAAGAACAGAACCGTAAGGAAGCTTATGGCTTTCTTTTACTGAGCCAAAGTCGTCGATAACAACTAATTCAGACTGACGAGAAACAACTACCTGCTTGCCCTCAGTGTTAGTTACAATCTTTGAATTCTCAATCTTAATCTTACCGCTATTTCTTACTGTAGCACCTGATTCAGCAACAGCACGGGATGCAGCACCACCAATGTGGAAGGTACGCATGGTTAACTGTGTACCAGGCTCACCGATTGACTGAGCTGCGATAACACCAACAGCTTCGCCAGGGTTTACCATATGACCACGAGCTAAATCACGGCCATAGCACTTAGCACAGATACCGAACTTGGTCTTACATGTAATAGGTGAACGTACCTTTACATGATCGATGCTGTGAGCTTCTAGAACTGAGCATAACTTCTCGTCTAGTAATGCCCCCTTAGGAATTAGAACAGTCTTTGAACCTGGTTTTAGAACATCTGCAGCTAAAGTTCTGCCTAATACTCTATCACGTAAGGTTTCAACCACATCACCACCATTTACGTGTGGTGTGATATCTAGACCGTCATCGGTACCGCAATCATCTTCAGTGATTACCATATCCTGAGCTACGTCAACTAAACGACGGGTCAAGTAACCAGAGTTTGCAGTCTTAAGAGCGGTATCAGCCAGACCCTTACGTGCACCGTGGGTAGAAATGAAGTACTGCTGTACGTTCAGACCTTCACGGAAGTTTGCAGTAATAGGTGTTTCAATAATAGAACCATCAGGCTTAGCCATCAGACCACGCATACCAGCTAGCTGACGGATCTGAGCTGGAGAACCACGAGCACCAGAATCAGCCATCATATAGATGCTGTTGAATGATGATTCCTTCTCCTCTTCACCTAAGATGTTCTTAGCTGTCTGAGTTGAAAGGTTAGCCATCATAGCCTTAGCTACCTTGTCGTTTGCATTTGACCAAACGTCGATAACCTTGTTGTATCTCTCACCTGGAGTAATCTGACCGTTTTCATACTGGCTCTGAATTGACATAACTTCCTTCTGAGCAGAAGAAATAATAGTGTATTTCTCCTTAGGAATTAACATATCGTCAACACATACTGAAGAACCAGAAATAGCAGCGTTAGCAAAACCTGTATACATGATATGGTCAGCAAACATTACAGTGTCTTTTAGACCTAACTTGTGATAGCAAGCATTGAGCAGACCGCCGATCTTCTTCTTTCCTAATGGAACGTTAGATACATGGGTGAACCAATTCTTGTGAGTTAAGATCTCAGCGATATTCTCCTGAGTTACGCCTTCTGCAGGAGGATCGATTAAGTCAAATGATAAGCCCTTTGGCAGAATCAATGACAACATCGCACGACCAACAGTAGTTAAACGTAACTCATTGTGCTCTACGTACTCGCCAGTATCTGTGTTCTTATCAAAGTAATGAACACGGCAAGCAATACGTGCATGGAAGTCAACTAAGTCAGCCTTGTACAGACGCTCAGCTTCCTTTGCATCGGTTAGGATTAAACCTTCACCACGAGCACCAATTCTCATACGGGTCATGTAGTAAAGACCTAAAACCACGTCCTGTGCAGGAACAATGATAGGGTCACCAGATGCTGGTGACAGAACATTGTTTGTAGACATCATCAGAGCACGAGCTTCTAACTGTGCCTCAAGTGTCAGAGGAACGTGAACAGCCATCTGGTCACCATCGAAGTCAGCGTTGAATGCTGGACATACCAGAGGGTGCAGACGGATTGCCTTACCTTCAATTAGAACAGGCTCGAATGCCTGAATACCTAATCTGTGAAGAGTAGGAGCACGGTTTAACATGATAGGATGCTCTCGAATTACTTCGTCTAATACATCCCATACGATTGGATCCTCTCTTTCAACCATCTTCTTAGCTGCCTTGATGGTGGTTGCAAAACCACGGATCTCAAGACGACCATAGATGAATGGCTTGAACAGCTCGATTGCCATCTTCTTTGGCAGACCGCACTGGTGTAGACGCAAGAAAGGTCCACAAGTAATTACTGAACGACCAGAGTAATCAACACGCTTACCTAACAAATTCTGACGGAAACGACCCTGCTTACCTTTAATCATGTCAGCAAGTGACTTTAACGCACGCTTGTTAGAACCAGTAATAGCACGACCACGACGACCGTTATCCATTAAAGCGTCAACTGACTCTTGTAACATACGCTTTTCGTTGCGTACGATAATTTCAGGAGCTGCTAAATCAAGCAGTCTCTTTAAACGGTTGTTACGGTTGATTACACGACGATATAAATCGTTCAAATCAGAGGTTGCAAAACGACCACCATCTAATGGTACTAAAGGACGTAAATCAGGTGGTAAAACAGGTAATACAGTTAAGATCATCCACTCTGGCTTATTGCCTGAATTAATGAATGACTCGATTAACTTCAGTCTCTTTGCAAACTTCTTACGATTTGACTCTGATGAAGTTGAATCTAAAGCTTCACGAACTGCTTTTAACTCTTCTTCAAGGTTGATCTGCTTTAACAGATCTAAGATAGCCTCAGCACCCATTTTTGCTGTGAAATCATCACCATACTGAGTTAAAGCATCCATGTACTGCTCTTCAGTTAACAGCTGACGCTCTGATAACTCAGTCATGCCTGGATCGGTAACTACATAGCTCTCAAAATAAAGTACGCTTTCAATATCGCGTAACTTCATATCAAGCATTAAGCCGATACGTGATGGTAATGACTTTAAGTACCAAATATGTGCTACAGGTGAAGCTAACTCAATGTGACCCATACGCTCACGACGTACTTTAGCCTGAGTTACTTCAACACCACACTTATCACAAATAGTACCGCGGTGCTTTAAGCGCTTGTACTTACCGCACAAACACTCATAATCTTTGATAGGTCCGAAAATCTTAGCACAGAACAAACCGTCACGTTCTGGTTTGAATGTACGGTAATTGATGGTTTCAGGCTTTTTAACCTCACCATATGACCATGCACGGATCATTTCTGGGGAAGCCAGACCAATCTTAATAGCATCGAAGTCCTCAAGGCGCTGCTTGAACGCATTGCTGCGATTTGCAAGCTTGCCAAGGCTATCGCTTACTTCAAGATCCATTGCTGAATCTTCAGTGTTAGCCACTGGAGTCTGACTAGCAAGACCTTCTAAAAGATCTTCGTTCTGACCGTTTTCCATATTGCTCACAACAGTTTCTCCTATTGTCGTAGCCAAGCTGGGGTAGAGATACTACCCCAGACTAGAAACTTATTCCTTGCGGACAAGATCGATATTGATACCAAGTGAACGAATTTCACGTAATAGAACATTGAATGACTCTGGAATACCAGCTTCCATAGTGTACTTACCATCAACAATGTTCTTGTACATCTTGGTTCTACCGTTAACATCATCAGACTTAACAGTAAGCATTTCACGCAGAGTATAAGCTGCGCCGTAAGCTTCAAGTGCCCAAACTTCCATTTCACCGAAACGCTGACCACCGAACTGAGCTTTACCGCCTAAAGGCTGCTGAGTTACTAAGCTGTAAGAACCAGTTGAACGAGCATGCATCTTGTCATCAACAAGGTGGTTCAACTTAAGCATGTACATGTAACCTACGGTTACCTTACGCTCAAAGGCACGACCGGTTCTACCATCGAACAGAGTCATCTGACCTGACTCAGGTAGGCCTGCCATACGTAACATTTCTTTGATGTTCTCTTCCTGTGCACCGTCGAATACAGGAGTTGCAACAGGTAAACCATCACGAAGGTTGTTAGCAAGAGTCATAACCTCAGAATCTGACATTGATGAAATGTCTACCTTCTGAGATGTATCACCTAAATCGTAGATCTCCTGAAGAGTCTTTCTGATTTCAGCGATTGCTCTCTGCTCGATCAACATCTTGTTAATCTTTTCACCGATGCCCTTAGCAGCTAAACCTAAGTGAACTTCAAGAACCTGACCGATGTTCATACGTGAAGGCACACCTAGAGGGTTTAGAACCATATCTACTGGGCGACCATTCTCATCGTATGGCATATCTTCGATTGGGTTAATTCTTGAAATAACACCCTTGTTACCGTGACGACCAGCAAGCTTATCACCAGGCTGAATACGACGTTTAACAGCAACGTAAACCTTAACAATCTTAAGTACGCCAGGTGTTAAATCATCACCATCGGTGATCTTCTTCTTCTCAGCTTCGAACTTGTCCTTGTATTCCTTAGAGAACTCATCTAAGCGAACAGAGAACTCTTCTAACTGACGCTGTGCCTTATCATCGTCAAGACGCTGCTTTAACAGATCTTCATCTGCTAGAGCATCAACCTGCTCTTGTGACATGCCGTTTCTTACAAGGTGAACACGAACCTGATGTAACAGCCCCTGTGTTAAGAAGCTGAACTCTTCGTCCAAGTCCTTCTTAGCCTTGTTGATGTGCATCTCTTCGATTTCTTTAGCACGCTTGTCTTTCTCTACACCTTCACGGGTAAAGATCTGAACGTCAACAACGGTACCGGTTTCGCCGTTAGCCATTCTTAATGAAGAATCTTTAACTTCTGAAGCCTTCTCACCGAAGATAGCGCGTAATAACTTCTCTTCTGGAGTTAACTGGGTTTCACCCTTAGGTGTTACCTTACCAACCAGAATATCGCCACCAACAACTTCAGCACCTACGTATACGATACCTGCCTCATCAAGTTTAGATAATGCAGACTCGCCAACGTTAGGAATATCAGCAGTGATTTCCTCAGGGCCTAGCTTGGTATCACGAGCGATACATGACATCTCTTCAATGTGGATAGTGGTTAAGCGGTCCTTTGCAGCAACACGCTCTGATACAAGGATAGAGTCCTCGTAGTTGTAACCGTTCCAAGGCATGAAAGCGATACGCATGTTCTGACCTAAAGCTAATTCACCCATATCGGTAGATGAACCGTCAGCAATAACGTCACCAGCTTTTACCTTTTCATTTAAAGAAACGCATGGTCTCTGGTTAATACATGTGTTCTGGTTTGAACGGGTGTACTTGATGAGGTTGTAAATATCAATACCTGCATCATGATCACCTTCAATCTCATCGATGTTTACACGAATTACAATTCGACCACCGTCAACGTGCTGAACAATACCACCACGTTTTGCAATGATAGAAACACCAGAGTCAACTGCAACAGCACGCTCCATACCAGTACCAACGAATGGTTTCTCTGAACGAACTGTAGGAACAGCCTGACGCTGCATGTTTGCACCCATCAGAGCACGGTTAGCATCATCGTGTTCCAAGAATGGAATCAAGGCTGCTGCAACAGAAATAATCTGCTGTGGTGAAACGTCCATGAACTGAACGTCACTTGCCTTACGAACCTCTGATTCACCCTTGTAACGGCACTGTACGTAATCAGATAAGATCTTACCGTTCTCATCTAAGTCGGTATTAGCCTGAGCGATAACGTACTGACCTTCATCAATAGCTGATAAGTACTGGAACTCTTCAGAAACAACACCATCCTTAACGAAACGGTATGGGGTCTCTAAGAAGCCGTAGTCGTTGCAACGAGCAAACACAGCTAATGAGTTAATCAGACCAATGTTAGGACCTTCAGGGGTCTCAATTGGGCACAGACGACCGTAGTGAGTTGGGTGAACGTCACGTACCTCGAAGCCTGCTCTCTCACGAGTTAAACCACCAGGACCTAAAGCAGAAATACGACGCTTGTGTGTAACTTCTGACAATGGGTTGTTCTGGTCCATGAACTGAGATAACTGGCTTGAACCGTAGAACTCTTTAATTGCAGCTGAAATAGGCTTTGCGTTGATAAGTTCCTGTGGAGTGGTATTGTCTAAGTCACCTAAAGACAATCTTTCCTTAACAGCACGCTCAACACGAACTAAACCAATTCTGAACTGGTTTTCAGCCATTTCACCAACTGAACGGATACGACGGTTACCTAAGTGATCGATATCGTCGATGGTCTCTTTACCGTTACGGATCTTAACTAAGTAACGGATTACCTTGATGATATCGCTGTTGCTTAAGGTACCACGTGAAGGCTCGTTGTCGATGAATGAGGTATCAAGATTGATCTCTTTACCCTTAGCATCGGTAGCTTTACCTTCTAATTCAGTTACGTTGCTCTCTAACTCTAATACTGATAGAGGCAGAATGATTGCTCTGTCATAGGTGTAAGCTTCACCGCCCTTAGGCTGGATCTTAACCTTGTGTAATAAGCGCTCTTGAGCAGGTAACATCTGATCTTTGTTAGCAGGGATCAGGATGTTGTCTAAGAAGCCTAACAGTTTGTCAGCAACACGCTGTGGAACTGTATTTGGCATGCACTCAACTTCTGCTGGATCTAGAAGAGGCTTAATTAAATCAACAATCTTAGGATACTGTGCGTATACAAAGCCGTTTACAACAGAAACACCAGCATCTGCGGTATTTAGCTGTGAATCAGCTGAAGTTAATAGACGTGCAACACCTGACTTGAAATTCTTCTCTTCAACGAAACGGCTGTCGAACTTCATACGACCAACTGATGATAAGTCGTATCTATCTTCTGCGAAGAATAGGTTCTTAAATAAGGTCTCAGCTGCTTCAACGGTTGGAATTTCACCAGGACGCATCATCTTGTAGATTTCGAATAAAGCTGCGTTCTTATCAGCTTCATCTGAGCTTAGATCACGTGTGGTGTCGTTACGTAATGTATCAGCAATGAATGGACCTTCATCAACAGCACTGGTATAAAGAATTTCGATCTTCTTTAAGCCATTTGCAGCAATAGCAGTGATGTTGTCTTCATTTAATAAGGTATTAGCTGCTAATACTACTTCACCATTCTTGTTCTTGTAGTCTTTAGCAACAATCTTATCTAATAGATACTCAGCAGGAACTTCTAAAGATGTTACCTCAGCTTTCTTTAACTGACGTACATGACGGGCTGTAATCTTCTGACCCTTTTCTACAATAACATCTTTGCCTACTTTGATATCAAATGAAGCAGTTTCACCACGTAAGCTTTCTGGAACAAGTTCCATGTTGATCTTGTTGCTCTTAAACTCGATCTCTACTGTATCGAAGAATAAGCCTAAGATCTGCTCGGTGTTGTAACCTAGAGCACGTAATAAAACAGTTGCTGGTAACTTACGACGACGGTCGATACGTACGAATAAGTTATCACGATGATCAAACTCAAAGTCTAACCATGAACCACGGTAAGGGATTACGCGAGCACTGAATAAAATACGACCTGGGTAAGTCTTACCTCTGTCGTTATCAAAGAATACGCTAGGGCTTCTGTGTAACTGTGAAACAACAACACGCTCTGTACCATTAACAATGAAGGTACCGTTGTCGGTCATCAGTGGGATTTCACCCATGTACACATCTTGGTCAATACGCTCTTTAACAGTCTTAGGAGAATCTTTCTCGTAACGAACTAAGCTTAATTTGACCTTAAGTGGAGCTGAATAAGTAGTACCACGAATCATGCACTCGTGTACATTGAATTTAGGCTCACCTAAATGGAAGCTGTTATAGCAAAGTTCAGCATTGCCAGAATAGCTCTTAATTGGGAACACGCTCTTGAAAGCTGCTACCAGACCATTCTCGTTGTTTGGATCTGAACTAATAAATTGTTTAAAAGAATCGAGTTGTACTGCTAATAAATAAGGTGTATCTAAAACTTTTACACGCTTACCAAAATCCTTACGGATGCGTTTTTGCTCAGTGTAGGAGTAGACCATGGATAGGTGATCCTCTATTTGATCTGTTTCCGGATAGGATGCGTTAGCATCTTAGTATTTTAAGGCATCGAACCCGAGCCCCCATTTTAGGGGGATCGGGTTGCGTTTTTTAACAGTTTTTTAAGCTGTCATTGGCCCGATGCGAGCCAATTTATAGAAGCTAGCTATTAAGCTAAAGCAGCCTCTGCACCAGCGTCGGTTAAAGCCTTTACTAAAGCTTCAGCGTCAGCCTTTGGCATTGCTTCCTTAACCTTAGCAGGAGCTGACTCAACTAAGTCCTTAGCTTCCTTTAGGCCTAAACCGGTAGCGGTACGAACTGCCTTAATAACAGCGATCTTGTTAGCGCCAGCAGCCTTTAACATAACGTCGAATTCGGTCTTCTCTTCAGCAGCGCCTGCAGCACCACCAGCTGGAGCAGCAGCAACAGCTGCAGCAGCAGAAACACCAAACTTCTCTTCCATTGCCTTAACTAACTCTACAACTTCAGTAACTGATAGAGCTGCAATTGCCTCAATGATTTCATCCTTAGATAAAGCCATTTTTAAACTTCCTATAAAATAACCAGGCTATGCCTGAAAAAAAACAATCGACTTAAATAAGTCTCTTCTAGCTGTGCTATTACTGAGCACCAGCCTCTGAACCAAGCTTGTCGCCAAGTGCGGCAAGAGTACGAACCAGCTTGCCTGCAGCAGCCTCTTTTAAGGTTGCCATTAAGTGAGCAATAGCTTCTTCGTATGTTGGTAATGTTGCAAGAACATCAATGTCTTTGCTGTCGTATGCCTTACCTTCAAAAGCTAAAGCTTTAACTTTGAAAGTATCGCATGACTTTGCGAAATTCTTGAAGATTCTAGCAGCAGCACCAGGATGATCTAGGGATAAACCAATGATGGTTGGACCCTTGCATGAATCCTTAATGCACTCAAACTCAGTGCCTTCTAAAGCACGGGTAAGAAGAGTGTTACGAACAACGTGTAAATAAACATTGTTCTCACGAGCTTCTTTACGTAGTTTGGTTAAAGTTGCTACTGGAATACCGCATGAATCTGCAGTAACAGCTGACACAGCTTTCTTGGCTACTTCGGCGACTTCAGCAACGATTGCCTTTTTGTCTTCGATATTCAATGCCATTTTTAGCAGTGACTCCTGGAATGTCCATAGTGGACTATACCCTTTCGGGACCACCGGAGCCTGTATACAGGCTCCGCCTACGCAGGATAATTAAGGTACTACCCCCTGCGGTCTTTGGTTTGGCGGCAATGCCCCCTTTCCAAATTCTTTACAAGCATCAGTACCGGATGCTTATTCAGGATTATTCAGCCTGAATTGCCTTCTCTGCAGCAATAGTATTCTTATCAATCTGAATACCAACACCCATAGTGGTTGATACGCAGATCTTCTTGATGAAGGTACCCTTAGCTGCTGATGGCTTGTGCTTAATGATAGCTGCAATTAAAGCTGATAAGTTGTCAGCTAACTGCTCAGCGGTGAAGTCTGCCTTACCGATTGAAGTCTGGATATTACCAGCCTTATCATTACGGAAGCGAACCTGACCTGCTTTAGCATTCTTAACAGCAGTTGCGATATCGCGAGTTACGGTACCAACCTTAGGGTTAGGCATTAAACCACGTGGACCTAAGATCTGACCTAACTGACCTACTACTCTCATAGCGTCTGGTGAAGCGATAACAACGTCGAAATCAGCGAAGCCTTTCTTAACTTCTGCTGCTAACTCGTCCATACCTACGTGATCAGCACCAGCTGCCTTTGCCTGCTCAGCAAGCTCGCCCTGGGTGAATACTAAAACACGTACGGTCTTACCGGTACCATTTGGTAATACGGTAGCACCACGAACGTTCTGATCTGACTTAGTAGCGTCAATACCTAACTGAACTGCTACGTCAACGCTCTCTACGAACTTTGCTTTTGCAGTATCTTTTAATAACTTGAAGCCTTCAACTACATCGTACTGCTTGGTCTTATCAACAGCTGCACGGATTTCTTTTAAACGCTTAGCAATCTTAGCCATTGATTAACCCTCCACCTGGATGCCCATTGAACGAGCTGTACCAGCAATGGTACGTGCAGATGCATCAAGATCAGCACCAGTCATATCTGGCTCTTTAGCTTTAGCGATCTCTTTGCACTGTTCCATGGTGATCTTACCTGCAACTTCAGTACCTGGCTTATGTGAAGCTGACTTCAAGCCTAAGGTCTTCTTAATTAAGAAAGAAGCTGGGGTTGTCTTTGAAACGAATGTGAATGACTTATCCTGATATACGGTGATGATAACTGGTACAGGTAAACCTTTTTCCATGTTTGCTGTCTTAGCATTGAATGCCTTACAGAATTCCATGATGTTAACACCGTGCTGACCTAATGCTGGGCCAACTGGAGGAGCTGGGTTTGCATTACCAGCACCAACCTGTAATTTAATATAGGCAGTAACTTTCTTTGCCATTTTGAGGTATTCCTCTGAAATTAATGTGGGTGATATCGCTCAATTCAGGACTGAGCTTCCCTTGACCAATTGGTCGTGCTTTTTAACACACTTGTATAATACAAACAGCGTAAAAATAGCTTTGAGATTATACACAGATTAGTGATGATTATCAACAAATAATTAATAAATTAATGCTAGAAAAAAGCCATTAATCTTTATTAGCTGAAATAGAAAGGAATTTTGTTTTTTTGTAGTGGTAGGGCCCATTTAAAATGAGCCCCAAAATGATTAGATATCTTTTTCAACCTGAGTGAAATCAAGATCTACTGGAGTTGCTCTACCAAAGATTGCAATTGAAACAGTTAAGCGGTTCTTCTCATAATCAACCTTCTCAACAGTACCAACGAAGTCTTTGAATGCACCATCGATAGCACGAACATGCTCGCCAACCTCGAACATGGTCTTTGGACGTGGAGAATCCTCAGTTTCCTTCAGACGGTTTAAGATCTTGTTTGCTTCAGCCTCAGTAATTGGAAGAGGTTTTTCTGAAGTACCACCAATGAAACCTAAAACACGGTCGGTATGTTTTACTAACTGCCATGACTCTGAGGTCATTCTCATGTTAACAAGAACATAGCCAGGGAAGAACTTACGCTCACTCTCACGCTTTTTACCATCTTTGATTTCTTTAACCTTTTCCTTTGGAACAAGGATTTCACCAAAGTAGTCTTCCATATGGTGGATCTTGATTCTTTCAGCAAGAGTTAAAGCAACTCTCTGCTCGAAACCAGAGAAAGCCTGAATTACATACCAACGGAAAGTATCACCGCCGAAGTATTTATTCTTCTTAGGTGCTTCTTTAGCCATATCTGGATTTGCATCTAAAGCTGAGGTCTCGTCAACAACAGGAGCCTCAGGTGCTACAGGAGCTTCTGGTGCTTCAATCTTTTCAATATCTGCCATTTTAAAATCCTTTGGTAATTACTATAAGGTAAATAGGCGAACTAACTGCATGAATACGATATCGCATAGATACAGGAATAAGCTTACAACACAAACAGCTACGAAAACAATAAATGTTGTCTGAACTGCTTCTTGTCTAGTTGGCCATACAACTTTACGTAATTCGTTATATGACTGACGACCAAACTGTAATAAGGTACGACCCTTATTTGTAAGAAGAGCAATAATTAAAGCAATTGCAAAACCAACGATAACAATTGCTACACGCAGAAGACGAGATAGGTTACCTTCATCTACTGCAACAAAACTTGTGTAATACCAGTTACCTAAGATAACTGCAACTACTAAAACAATAGAAATAGTCCAAAAGATCGCACTTAGAGCTGGAGATACAAACAGCTTTGAATCAGCACCGTTTGCAGCTTTTTTAGCATTTGCCTTCTTAGCAGGCTGGACTTTATTGCTAGTTGTTTCTGACATAAAAAAAACCTTAAATTAAAAGGTACAAAATTATAAGCACCTTAAGACAATTAATCCGTAGCAGTAAAAATATACTGCTACGGACATACATCTTTGCTGATTAGGTATTACTCGATGATAGTACCAACAACACCAGCACCTACAGTTCTACCACCCTCACGGATAGCGAATCTCTCACCTTCAGCCATTGCTACTGGGTGAATTAAGGTTACGGTCATATCGGTGTTATCACCTGGCATTACCATCTCTACGCCTTCCTGTAGGTCGATAGTACCGGTAATATCAGTTGTTCTGAAGAAGAACTGTGGACGGTAGCCCTTGAAGAATGGAGTGTGACGACCACCTTCATCCTTGTTTAATACGTATACCTGACCTGTGAACTTGGTGTGAGGTGTGATGGTACCTGGATGTGCAAGAACCTGACCACGCTCAACTTCGTCACGCTTGGTACCACGTAATAGGATACCTACGTTATCACCTGCCTGACCCTGATCTAGTAACTTACGGAACATTTCTACGCCTGTTACTGTGGTCTTGGTGGTTGGACGAATACCTACGATTTCTACTTCGTCACCTACCTTTACGATACCACGCTCAACACGACCGGTTACTACAGTACCACGACCTGAAATTGAGAAGATATCTTCGATTGGTAATAAGAATGGATCATCGATATCACGCTTTGGATCTGGGATATAGCTATCTAAGGTATCAGCTAACTGATAAATTGCCTCTTCCCACTTTGGATCGCCGTTTAATGCGCCTAATGCTGAACCACGGATGATTGGAGTGTCGTCGCCTGGGAACTGATACTGATTTAACAGATCACGAATATCCATCTCAACTAACTCTAATAACTCTTCGTCGTCTACCATATCGCACTTGTTTAAGAATACGATGATGTATGGTACACCAACCTGACGTGCTAACAGAATGTGCTCACGTGTCTGTGGCATAGGACCGTCTGTTGCTGCTACTACTAGAATTGCACCATCCATCTGTGCAGCACCAGTAATCATGTTCTTTACGTAGTCAGCGTGGCCTGGGCAGTCAACGTGTGCATAGTGACGCTTCTCGGTATCGTACTCTACGTGAGAGGTGTTAATGGTAATACCACGTGCCTTCTCTTCTGGTGCGTTATCGATCTGGTCGAACTTTCTTGCCTCACCACCGTACTTCTTTGCTAATACAGTTGTGATAGCTGCGGTTAAAGTGGTCTTACCGTGGTCAACGTGACCAATGGTACCTACGTTTACGTGAACTTTGCCACGGACAAACTTCTCTTTTGCCATTTTTCAATCCTATGTGAACAGTATGTTTATGCTCACAGCGTTGATGAATCAAAACTGGAGCGGGCAGCGGGAATCGAACCCGTATCTCAAGCTTGGAAGGCTTGGGTAATAACCATTATACGATGCCCGCAATGGAATTTGTAATTTTACCGGAGAAAATATTTGGGAAGTGGTGGAGGGGGAAGGATTCGAACCTTCGAAGGCAGAGCCGGCAGATTTACAGTCTGATCCCTTTGGCCACTCGGGAACCCCTCCATAATTAGCCCGTCTCCGGACCAACTACGTCACTGTCTTGCGACAGCGGGGATTATGATATTAAAACTTAATTGATAATGCAAGAAAAAATTTAATATTTTTTTAACTTTTTTTTAAAATCGCTTATTTTAGCCATTTGTATAAAGTTCAAATTCTCGGATTTTTAAGTAAAAATCACTTACTTTCATTAAGAATTCAAATTTTTTCATATACCAGATCAGAAGATCTCAAAAATAGCCTGTTTTGATTGATCTTTAAAAA
>OMZC01000115.1 GCA_900315395.1 uncultured Gammaproteobacteria bacterium
AACAACCTGTAAGGATTGTTTTAGTAAGAGTCTTTTTATCTTTTAAAATGCCAAAAAAGCCCTTCATTAAGGTTACCATTCTTGAATGGTAATCTGATTTGAAGTTTTTATCATCACTATTTTTTTTAGCATTTTGTAGGTCATGAAATGATGCATTTGCAAGTGGTACATCATATTCATCAATAAGTAGTATTGGATACTTGCCATACTCTTTGTATAGAGCTGTAGCTAGAGTTCTTAATGAATCCTTGATGCTAATCTGATTTTTAAGTTGTAATAAATAACTTTTGGTAGTTAAGTTTTTTAGCTCTTCTTTATCTGAATCAGATAAATTTGGACTATTAAGTAAGTACTGATATTCTGATGCAAGTCTGAATATGGTTGAAGCAAAGCACACATAAGCCTCTTCAAAGTTATCTCCATCTACATCTTTTAAAGATATTTCAATAACAGGGTACTGTCCCATGAACTTTTGGCAGAACTCTTTGTCTTCTAATATCTTGGTGCCTTTAAAGTAATTTTGCTGAACTGAGGTATCAAAAGGTTTTTCAGGATTGATTTGCAAGAATGACTCAAACATGGTCATGAGCAAAGTCTTACCAAAACGTCTTGGTCTTGTAAATAACAGAACTTTAGCTGAATCTGTAAACACAGTCTTTATAAACTCTGTCTTATCTACGAAGTAACCATTTTCATCTTTCAGTTCTTCAAAACTTGTTGGACTTTCTGGTAATGCTAAGAATTGTTTATTGCTCATCAAATGATCCTGCTCAATAGGTAACTTATCTTCATAGAATTAAGTATATATTATTCATATTTTAAAAAACTTAATTTGCTGACAAATATTGTCAAAATTAGCTAATGTACAAAATAAAATTATCAAAATTAATTTTTCATTGAACAATACCCTTAATGCAAACGTTAAGATTTTATATTTTAATCAAGACATCTTCTTAGCCCTTATTTAATCAGATCTTATAGTTAATTTAACAAATACAATCTGTCAAACACCTTTTATATCAAAAGAATGACGTAGTTATCACTTTTTCGAAGACTTCATCAATTAAGTAAGATCTATCTCACAATTATTCTAGTTTTGAGTAGAATATTTTTTCCGTAACGTTAAGATTACTACATAAACTTTATTTCAAACATCTCATAATTTACAAACTACGGAGTATTTGCACTTATGAAAAAATTAACTTTGTCAGTTTCTGCAGCTATCGTTGCAGGTGCATTAGCAATGGGTTCTTCAACTGCAATGGCAGCTGATGGCTTCAATGCTGATAATGTCAAAGGTTCAATCACTTTCTACACCAACCGTACTGATTTAGTAGAGTCTGGTGTATACGATCGTTACGAGAAAGAATTCAAAAAATTATACCCTAACGTAAAGTCAGTTAAAGTTGTTGCTTTCGCTGATTACCAGGGTGGTGTTCGTCCACGTATGAACACTGGTGATTACGGTGATATCGTTCTAATTCTACCTTCAGTTCCATCAGAGCAGTATGCTAACTTCTATGCTCCTTTAACCGATATGTACGGTAAAGATGACATCTACTTCTACGATGCATGGAAAGACAAGAACGACATCTACGGTTTATCAATGGGTAACTCTGTAGAAGGCTTAGTTTACAACAAGAACGTTCTAAAGGAAGCTGGTGTTGAGACTCCTATCAAGACCTTATCAGACTTCTACGCAGCTTGCGATAAGATCAAGGCTCTAAAGAAGGTTCCTCTATTCATTAACTTCGGTGCTCAGTGGCCACTACAGCAGTTCGATAAATTACCATTAGTTATCGAAGGTAACGATGGCGTTTACGAGAAGATGTTAAACCAGGATAAGCCATTCTCAGATCCTAACAGCTCATACTACAAGTCATTAAACTTCTTAAAGACCTTAGTAACCAAGAAGTATGTTGAAGACGACTTAATGACCAACGCATGGGAAGATTCAAAGAACGCTATCGCTAAGGGCGAAGCTGCAATGTACTACTTAGGTAACTGGGTAATTCCACAGGTTATCGAGCGTGGTGCAAAGCCAGAGGATATCGGCTTCATGCCAATCCCAGCTGACGATTCAGGTGTTCTAAAGGCTCAGATGAACCACGATTGGGCATACGCTGTATCTAAGTTCTCAAAGAACCAGGACACTGCTAAGGCTTACATCAAGTTCTTATTAGAGACTTCAGACTTCGATAAGATCGCTGGTTTCATTCCTACAGTTAAGAACCGTGTACCAGGTTTACCACAGTTACACGAGTACTTAGAGTACAACCCAGAGATCATCCAGACTCCTGTTAACTCTTCAAAGTTCATCGAAGTTGCTAACAAGTCAAAGATCGACTTCTACTCAGGTGGTTACATCCAGGACGTTATCACTGCTGACAACTTCGAAGCTGCTCTAGAGAAATTAGATGCACGTTGGAAGAGAGCAAAAGAGCGTACCAAGTAATTTAAACCAATATATTTAATATTCCACACAAGGCGCAAACTTAGGTTTGCGCCTTTTCTTTTGTAAATGCCAAAGTTGCAAAACTATATGATTTCTATTTGAACTTTATCCCCCACTCTCTTACTGCAATCTGCTATTTTTCACTTTAAAAACACTGTTAATTTAAGTCACATAGTGAGATGGTGTTGGTTGCCTTTTATTAGCTACACTAAAACAGATTTCCTTATTCAAAATCAGTCTTTAGTACAGCAAATTTCCTTATCGTTACCATAAAATAAATTTCTTTTATTACAATCAGTTAAAACTATTTGAAATTTTAGTAATGGAACCTATAATCAATCATAGATAAAATCTTTCATATTTACTAATAAATCATATATAACATCCCAGATTATGAAGACAGTTTCAAAAGAAATTATAAGAAACCTAGTCGCTTGCTCATTGCTTTTAAGTACTACAGCATACGCAGGTACAGGTTTTGATAAAGATAAAGTAGAAGGCTCAATTACTTTCTACACTGCTAGAACAGATCTTGTCGAAGAAGGTGTATTTAAACGCTACGAGCAAGAGTTTAAACAAAAGTACCCAAAGGTTACTTCTGTTAATGTAATTGCTTTTGCTGATTACCAAAGTGGTCTAAGACCAAGAATGAATACTGCTGACTTTGGTGATGTAGTGTTCATACTGCCATCTGTTCCATCTTCTCAATACAGTAACTTCTATCTGCCATTAACAGATATGTATGATAAAGATGAGATCTACTACTATGATGCCTGGAAAGACAAGATGGATATCTATGGTATCTCCTCTGGCAGCTCTGTAGAAGGTATCATCTATAACAAAGACGTTTTACAAAAAGCTAGAGTTAATACTCCAATTAGAACCTTAAAAGATCTCTATGCTGCTTGTGAAAAGATTAAAAAGATCAACAAAACACCTTTCTTTATCAACTTTGGCGCTCAATGGCCATTACAGCAATTCGATAAGCTACCTCTGTTAATTGAAGGTAATGACAGAGTATATGAGAATATGCTAAATCAGTTAGATCCTTTTTCAAACACACAGAGCTCTTACTACAAATCACTTAAGATCTTAAAGACCTTGATTGATAAAAAGTATGTAGAAAAAGATCTTATGAGCAACCTGTGGGAGGATTCTAAGAACCTCTTTGTTAAAGGTGATGTTGGTATGCTCTACTTAGGTCAGTGGATCATTCCTCAATTAGTAGATAAAGGTGCAAATATTGATAACATAGGTTTCATGCCCTTCCCTGCTGATGACAGTGACTACTTAAAAGCAGAGATGTCTCATGACTGGGCTTATGCAGTTTCTAAGTTTTCTAAAAATCCAGACACAGCTAAAGCCTTTATCAAATTTATGTTAGAAGACTCAGACTATAACAAGATCTCAGGCTTTATTCCTACAGTAAAGAGCATCAAGCCACAAATTCAACAGTTGTTTGAGTTCATGAGCTATAAGCCTGAAATTATCAATGTGCCAGAAAACTCCGCAAGATTTATTGAAGCTACCAATAAATCAAAGATCGACTTCTTTACAGGTGGCTATATTCAAGATCTAATGACAGCAAAAGATTTTGATAAAGCCTTAAAGAAACTTGATGCTAGATGGAGTAGAGCTCTAGAGATGACAAGTAACTAGCTTGTCTTTAATCAGGTCACAGCAAAATTGCTGTGACCTAACCTAACAGGAATTACGATATTCAAGTGTCGACCTAAAAAGTAGTAGCCATAGAAATATTAAAACGTAGAAATAAAAACATACCTTTACATTCACCTTCACTACGTCAATTCTCGTTACCATCACTTAAAGCTCAAATTAAATTCATTGACTCATTTCTGAAGACTTAAACTTACACAATTCGTGTCTACTGTCTACCTCTCAACAAATAAGCATCTCATGGTAGTAGCAACATCAAGGCTTAAAATTTCGTCTAACCATTTGATCGAAAAGAAAATTATTCACGGGATTTAGGCTTTAAAATAATGTGAACTACTACAAATAAATTTCTAAGTAATAGGATGTTTTACTGTTAATTTTTAGAAATAAGCCCCAATCATTCAAATATTGTCAAAATTTGTCGATCAAGATCACAGTTTTAATTAAACAAAATGAATAAACTTATTTCCAGTGATGATTGATGTATGAGCAAAAGCAAATACATAATTATGGGATGTAAAATTATCACTTCATATAAATATACCTTTTACGGCTCTTTGTGGCCAATTGCCATAAAGAGCCCTTTTCAAAAGGTATGTTACCTTTAGATCTTCTTTTATTCTTTGTGTCTTCTTTTATAAAGACTTTCTCGTCATCAGATCTGATGACAAACTAACTTGGTACTGACATCTGCCTTAAATTGTTTTGGTTACGGTCTTTCTGTAGCTAATTTGTGTGTTCCAAAAATAAAAAGGCAACCTAGTTTCCCAGATTGCCCTTAACATGAGATTTAATCTTTTACTTTAAACTATAGAGCTGAACTTGCCTTGTATAGAACAACGTCATTTACAGCTTCAATAGTGCAGGTCTCATTAGCTTTCTGTAATAAAGCCTCACCCTTACCGTAGTAACGGTTGTTCTCATCTAGTTTGAACTCACCGCTTACTGCTAACCAGATGCATGCGCTCTTATCTGCAGGAACTGAGAACTTCTGATTTGGCTTTAATACATACTTAGTTAATCTGAAATCTTTAACTGGTACGTTGTACTCTTCACCACCATCAGCTGTCTTTGCTGCAACTAAGGTCTTAGGAGTGATTTCTTCGAACTTAACGATCTTTAATAGCTCTTTAACGTCAACTAATTTAGGGGTTAAACCACCACGAATTACGTTGTCTGAGTTAGCCATTAACTCAATGTTCTGACCTTCAAGATAAGCATGTGGAATACCAGCGCCCTGGAATACTACATCGCCTTCTTTAACGTACATTAAGTTCATGATTAGAACCATGATTAGACCAGCATCTAAGTTCTGACCGCACTCACGAGCACGAAGACCTGCACGTACTAACCAGAATAAAGGATCACGACGAGAGATCTTTGATGCTAAATAATCAGCTTTGTTGTCATCTACAACAGGAGCTAAGATCTTATCTAAAGCTTCCTTTGATAAACCAAAGATGTAACCTACGAACTTGTTTAAGCCCTCGTCTTGGTACTTCTTTGCAAGATCTTTAGTAGTTGCAAATCTCTCAAGATTCTTAATAGCAGTCTCTTTGTGAGCAAAGCCATGTAACAGATAGAAATCTGATAGAGCTAACATTAACTCAGGCTTGTGGTTGTTATCTTTGTAGTTACGCAGATTTGCAGGAACATTCTCACGCTCTTCTCTATCGTAGCCAGCTCTAGCCTGCTCTAGTGTTGGGTGAACCTGAATTGATAATGGTTCACGTACATCTAAAACCTTTAATAAGTAAGGAAGTCTGTTTGCATACTCTTTGCAAACCTCATCACCTAATACACCTTTAGGATCTTCATCGATAAACTCTGATAACTTCTTACCATTAGAAAGTGTTGCAGTTCCAGCTGGATGCTCACCTAACCAGTACTCAGCGCTAGGCTTTCCCTCAGGAACAGAATCTAACAGCATAGGAATATAGCAATAACCGCCCCATGCATAATCTTTGACAACACCTTTTAATTCAATCATTTTGACCTCTATTTATTTCCTAGTTTTGGTTAAAAGTAGTTTGTGTTTATTGTACTTATATATAAATACCGGCATCGCCGGTATTTAATTATTTATACAGTTTTAAACTCGCCTAAGGTTTCTTGCTGCTCTTGAGATAATGACTCAAGATGTAAGCTACTTGCACGAACCTGTTCAATTGATTTTACACTTTCATCAAGATCAGTGGTAACTGTATGTACAGTTGATGAAATATCTGAGAAGGCAGCGTTCTGCTCATTAACCATGTTGTTAACAGTCTCAGACTCTGTAGCTAGGCTTGTGATCTCATCATTTACTAACATGATAGAGCTGTGTGTCATATCAAGATTCTTAGTATTGCTCTTCATCTGAGCTACACAATCCTGCATACAGGTTACAGCTTCAGTTGAAGCATTGTTTAAGTTCTCAATTAAAGTCTGAATCTTTGATGTTGAACGTGATGTCTTTAAAGCTAACTCACGAACCTCATCTGATACTACAGCAAAGCCTTTACCAGCGTCACCAGCTCTTGCAGCCTCAATAGCTGCATTTAGAGCTAATAAGTTTGTCTGCTGAGCAATATCACCAATTACCTCTAAGATCTGACGGATGTCGTTGGTTCTATCCTCAACCTTAGAGATAGTCTCGCTTGCTCTATCAATAATGTTATTTAAGGTCTTATTACCATCAACGTTAGCATCAATAGCTGATAGAGAGTCTGCAACTGCGTTTTGAATACTTTGGGTATGAGAACGGGTATTGTCAATTGCGGTTGCAGTATTCTTATTGATATCACCTAATTGGGTTAAAGACTCTAAAATTCTGTGCATAGCCTGATTCTGCTGTTCTGAAGAATCAACTACTTTATCTACAGATACCTGATTTAAAACACTCTGTGATTTAATATCCTGGTTATTGTTCTGAATTTTTGAAATTAAGTTTGAGTTAGACTCAATTACCTTATTGAGCTTATATGCTAAAACATTAAATTCAAAGCCCCAGTTCTTTGATTCAACCTTTTCTCTGTAATCGCCTTTTGCTAATTTATTCATAGCATCCATTAAAGTACGGATAGGCTTGCTGATCTTTCTGGTTAAGATACTTGCAACCACAAAGATAACGCATAGAGACATCATCATAGAAACTAATAAAACCACGATGATGGTGTTTAAAACTGAATGTACGCCTGATGCTACATCCTCACTGGTCTTAGATGCTAATTCATTTACCTTAGAAATCTGCACATCTAAGTTCTCACGCTGTTTAGCAAGCTGTGAACGTAAGTTTTGCAGATCTTTTTCAAGAGTTAAATATTTAACTTTTTTAGCTGCAATTGAGTCATCTGATAAAAGTAATTCTTTTAAAGTATCGCTTGTAGAAATGAAGTCCTTTTCTGACTTTAATACAGGTACATCTTCTAATAGGTATTCTTCATCTGAAGCTACTTCAGAATAAACATTGGTGATCTTTTCTTTAAAATCAGTTGCCTTATCTAATGATCTTGTAAATACAACTTTACCAGCGTTTAGAATTGCAGCATTTCTCTTCTCTAAGTACTCATCAATACTGTCACGGATGTACTCATCAGTAACTCTTGCCATAACCTTTTTAATTACGATATCAGCTGAGATCTGGCTAATGCCTAATTCCTGGTAGTTCTTTAAGATTTCTGCATCTAAGAATAGTAATTCTTTTTTAGCAGCCTTTTCTTTTTCAACGATGTCCTGAACGTCTGCTAAGATGGTGTCTGAATACTTCTTATCTAAAACGCCACTGTTAATTGCGTTCTTAAAAGCTTCAGACATTTTCTGAAATTCTTCAGGTAAGGCAATTTCTCTTTGATTAAATGTCTTTTCATTCTCACTAGAGATCAAAGCTGATACAGCATTGTTATAAGACTGCATATTGATCTTTAAAGAATTAGCTACAGTTGTAAGATTTTGAGATCTTGCAATCAAAGAAGTTAAAGTTTCTTTTGCAGTAGTTGACTGATAAATTGAAATGACATTAGTAGCTGCGTAGATTACTAATACTACAGCAAAAGCCATGAGGATTTGTACTACTACTTTCATATGTGAATCCCACGTAACTTGAAAATCGATACCGTAATTTAAGTGATTTAATTATTCTTAATATATTTATGGTCATCCCACTAATCACCTAATATATTAAGTTTAGCATATAATCGTAACGTTTCGAATTATTAAGTAAATTTGTGTGATAACTATCAATAAGCTAGATAAAATAAAGGATTTTTTGAACACAACTTCACGATTTATTAAGAAAGAATTAAAGTTTTTTGAAGAGATGTTTTGGAAAAGAATTTTGAAGATTTAGATTGTATATTTTATTAAATAATAAACACTAAATCTGAATATTAGACAAGTAAATTTTAAAATTCTTAAGACGTAAAAAGGATCTCCCTTTTGAGGAGATCCTTTCATTAACATAAGGTTTTATGCAAAACTTCGATTAGAAGTAAGCTTCACCCTGAACACCGAATAACCAAGCTGAGGTGTTAGGATTCTTGCTGTCTGTTGAAGCAGTATAGTTGTCTGTATCCCTTACTAAGCCAGCTAAAGCTGATGACTTATCCCACTTGCCGTAGGTTACGAAAGCCATGATCTGTGGCATGCCCCAGAAGCCCTGACCTAAAGAAATAGTAGGAGCTACAGTTACCTTGAAGAAGTCGTGGTTACCCTTCTTAACATCTGACCAACCCTTACCTGAATAGTTAGCATGCTCGTAAGCTAACTGAGTGTGTAATGAGAAGTGAGATGTAAACTGGTAAACAGGTGATACCATGAAGGTTAAGAAATCACGATCTTTCTGATATAAACCATCAGTTAAAGTGAAATCGTAGTTTGTGAAAGCGTGATTGTGCTCATAGAAAGCAAATGCTAGCATTGAGAAGTCTTTAGTGAAGTTAATACCACCATCAACTGCTAAACGGAACATCTCTGACTCTTTAGCTAAATCACCATACCATGCGGTTGAAGCCTTTGAGTTAGCGCCAGTGCCTTTACCGTACTGAACGATGATCTTTGACCAGCCATCTAAGCCCCATAAGAAGCCTGGAGTATTGTAAATTACAGAAGCAGTGTAACCATTTGTAGCTTTCTTATCGTATGCATGACCATCGATAACTTCTACTTTGCTATCATCGCGTGATGGAGCAGTTACATATCTGAAGTTAACATCTAAACCAATACCACCAATGTTCTTTAACCATGTTGAGTAAACATTAGCACCTGAACCACCGGTCTTGTGATCATAGTGTGGATTTGAACTTCTTGCAGGACCATTTGAGTTATCAAAGGTCATGATGTTCATATCCCACTTAGCGAAGCCTAAATCCATGTTCTGGAAACCGCCGCCAACACCGTTGTCTTCCATATAACCAGTATCATAGTTTGAGGTGAAGAATGCGTCGATATCTTTTGTCTTACCAGCCCAGAACTCTGTTGATGGGTTGAACTCAAAACCACCGATGAATAACATGCCCTTTACATAACCTCCACCTGCATGTGAGTTAGCGTCCCAGTTATCACCATCATAGTTCTCATGCTGGAAGTTTAACTCTGCACGAGCATAAACACCATCATCAGCAGTCCAAGTTGCAACTGGAGAAATAGCTAACTTAGAAACAGCCTCGTTACCTAAAGCGTAGAAGTGACCAGTCTCGTTGATACCTAAACCACCGTGTGAACCCTTACGCATACCGTCGTTCATAACCCAGTTGGTACCTGACTTAACCATACCGTGTAAAGCTACGTCAGTTGAAGCTGCCATAGCCTGAGAAGATGCAAAACCTGCAACTAAAACTGCAGCTGCTAGTGTATTTAACTTCATATAAATCCTCTTAAAACTAATCACCTAATTAAAGGTAAAAAATCTTTTTTGATAATTTGTAATAGCCTCTAATCTCGAGGTGTTTTAAATATAGCAGTATTTTTTCCGAAACGTTGCGATAATATTTAATATTTTGATCAGAATCTCAAATTTAATAAACAAAATTTTAACGTTGTCATACTTTTATAAATTGCTTGTATAAGCTATTTATCAACATATACCGCTTTCTTGAGCGGTTTTAATGGTAACGATACACATGTAGGATAATTTTCAGAATCTAAAATGAAAACGATAAAAAAAGTAGGGCTTATAAAAAAAGAAAACCCAGATGTTAATCTGGGCATAATTATGGGATGTAAAAACTCTGATTTTGTAGAAAAGTATGCCATAACAAAATGTAAAAAAGTATAAAATCGG
>OMZC01000113.1 GCA_900315395.1 uncultured Gammaproteobacteria bacterium
AAAATATAAGAGAGAAGATGATTTATAAAAGATCTGAATTTAAAAATATTGTAAGTAATCTATGAATTTAAAAGAATGAAATTAATTTAGTCGTGGATTTTGCAAGCCGAAGCCCTGAAGCTTGACCAGCACCGCATGGCAAGATACTGCAGAACGGTAGACCCAAGATTCCTTAAAGAGCTCAACAAAAAGAAGCCACAGACAAAA
This sequence comes from uncultured Gammaproteobacteria bacterium, assembly GCA_900315395.1. Lineage (GTDB taxonomy): Bacteria > Pseudomonadota > Gammaproteobacteria > Enterobacterales > Succinivibrionaceae > Succinivibrio. The sequence goes on from OMZC01000113.1 coordinate 208, forward strand.
GAAGAACTTAGCGACATTTGGTACACCAGCCAGGGTGAAAACTACGGCAGAGACCACCATTACAACGCATCACGCTACAGAATGCTTAACCTCCACGCCACCTTCACCAAGGGCACGGTTGAGTTCAGACTTTTCCAGTTCGATGCACCGGCAGGCGGAAAGCAGAACGGCATCCACGCCGGACAGCTTAAGAGCTACATTCAGCTTTGCCTGGCCTTGAGCGAGATGGCAAAGGAAGTAAGAACCGCAAGCCCTAAGCCACAGCAGCACGAGAATCCAAAGTTTGCGATGAGAACCTGGCTTTTAAGACTCGGATTCATCGGTGAGGAATTCGCAACAGCCCGCGAGATTTTAACCCGCAACCTTAGCGGAAACGCAGCCTTCCGGTTCGGAAGAGCCTAAACCCCCAGCGAGGACTTAGCCTCCTCCTGCCGGCCCCTTGAGTGGGGTTTCGGCAGTAGAAGGGTAAGCCTTCCGGAGTTAAACAAAAACGAAAGGAAAAGATTATGACAAAGAGATATTACATTGCCTACGGCAGCAACCTTAACATCGATCAAATGCGTTACCGCTGCCCCGGGTCAAGGGTTGTAGGCACATCGGAAATACCGGATTTTCAGCTGCTTTTTAAGGGGAGCAAAAGCGGCGCTTACCTTACCATCGAGCCAAAGAAAGGAGCCAAAGTTCCGGTGGCGGTGTGGGAGGTAACTGCTGATGATGAACTTTCCCTTGACCGTTACGAAGGCTATCCGAATTTCTACTACAAGACCGAAGTTGAAATCCCGGTAATCTGCATCAGCGACCGTAGGGTAAGAAAGCTTAAGGCCTTCATCTACATCATGCATGAGGAGCGCGAAATCGGTGTGCCTTCCCAGCGGTACGTGGATGTCTGCCTTGACGGTTACGAGGCCTTCGGCTTTGACGAAAACTTCATTTATGAGGCTCTCAACATAAGTCTGGAAACTAGTGATGAAATAGCGTTAAACCATTGAAAATAAAGGATTTATTGACTTGATAAGGTGTGCATTAAGAGCAAATATGAACACCGTAAGGCGGATGGCGGAGAGTCCAAAATTCCCGCACCGCCCGGTTTAACGATTTAATTCCATCATAAGGATTACAGAATGAATACTGATAAAAACGAACCGAAAGTATGCCCAATCTGTGGTAAAGCCTACACCGGACATCCAGCTCTATCCCGAAAAGACGACAATACTCCAATCTGCCCCAACTGCGGAACTCTGGAGGCTTTGGAAGCCGCCGGAATACCTAAGGAAAAGCAGAAAAAAGTCCTCGAAATTATCCGCGAAAAGCTCGCTGAAAAACCTTGTAAATAGTTGAAAATACTGGGTTTATTGACTTGCTATAGTGTACCTTCAGAGCGAATATGAACACAACAAAACGAACACGAAGGTACATTTTTCAAGGAGTCAGACATGAACAATTTCGAGAACTTTTACAACCGCATCAGGGATGCAAAGAACGCCTACGATGCCGCCAGGACAGAGGATGAGAAGAACGCCGCAAGATCCGCCTACAAGGCAGTCTGGGATGAACTCAAGGAACTTGGCAACGCCGCCTGCCGGCTTTTTAACGAGTACGAAGTTTCACGGGACAGCGGCAACGATTACCTCGACATAAGCGAAGTGGTCTGGGACAACGAAGCGGCAAAGCTGATTGAAGCCATGAGACAGAACGGAATCGAGAGGTTCACCTTTTCCTCCGGATGGAGTCACGCAGTGGAAACCGCATGGCTTTTCAAGGAGGCCGGATGCACCCTTGAGGGACTGGTTGAGATCAACAGCCGTTACACCGGGTGGAACAGCGACGAACACGAAAAAGCCCACGGCTACCTTTTCCGAGTTGAGGGTTAAGAACGAACAGAATTAAACAGCAGGAGGTCGGAACAGGCCTCCTTTTTAACTCCAAAAAATAGTACAAAATCAGACACTTATTGACTTGCTATACCTTTGGTACAGAGCGAATATACAGTCATCGAGAACAACAACGGAGACTTGAAAATGAGCAAGATGACAGAAAGAGCAAGAACCTACAGATTACCGAATCCTTCCACTCCGGAGGATCTGGAATGCCGCTGGAGCAAGACCTTGAGATTCGGTGACAAAGTAATCCTTGCAGGCCATTACTACAACGGAGCCGGCAAGCCATCCTACTACGGCGCAGTTTACGAGTTCCTCACCGAGGACACCGGCTGCGAGGCTGAGATTGGACTTCGCGAGGTAAGCGGCGTAGATTTCATGGATGACGGCCATGCTCTTGAATGGGCGATGAAGAACGCCAACAATTAGTACGGAGCTTAACGGCTCCTTTTTTATACCCAAAAGATCGCTTCGGCGGTCTTTTTTTATGCCTGTAAGGAGGTGTGCCTATGGCAATGCGGAAACTTAAAAAATACGTCCCCACCAGATTTCTGGCCAAAGGCTCAAAGTACGATAAGACTGCCGCTGATTATGCAGTGAACTTCATCGAATGTCTCTGCCACACCAAGGGAACCTGGTCAGGGAAAAATTTTGAGCTTATCGACTGGCAGGAGCAGATCATCCGCGACCTTTTTGGAACCTTAAAGCCGAACGGCTACAGACAGTTTAATACCGCCTATGTTGAGATACCCAAAAAACAGGGCAAGTCTGAGCTGGCTGCCGCCGTAGCACTTCTTCTTACCTGCGGTGACGGAGAGGAACGAGCCGAGGTTTACGGCTGTGCCGCAGACCGTCAGCAGGCCACCATCGTATTTGATGTGGCTGCCGACATGGTGAGGATGTGTCCGGCTCTGAACAAAAGAGTCAAGATCCTCGCCTCGCAGAAACGCATCGTATACCTCCCCACTAACAGTTTTTATCAGGTGCTTTCGGCTGAAGCCTACTCGAAGCACGGCTTCAACATTCACGGTGTGGTCTTTGATGAGCTTCATACCCAGCCGGACAGAAAACTTTTTGATGTAATGACCAAGGGTTCGGGTGATGCCCGAATGCAGCCTCTGTATTTTTTGATCACCACTGCTGGAACTGACACGAACTCAATCTGCTATGAAACCCATCAGAAAGCGAAAGACATTCTTGAGGGCAGGAAGATCGATCCTACTTTCTACCCGGTGATTTACGGTGCTGCCGAGGATGATGACTGGACAGATCCGGAAGTCTGGAAAAAGGCTAATCCATCTCTTGGAATCACCGTCGGCATCGACAAGGTACAGGCCGCCTGCGAATCAGCAAGGCAGAATCCCGGAGAGGAGAATGCCTTCAGACAGCTCCGCCTCAACCAATGGGTAAAACAGTCAATCCGCTGGATGCCGCTTGAGAAATGGGATGGCTGCTCTTTTGCGGTTAATCCTGATGAGCTTGAGGGCCGTGTATGTTACGGCGGTCTTGACCTATCCAGCACCACCGACATTACCGCTTTCGTCTTGGTGTTCCCACCGAACGATGAGGATGACAAGTATTACATCATGCCGTTCTTCTGGATCCCCGAGGACACCATGGAACTGAGAGTGAGACGTGATCACGTGCCTTACGACGTATGGCATAAACAGGGATTTCTGGAAACTACTGAGGGCAACGTAGTGCATTACGGATACATCGAAAAGTTCATCGAGAACCTGGGTACCCGTTACAACATTCGGGAAATCGCCTTTGACCGTTGGGGAGCCGTGCAGATGGTGCAGAACCTTGAGGGCATGGGATTCACCGTTGTGCCTTTCGGTCAGGGCTTTAAGGATATGTCCCCACCGACTAAAGAGCTCATGAAACTTACTCTGGAGCAGAAACTCGCCCATGGCGGTCATCCGGTACTCAGATGGATGATGGACAACATTTACATCCGCACCGACCCCGCAGGAAACATCAAAGCTGATAAGGAAAAATCCACCGAGAAGATTGACGGTGCGATTGCCACCATCATGGGACTTGATCGAGCCATCCGCTGCGGTAATGACAACACATCGTCTGTTTACGATGAACGCGGGATTTTATTTATCTAGGAGCATACATGAATTTTATTAAACGTCTTTTTACCAGAAAGACGACCAACAGTCTCAACGGCTCCGGCTACCGCTTTATGATGGGAGGAAGCACTTCCGGCAAACACGTCAATGAACGTTCAGCCATGCAGATGACCGCAGTGTATGCCTGCGTGAGAATTCTGTCAGAGTCAATTGCGAGTCTGCCGGTTCACCTTTATCAGAATCAGGATGAAGGCAGTAAAACAAGAGCAGTAAAACATCCGCTGTATCGCATTCTGCATGATGAGCCGAATCCGGAAATGACCTCATTCGTATTCCGGGAAACTCTGATGACGCATCTTTTGCTCTGGGGTAATGCCTATGCTCAGATTATCCGTAACGGCAAAGGTGAAGTTATCGGCCTTTATCCGCTGATGCCAAACCGCATGACGGTAGACCGAGATGTCTTTGGACGTATCTGCTACTGCTATCAGATGCAGGATTCTGATGCGCACACAGGCAAGTCTGGCAATGTAACTCTAAAGCCTTCTGATGTGCTGCACATTCCGGGGCTGGGCTTTGACGGTCTGGTGGGCTACTCACCGATTGCCATGGCCAAAAATGCCATTGGACTCTCCATTGCCACTGAGGAATATGGAGCCAGGTTCTTTGCCAACGGTGCAACACCGGGAGGCATTTTGGAGTTTCCGGGAACGGTAAAGAATCCTGAATCGATCCGCGAAAGCTGGAATAAAGGTTTTTCAGGTAACAACGCCCATAAGGTAGCCATCCTTGAGGAAGGCATGAAATACACGCCGATTTCTATTTCACCGGAGCAGGCGCAGTTCCTGGAGACTAGGAAGTTTCAGATCGACGAGATCGCGAGGATCTTCAGGGTGCCGCCACACATGGTTGGTGATTTGGAGAAATCGAGCTTCTCCAACATCGAACAGCAGTCTCTTGAGTTCGTGAAATACACCTTAGAGCCCTGGATTATCCGCTGGGAGCAATCCCTTAACCGGGCTTTACTTTCTGAGACTGAAAAGCCTGACTATTTCGTGAAATTCAATGTAGACGGACTCCTCCGCGGTGATTACCAGAGCCGCATGAACGGCTATGCCATTGCCCGGCAGAACGGTTGGATGTCAGCCAACGATATCAGAAGTTTAGAGCAGCTTGATCTCATTCCGGATGAGCTTGGCGGGAATCTGTATCTCATCAACGGAAACATGACCAAACTGCAGGATGCAGGAATTTTTGCAAACAAGGAGAACAACAATGAAAAAGTTCTGGAAGTGGAAGAACCAGACGGAGCCGGAGACACCGGAGGAGCAAAACCAAAACGTACCGAACCCGGAAAGAACCCTGTTCCTGAACGGCACCATCGCTGAGGAAAGCTGGTTTGACGATGACGTAACACCTCAGCTTTTCAAAGACGAGCTTATGAGTGGTTCGGGAAATATTACGGTCTGGATTAACTCACCGGGAGGCGACTGTGTGGCTGCCGCTCAGATCTACAACATGCTGATGGAATATCCGGGAAGCGTAACCGTAAAGATTGACGGTATTGCTGCCTCTGCGGCATCGGTAATTGCCATGGCAGGAACCAAGGTATGTGTCTCACCGGTTTCCATGCTGATGATTCACAATCCGATGACCTTTGCCTTTGGTAATACTGCTGAAATGCAGAAAGCCATCGATATGCTTGGGGAAGTAAAGGAATCAATCATCAATGCATACGAAATCAAAACCGGCATGAGCAGAGCTAAACTTTCCCGTCTGATGGATGCGGAAACATGGATGAATGCCAACAAGGCTGTGGAGCTTGGATTTGCGGATGAGATCCTGCAACGCGACTCATTAGAGGATGCTGAACCACAGACAGCATCAGCCATGGCTTATTCCCGAGTGGAGGTAACCAACTCGCTCATGGAAAAGCTGTCTGCCCGATGCCGCATTGAGGCAAAACCAACTGAAACCAAAACCAATGAACGCTCCGTGGATGATTTGATGGAGCGTCTTAACCTTATCAAAAACTAGGAGAATTTATGACTACTGTAAATGAACTTCGTGAAAAGCGAGCAACTGCTTGGAATGCCGCCAAGGCTTTTCTTGAATCCCGTCGTACCGACAAGGGAACTCTTACCGCCGAGGATGATGCCACCTACACCCGCATGGAGCAGGACATCACTGATTTGAGCAAAGAGATAGCAAGACTTGAACGCCAGGAGGCAATTGATGCAGAACTTTCCCGTCCCGTTAATCAGCCCCTTACCTCAAAGCCTGCCTCTGTATCTCCTGCTGCTGACTCTGTGGTAAAGCGTGGCCGCGCCTCTGATGAATACAAGGCAGGAATGCTTAAGGCTCTGCGCTCCAACTTCAAACAGGTTTCAAACGTACTGCAGGAAGGTGTGGATGCCGACGGCGGTTACCTGGTGCCGGAGGAATATGACTCCCGTCTTATCGATGTACTTACTGAAGAGAACATCATGCGTTCTCTAGGTAACATCATCACCACCTCCGGCGAGCACAAGATTAACATCGCCGCCACCAAGCCTGCGGCTGCATGGATTGAGGAAGGCGGAGCACTGTCCTTTGGTGAAGCTACCTTTGATCAGATTTTGCTTGATGCCCATAAGCTTCATGTAGCCATCAAGGTAACCGAGGAACTTCTCTATGATGCCCAGTTCCCATTGGAGAACTACATCATTGACCAGTTCGGCAAGGCTCTCGCCAACGCTGAAGAGGATGCATTCCTGAACGGTACCGGTCGCGGTCAGCCACTCGGCCTCTTTGCAGAAACCGGTGGTGGTACTGCTGCTTTGTCTGCCGCATCTGTAACTGCTGACCACCTTATGCAGCTTATTTACACCTTAAAGCGTCCGTACCGCAAGTCTGCAAAATTCATTATGCATGACAAGCTGGTAGCTGCCATCAGACAGCTTAAGGATAACAACGGTGTGTACCTCTGGCAGCCTGCATTGACCTCCGGTGAACCGGATAAACTTTTAGGCTACGATGTGTACACCTCCCCGTTCTGCCCTGAAGGCAAGATTGCCTTTGGTGATTACAGCTACTACAACATCGGCGACCGCGGTACCCGCTCCTTCAAGCAGTTAACCGAGCTCTTTGCTGGTAACGGCATGATTGGCTATGTGGCAAAAGAGCGAGTGGACGGTAAGTTAATCCTGCCGGAAGCGGTGCAAATCCTTACCATCACCGGCGGTAAGACCGTGAAACCCTAAAGCTCCATAACGGAGCTTTTTTTATGCCTTCATTTAGCTGAGTTTATTCTCTGCTGATGGAGGCTTTTTTGGAGTTTTGATATGAGCATTACCCTCAAGGAAATGAAGAACTATCTGCGTGTTGACGGGAACGAGGACGATACGCTGATTCGCTCTCTTATCGGTTCATCTGAAAGGCTCTGCATGGATGTGATAAGAACCGATGACGTGAAGATTCTTTACGGCTCAAAGTACGGCAAGGCTGCGGTGATGTATGCCGTCAACTACATGTTTGAGCACCGGACCGAAGCTGACTTTAAGTCTCTTACTCTATCTCTGCGCTCCATGCTGTTCGGCTCAAGACAGGAGGCATTCTGATGGAAACAGGAACGTTAAACGAACGCATACAGATTTATGAACCGAAGGCTGAAAGGAACCTTACCAGTCTTGACGACTACGAGCTTTCCGGAACAGTCTGGGCAAATGTACGTGCGGTAACCACCCGTGACCAGATGCGCAGCGGTGTCGATGTGCAGAGCGGTCAGATTACCGTGCTTATCCGCTACCTTTCTGGTCTTTCGGATGACTGCCTTATTCGATGGAATGACAAGTTCTACGGAATAGACAATTTATCTGCGGATAAGCATAAGGGTGAAATCCTGCTTGGCTGCAGCTATTCGGGACTTAACGACAACCAGAGGATTACCACATGATTTCAATCAGTGAAATGAAAGCAAAGGTTAAAGCTCTGGTGGAAGACATCACCGGGCAGAAAGCCTACTTTGACATTGTTCCGAATAACGTTAAAACCGCATCGCTGATAACCAGACAGGCTACCGAGTTCTCCGGCAGAACAATTGACGGTGATGCCCATGATGTGCGGCATGGCTTTGAGATATTTATCTTCTCGTTTGTAAGCGCAGACACCTGTGATGCCATTACGGACCGGCTGGTGGCTGCCACTGACGGCAAATACTCGGAGGATTTCCGGCTCATCATGGTAAACAGCATAACACCAACGGAGTACGACCCCGAGGTGGGATTCTGGGGCAATGCGGTAAGTATGGAGTTTGTTGAACGATGATTAAAGCAGATACCTCCGGCGCTGATGTTCTTGCAGAAAAGCTCAAAGGTCTGCCAGCAAAACTTCAGACCAAAATCAGCCGTATGATTCTGAAGGAGGCTCTTAAGGAAACGGGAGCAAGAGAAGAACTCACGGGTTACATCAGCACTCACTTTAAAGCTCATACCGGCATTTACCGCAAATCTGTATCCGGCATCAAATCATCAAGAGTACGCTCAGACCCTAACCGTATTATCTCGTACATACACTTTCTGCCGGTGAGTAAGGTCAAAGGCGGCAAGGAAGGCAAAAAGCCTCACATTCCACCTAAGACTCTCAATCACTGGCTTAATGCCGGTACCCGTGATCACACTGTTGGTAAAGGCTCAAGTCTTGAAGGCAACAAAGTGATTCAGCAGCTTATTGCCAACAAATATCAGATTGCCATCAACAAAGCCAGACTCAATCTCGCATCTGCCAAAACACAGAAACAGCGGGAAAGGTATCAGGCCATGATGGAAAGGAATACAAAAAAGCTTGCTTCGGTTAAGGCTAAAGCCACGAAAAAAGCAAGTCAGCATGGTGGCAAGGTTAAGGGCATATCCGCCCGTCATTTTATTGAAGCGATACAACGCAGGGTAGATCAAAACGCAGTGGCTATTGTGGTTCAGCAGGTTGAAACCTCTATGGCCGATTTATTGAAATAGGAGAAAACAGAAATGGCTAAACATACACAGCTTTACGATTACAAGGCAAAAGAACCTGTCCTTCTCGGAGGTACTCATTCCCAGTTCTCAACTGATGATGGAGTTACCTGGCTGCCGCTTAAAGGCGCGCAGGAGCTTGGGGATATCGGTGACATTGCCGAATCCGTGGAATGCACCACCATCGATGATGACAGAAAGGTTTACTGCGGAGGACTTAAAGATTCTGCTGAAAAGGAACTCACCATCTACTATTACGATGATGACGCTGACCAGCAGGCTCTCATTGCCGCCGCCGAGGCACAGCAGACAGTTCGCATCCGTCATCAGTGGCCGAACGGCACCAGAGCAACCTATGATTTGAAGCTTCTCGGCTATCAGATTATGTCCGGCTCTGCAGACGGTTTTATGCAGCTTAAGGTTTCAGGCAGACAGGCATCTGATGTTGCCTGGTCGAATGCCGATGCGGCTGAACAGACTCAGACCGATGAACAGGAAGGAGAATAACCATGTCTTATTTAGATCGAATCAAGGGGCTGAAATTCAAAGTCAGCAAGGTAACCGTTGACGGTGTGGACTTTTACCTGCGTGAGCTTTCCGGTAAGGCGCGTCTCGACTTTGAAGGTGAGAAGGATTTACAGCTTCGTGTCCTTAAAATGATGCATGCGTCTCTTTGTGACGCTAACGGCAATCTTACCGAAAAGCCGAAAGACTTTGATGCCTTTATGGAATCAGTGCCGAACAAGGTACTGCTCCAGCTCGTTAATGCCTTCTCGGCTCTTAACATCACTGGTGAGACACACCTAAAAAACTAATCCGGGGCAGTTTCGTATTCAGACTGGCGGTGAGAATTGCCCGGGAGCTTCACCGCCCAATCTCTGAAGTTCTGGAATATCCCACCACCGAGTTTAACTACTGGGCGGTGGTATTTCAGGAGGAATACTATGAGATGCATCCCCATGAAAGATATCGTGATGGAATGACTGGATGCGACTGTGCCGGGGAGATTGAGAAGTTTAAGCGAATGATGAATTCACAGAGGAGATCAAAATGAACGACAGCACCATCAGGCTTTCTGCCGACACGTCTGCTCTGACTGACTCATTGAGCAAAATTGCCGAAGAGATGACGGCCATGAAGGACGCTGTTTCCTCCTCGGCTACGGCTATGGGTGCAAACCTTGATGCATCCGCGAAACAGGCTGAGGCTACCAATGCCGCCATCCACGGACTTGATGAGAGCGTTAAGACCGTAACTGACTCCATCAATGAGCAGACCAAAACTGTAACTGACCTCGGTACGAAGCAGAGCAAGGTTACAAAGGAAATCAGCAAGGCCTTAAATACTCAGAATACCCAGCAGAAAGACGCCAACACCACTCTTGCCGAGCAGAAGAAAATCATGCAGGAGCAGGAAACTGAAATCAAAAAGGTCACCAAAGCCGTGGACAGTCAAACCGGAGTTCTGCAGAAAAACGCCTCCGGCTGGAAAATGCTGATGACAGGTTTTGCCATCAAGTGCAAAATCCACGACTAAATTAATTTCATTCTTTTAAATTCATAGATTACTTACAATATTTTTAAATTCAGATCTTTTATAAATCATCTTCTCTCTTATATTTT
>OMZC01000110.1 GCA_900315395.1 uncultured Gammaproteobacteria bacterium
ATTTTTCTTTAAAGATCAAAGGGGTTTACCAAATTTAATTTATAGAACTCCCCTTATATAAAGGAGTGCAATTATTATTATATTATTGATTGTTCTACTACTGGAATTCCTTTAGCTTCAAAGCCTTTGATAACTTCCTCATCAGGATCTTCCATATAATCAATTCTTTCAAAGTCACAAAGTTTAATGTCACCATGGAACTGAAGTTCGAAGAACCTTAGTAATGGGTTCTTATCACCTAATAATTCATCAATGTTGTAGAAGTTATTCTTGTTGATGGTTCCGTCTTTTATCTTATCTGCTATGAACAGATAGTTCTTAATGTTACCAGGACCATATGGAGCTGCATCTTTGCCTGAGGCTAGGTGAGTAGCTACACCAAAGATACAGGTAGCTTTAGGATCGGTGAGCAATGTAGGAATAAGATAAGCAAAGCTCATAAAATCAAGAGAGGTACCTATGGTTAGAGTGGTTCTATCAAAGAGGTTATCTTTCTTTAATTTAATGGTAGCATCACCATACTGATATGACATGTCATAAGTCATAAGCATATTGATCTTAGGATCTGATGATGAGAGATAGCCAAAGCGAGGGTAATCTGGCTTAGTAAGCTCATTTTGGCTACAACCAAACATAAACTCAGTACTCTTAATTCTGGTAGCAGGACCACCGCCACTGGCGGTTTTTCCAGCTTGCACAGCGTTTTTGAGGTAACCACACTCTAAGATCAAAGGTAAGACCTTAGTTGGTACTTTGATGTAAAAATCACCTTCTGCAATGATCTGCTTTAAAAAGTCCTCAATAACTAATGCTGACTCTTTAAAGCCTGGTATTTGCATCAAGACTGAGTAGTAGTTGTTCTGATAATTTTTTAAATTTTTAAGGCAAGGAAGTGTCATAGTACCCTTTCTTTTAATTCTCAACTTTAAATGTAATTTTCGATCAGTATAACAGCCTTATTTAGAAGCAGATGTTGATTACTGACAAAAAGTGCAATTTTAAGAAGAAATAAGGAAAAAAAATCGTAGCCCATAGAACATGAGCTACGAGAAGTATTTATCATGTATAAAAGTCATGAATTAAAGAGCATTGAAACTTTAGTCTGAGTTTTTTATATCCTCACGAGCTTTATTAGCTCCTTTTACAAGAGCATCTTTGATACTGCCTTTGGTAGTTAAGGCTTCATATAAAGCATTGTTCATAGGTTCCCAGATCTTTGCCATCTCAGGAATTGATGGGGTAGGTTCAGCATGCAATGCCTGCATAGCTATGGCACTTGCAAAATCGTCATTTAAGATTAAAGGATTGTGCATAATGGTCTTTAATGGAGGGATCTCGTGAATGTTCTCATAACGCTTTAGAGCAAACTCATCTTGATTGATAAAGCGCAAGAACTTTTCAGCAAGCTCTACATTATGAGAAAAGGCAGTGACTGCATACCCACGGAAGCCTAAAAATGGATGAGCATACTCTCCATTAGGTAGTTTTGGCAGAGGTGCTACACCATAGTTAAGACCAGATTTAGCATAATCGTCTAATGCCCAAGGTCCATTGATAACAGCTGCAACCTGTCCTGTCACAAAGAGCTTGTCAATTTCAGCATAACCATCATCACCTAAGATACTTTTAGGTACTGTGTTATCAACAAACTTACGTAAGTACTCAGCACCAGCTATAGCGCCGTCATTATCTAAACCAATGTCGTTTGGATCGAGAGTACCGTCTTCATTTTGTTTAAAGCAGTAACCACCAAAGCCTCTTAAGAAACCGTAAGCATAATAGATAGTATCCCACTTAGAGATAATGCCGTACTTGCCTTGTTTTTTAATCTCTTTAGCAAAGTTATAGTAGTCCTCCATAAACTCAAAAGGATACTTTAAAAGATCCTGATTGTAGTAGATAACCATAGTCTCTACTGAACGAGGACTGGCGTAGATCTCTCCTTTATAAGTAAAGGATTTAATTGATGATAAGAGGTAGCGATCCTGATCTCTTTGCATGAATGACAGTGGTCTTATGAGCTTGTTTTTAGCAGCGTCACCCATTCTGTCAGCTGGCAACATCACAATGTCAGGTAGTGGTACAGCTTTAGTCTCCTTTGCATCTAACATCACGTTGATGTGGTTTACGTAAGGAGATTCTGAAATCTTTACAGTACAGCCTGTTTCCTCCTCAAAGGCTGCTACTGCTTCTTTGATACCATTACCTTTGTTCTCATCCTCCCAGACTTCAAGAGAGCATTGAGCATAAGACACAGGTAAGTTTGTGGAGAGTAACGCTGATAATAGCGTTAATGATAGTAATGATTTTTTCATAGTTAGTTTGCTTGATAGTTAGTTTATTTGATAGTTAGTTATTGTTTTAATTAAAAAAAACGGTGTCTGAGGCAGCTATTTCATAAAGTAGCAGGGTGTAGAGCTACTTAACAATCTAACTTTTCAAACACCGTAAGGTCAGCAATGGAAACTGTTTATATCTACAGTTTTCTAGTTATTTATTTCTTATCTTTTGTGCTTTAAAACCAGGCTGCCATAAGGTTCTAAAGTAACTTGTCCTGATACAGACTTATTGTGATTTAAGATATCTGTACATTCACAAGGTAGAAGCACAGTCTGTGCTTTGCTTGAGTAATTACCTAAGAAGACATACTCATACTCATCGTTGTAACGGGTATGACATGAAACATCAAAAGGTAGTGTCTCAATTGGTCCGTGAATATCATTCTCTTTGAGAATTGAACCTACCAAAGCATCGATAAATGACTCTTCAAGTCTTGAAGCTACATAGTAAGCTTTACCTTTACCGTAAGTGTTTACAGTAGCAGCTGCCATGCCTTTAAAGAAGTCACTGTCATACTCGGCTAATACCTTAGCTCCCTGAGCATGAATTAGAGCACACAGATGAGTTGCACTAAAGCATCTGTTAAAGCCAGTGCAATCACAGATACTCTTTACCTGTACAGACTCGTCATCACCTAAAGCTTCAATCTCCTCATCCCAAATGCCTAAGATCTCTTTTAGAGGACCTGGGAAACCACCTAAGAAGCACAGATCAGTGTCATCAACAATGCCTGACCAGAAACTTGAAACATAGTGACCGCCGTTTTGTACGAACTTTTCAACACGCTTTGCGTAATCACCACGGATCATGTAGGTCATAGGTGCGATAACTACTTTGTATTTATCCAAAGGACAGGTCTCATCGATAACATCGACGTTGACACCTTTCTTCCATAAAGCCTTGTAGTAATCTAAACATACCTCAAGATACTTCTTGCCACAGTTACGTGGTCCCTGAGCATCATCGATAGCCCAGCGGTTTACTGTATCAAAGACGATTGCAACCTTTGCATCAACTAGAGAGCCTGCAATTTCGCCTAACTTTTCTAGCTTTGCTCCTAACTCACATTCCTCGTGTCCTGCGCGTGTGTCTAAGTGACCTACGTGATCTATAAAAGCACCATGGAATTTCTCACTTGAACCACGGCTCTTGCGCCACTGGAAGTACTGAATATTGTCAGCTCCATGAGCCATAGCCTGGAGTGAGCCTAAAGTATTCATATTAGGCTTTTTAAGCTTAGATAGTCCTCTCCAGTTAGTGCAGGTAGGAGTCTCCTCCATGAGTACGAAAGGCTTACCACCTTTTAATGATCTCATCAGATCATGGTTCATGGCTGTATAGACAGGGATCTTTTCCTCATCTTTGTATACATGCCACTCAGGGTAGCTGTCCCAAGAAATGAAATCTAAGATCTTTGAGAACTCAAAATAGTCATAGTCATAGAAGAATTCCATGAAATTAGTAGTTACAGGTAAAGCAGGATTTACTGCTTTTACTGTATCAATTTCATGCTTGCAAAAATCCATGCACAGCTCAGTGTTAAATCTCTTCCAATCAAGATTTAAAGCATGAACTGCACTTTCACCTATGGATGATGGAGATTCAATCTCATCCCATGATGAATAGGTATGACTCCAGAAAGTAGACCAGTAAGCCTTATTTAAATTATCCAAAGTCTTATATTTTTGCTTTAACCACTCTCTAAAGCGCTTCTGGCAGTACTCACAGTGACATGAGCCTGAGAACTCATTAGAAATATGCCAGCCTAATACAGCAGGGTGGTGTGAGTAACGCTCAGCTAATGCTGTATCAATCTTTTTTACCATCTCACGGTAAACAGGAGATGAAGCACAGTGATTATGACGACCACCATGTAAGGCTCTTACACGGTTGTCCCATACTCTCAAGACCTCAGGGTACTTTTTAGACATCCAGCCTGGACGTGCGCCACTTGGGGTTGCTAAAAAGACCTTTACGCCGATACTGTTTAGATTGTCTAAAACTTTATCTAACCACTCAAAGTTGTATACGCCTTCTTGTGGTTCTAATTTTGCCCATGAAAAGATGCCTACTGACATAATTGAGCAGTGAGCCTGTTTCATAAGCTCTAAATCTTTTTCCAAAATCTCTGGAGTGTCTAACCACTGCTCAGGGTTATAGTCTGCTCCGTAGAAGATCTTATGCTTTCCAAATAAAGGTTCAAAAGACATAGTTATAATTCCGTTTAATCGTTAAATACTTTTACAGACTCAAGAACTTTTCCGTCCTTATCAAACAGAGCCTGATTCTCTCGAGCATTACCTACAGTGCAGCTTGCATCACAGTTAATGTATTTAAATGAAGCTGGAGTTCCCCAGGAGATCTCTTTACCTTTTACAGTCTTCCAGGTGGTACCCCAGTAGAAGAAGCCTGTGCCACCTGCTTTGTTAATGCCTTCTAAAAGATCTTTTAAGTAGGAGTATTGACCAACTACTGATGCTTCATAGCCTGAGGTCTTAGCATCCTTTTCGGAGAAGTCATTAGCTAGATTGTCTTCACTTACTAAGGTGTATGGATAGCTGCCTTCAACTACCTGAACCTCTTTACCGTAGGTCTCACGTACCCACTTGATGTTGTCCTCTAGTGCCTGAATGCCACCGTCCCACCAGGTGTACATGGACATACCGATGACATCAAATGGTACGTTGCGTTTGGTGATCTCATCAAACCACCACTTATATAGGTTCTGATCAGGGCCCTTGGCTAGGTGCAGCATAACTTTGCACTCTGAGTTGCCCTTAGCTTCATCAAAGCCTTTGATTGCTGATTTTAAAAGCTCAGCTAATCTGTCAAACTCGTGACCGTCGCCACCCCAGCTCTTGCCCTCAGGCCATAAGATACCTGAGTTAATCTCATTACCAATCTGTACCATGTCAGGCATTACACCTTCTTTTTTGAAAGTAGCAATGGTGTCACGTGTGTACTTGTAGATAGCTTTATTAAGATCTGCAAAAGATAACTTCTCCCAAGCTTTAGGTTTTAACTGTTTACCAGGATCAGTCCAGAAATCTGAATAGTGGAAGTCTAATAAGAACTTCACACCTAATGCTTTAATTCTCTTAGCTAAAGCCAAAGTAGTCTTTAAATCATTGTGACCTGCACCATAGGTGTTACCGTCTTTATCCTGTGGGTCAACCCAGAGACGAACACGCATATAGTTAATGCCGTTGTTCTTTAAGATGGTAAGTGCATCAGCTTCATTGCCGTTTTCATCAAAGTATTTAAAGCCGTTCTCTTCCATTTCAGCTAACTCTGAAACATCAGCACCTTTAATAAAGTTAGATGGCAGATTTGCTTTTACAAAATTCACTTCTTTAGCATTAACAGTCTGATTTACAACAGCATTGTTATTGACAGTTGCTGTATTTGAAGCGCAAGCGCCCATCATAGCTGACAGTACAGTAACTGCCAGCACTTTTAATGATTTATTCATGATTTTTTTCCTAGATTATGTTTGTTGATTAACCTTTAGAACCACCAGCTGTAAGTCCTGATACGAAGAACTTCTGTAACCATAAGAACAGTAGAGCAACTGGTACTGAAATCAGTACGGCACCTGCTGCATAGGTGGTGTAACTTGCACCCATCTTCATGGAAACTAAGTTATACAGACCAATTGGCAGTGTGAACTGATCAGGTGTTCTTAAAATAGTGGTTGATAGAATGAAATCTCCTAATGGACCTGTAAATGAGAACAGGGCAATAACCGCAATAATTGGTTTTGATAGAGGCATAATGATCTCACAGAAGATTCTGAAATGACCTGCGCCATCCATTCTTGCTGACTCATCCATATCACGAGGAATAGCATCGATGTAGCCTTTCATTAAGTAAGTGTTCATAGGGATCATGCCACCTACATAGATTAAGACTAATGCTAGATGAGAGTTTACAAGGCCTAACATCTGTGACAGTACAAAGATTGCAATCAGTGCTGAGAACTGAGGGATCATTTGTAGTAACAGGAACAGCACTAGACCATTCTTACGACCGACGAAACGGAAGCGTGAGAATGAGTAAGCTGTAAAGCTTACAAAGATTAAGGTTAGTACCATAGTAAAGAAACTGATCTTCATGGAGTTCCAGTACCAGGTTACATAATCAACCTGTCCGTTAAAGAGGGCAGCGTAGTGCTCAAAAGAAATATTCTTAGGAATAATTGATGAGCTCATTAAGCTGTTGCCAGGATTTAGTGATGCACCTACTGTCCATACTAATGGATAGATAATGAGCAAACTTACAAAGCCTATTACAAGCCAGGTTAAACCTAGTCTTATGTGAGTCTGACGTTTAATACTGCTTTTAACCATTTTTTATTCCTCTTTACATCATCTCATCATTCTTGAAAGCACTTGATCTTCTGAACTGCCAGAGTGCGATACCTACAACAAAGATTGACAGCAGAATGGTGATAGCTGCAGCTACAGAGTACTGTGAAGAGCTCATGGTTAACTTATAAATCCATGATACTAAGATATCTGTACCACCAGCATTTGAACCAGGAACAGCAGGACCACCGTTGTTGAACAGGTAAATAATGTTGAAGTTGTTAAAGTTAAAGGTGTACTGAGTAATGATAATTGGAGCAATGGAGTACAGTACTAATGGCAGTGTGATAGTACGTAACTTGGTAAATGAGCTTGCGCCATCCATGGTAGCTGCTTCATACAGATCCTCAGGAATTGCCTGCAGAACACCTGTAGTCATGGCAAACACAAATGGGAAACCTAACCAGGTCTGCATCATGATTAAAGCAGTCTTAGTCCAGAAAGGATCAGTCATCCAAGCTTTAGGCTCAATACCAAACATTGGCAGAATTGAGTTGTTGATAACACCAAAGCTGTCGTTGAACATACCTGCAAATACTAAGATGGTAACGAAACCTGGTACTGCCCAAGGTAAAATGAAGATGGTTCTTACAATGCCTCTAAAGCGTAAATCTTTCTGATTTACAAGGATAGCTAGTAACACACCTACAGAGCACTGTAAGGTAGTTGCTAAAACAGTCCATACTACTGTCCACTGTAATACATCAAAGAAGGTATTACGCCATAACTTTAATGAGAAGATGTTCTCAAAAATCTTAAAGCCAACCCAGTGCACTAATTTTGCTGGAGGTGCGTTATAAAGGTTGTAGTTGGTAAAGGCGATAGCAAAACCGAAAATAATTGGGAAGATAACTACGAATACTAGAATGATGAAGCCAGGGGCAATCATTAAGTATGGGAAACCGTTATCTAATAGGTTCTTGTATTGGCGACGAACTGAGTAAAGTGCTTTACCCTCATCTCTTCTCTTACCGCACTCATAAGCATCATGTAAGGATACGCCCCACAGAGCCAGTGCTAAGATCACCATAAGTACAGTGATGATACCTTCGGCTAATAAGAAGATAGAGTTATCACGTGGTACCTGCTCACCTAAGGTTACCAATCCCCACAGACCGTGAGAGACTAGATCTTTAGAGCAAGAAAAGAAACTTACCAAAAAGATAAAAAAGATAAGACCTTTTACCCATTGACGGTTATAGAACTGACCGCCACCAGGAATAATGCCTAAAATAAGAGCTGTTAACGCATGATGTGTTGCATTAACGTTCTCTTTTCTTGAATTGACAACTTCCACTTCGACCACCAATTGTTTTATTAAATGTGTTTATTTAATGTTATAAGTTAGTTTGTTGGATTTTTTATAAAGGGCAGATTGCTCTGCCCTTAGGTTAATTTTAATTACATGCCTGAGCGGAATGCTTCGATCTGATTGTGGATATGATCGGTAGCACCCTGTAGAGCAGATTTAACATCCTGCTTACCAGTTACGCTTAACTGCAGAGCTGCATCGATAGGACCCCAAACTTCAGACATCTCAGGAATTGAAGGCATTGGAGTTGCACGAGATGCCTGAGTTGCAATAGCTGATGCAATTGCGTTGTCCTGAATGATTGAGTCTGCCATAACTTCCTTAATAGGAGGGATCTCCATGGTCTCCTTAAAGCGGATTGCAGCATATTTAGGCTGGTTGATGTAGTTGATGAACTTCTCAGCTAAATCATGATCTTTTGCCCATGATGAGATTACATAACCTTTAACACCCATAAATGAGCTCATATCTTTGCCGTTTGGTAATTTTGGTAGTGGTACTACACCAAAATCAACACCTGCTTTGGTGTATGGCTCAACTGCCCATGGTCCGTTGATAACAGCAGCTGCTTTCTTTTCAGTAAAGAGTGAATCGATAGCATTGATACCGTTGTCACCGATGATACCTGCTGGGAATAAGCCTTCAGTGTAGAACTTCTTAATATACTCAACACCTTGTACTGCGCCGTCATTTGACAGACCAACATCCTCGGCATCATAATTACCGTCAGCATCGCGCTTGAATACATAAGCACCATATGGAGCTAGAGCACCATAAGCGTAGTAGATAGAGTCAAACTTAGCTAATAAGCCAAAGTTGCCGTCTTTGGTGTGCTCTTTTGAATACTTATAGTACTCATCAAAAGTTTCAAAAGGCTTTTTAATCATTTCTTTGTTGTAGAACATTACAACTGTCTCTACAACTTTAGGTACACCGTAGATCTGACCGTTTGCTGTAAAAGCTGAGATTGCTGAATTGATGTACTTGTCTGCGTTTTCCTGCATTGACTTTACAGGAGTGATTAGATTCTGTACAACAGCTGCGCCTAACTGATCATGTGGAATAACCATTACATCAGGACCGATACCAGCAGGACCATCCAAACGTAGTTTTTCAATCTGCTGTGTATATGGCATTTCCTGAATGTTAACTTTAACATCGAATTCTTTTTCAAAGTCAGCTACAGCCTGAGTGATACCTTTTGACTTCTGGATATCCTCCCAAACGTTAAGCTGTGTCTGAGCTGCTGCTAAGCCTGATGCTAAGGTTAAGCCTAAAGCTAAGGCTAATTTAGATAAGTTGGTCATATTAACTCCTGTATGTGAACGCTATACATTATGTTGTGTTGAGCGTGTATATTAAATTAAGAATAAATTAACAAATAGGTAATTTATGCTTTTTATATAAGGTAGTATGTAAATGAATTAAAATACACATTGTGATGTAATTTACTTGAGGTTTATCACAAAAATGTATAAAAATAATCATGAGATGTAAAAAGAAATGTATATTTAATATCAAATCATGTTTAACTCATGTATAAAAACATACAAAATGCATGATAAAAGAATACATGATACAGATTTAAAATTTTTTTGAAGCTATAAACAAGCTATAAACAAACAGTTCATCGGAGAGTTTTTGATGGCAAGTATCGAATTGAGAAATGTAACCAAGGCCTACGGCAAAGTTGTTACTTTAAAGAATATCAATCTACGTATTGAAGATGGTGAGTTAACTGTCTTTGTAGGTCCTTCAGGCTGTGGTAAGTCAACCATGTTAAGAATGATTGCAGGCCTTGAGGAAATCACTGATGGTGAACTGTTAATTGATAACGAAGTTGTTAATGATGTAACCCCAGCTGATCGTGGTGTTGCTATGGTGTTCCAGTCATATGCTCTATATCCTCATATGACTGTTGCAGAGAATATGGCTTACTCACTTAAGATCCACAAAGTACCAAAAGCTGAGATCGAGCGTGAGGTGCATGAAGTAGCTAAAGCTCTGCAGATTGAGCATCTATTAGACAGAAAGCCAAAGCAGTTATCAGGCGGTCAAAGACAGCGTGTGGCTATCGGTCGTGCGATTGTAAGAAAGCCTAAGGTATTTACTTTCGATGAGCCTTTATCAAATCTTGATGCGGAGTTGAGAGTCGAGATGCGTCTTCATATTGCCAGAATGCATCATGATATGAAGACTACTATGGTATATGTAACTCACGATCAGGTTGAAGCTATGACCTTAGCTGACAAGATCGTAGTTATGAACTTTGGTAAGGTAGAACAGGTCGGTGCCCCTATGGATCTGTACTACAACCCTTGCAATAAGTTCGTAGCAGGCTTTATCGGCTCTCCTAAGATGAACTTCATTTCAACTACTATTTCAAAAGTAGAGCCTGGCTTTGCTCATGTAGCTCTAGATGGTCAGGATGTTAAGGTTCCTGCTTTAACTGATGGTGTAAAGGCAGGTGACAAGGTAACAGTAGGAATTCGTCCTGAGTATATCTGCATCGGTGCAATTCAGAAATCACTTGAGGTTTTAGGTGGTGAGCCTGGTGTTACTTTAAACTTTGATTCAGATGTTGTAGAGCGTTTAGGTAACAATACTTATGTATATGGTACCTGCTGTGGTCAGGATAACTTTAAGGTAATTCTGCCAGGTGACGTACAGGCTCCTGCTCGCCAGAAGACTCAGGTTTCAACTTTAATCAAGAACATCATGCTCTTTAATGAAAAGGACGAGCGTATCTATGCAAACGAGGAGCAGCGCCAGAAGAATAAGATTTAGTCACAAGATCCCATAATAATTGATATTTGTTTTTTTCATCAATTATTCATCTTCCTAGTCTATTTTAAACTCTCGAAAATAGGCTAGGTCTTTTTGCCTGCTTTACAGCAGTCTCTTTAGTGATGTTTTCTAGTAAAGTATTACTTTATTAAAGTAAATTTAATTAGAAAATGTTACAAGTCCTGTTTTGCCTGTTAAATATTACTTCTTGAAAATAAAGCATAATTTTAATATTTGATTGTTATTACTCATAAAAATGTAATAAATAATGTGAATTTTGATAAATATTGGGTGTTTTATCACAAATCCTGTTATTTATGCTACAAGATAGGACTTATTAATTTATACTCATAAGCAATGAAAACGCATACATATCGGATGGAATGCGCTTTTGTTAAGTTAAACAAAGATTTTAAACAATCTCAATTTAAACAAACTCAATTTAAACAAACAACAATCAAACAACCTAGGGAAAAATCAGTTATGAAATTACTCTCAAAATTATCATTAGTAGTAAGTTCAGTGCTATGTCTGTCTACTGCTGTAAATGCAGCTGAGCAAATCACCGTTTGGGAAGATCTGCAAAAGGGTAAGGGCATTGAGCAGGCAGCTAAAGACTTTGAAAAAGAAACTGGTGTCAAAGTAAACATCGTTGAGATGCGCTACACCTTACAGCTAGAAAAGATCCGTTTAGATGGTCCTGCTGGTATCGGTGCTGACGTGATGTTAATTCCTAACGATCAGTTAGGCTCAGCTGTAGTACAGGGCTTAATTAACCCAATTGATACTAACTTAACTCCAACTTATGATTACCTGCCTCAGTCTATTGAAGCTTTTACTCAGGATCAAAAACTCTATGGTGTTCCAAAGGTAATTGAAACTTTAGGTCTTTTCTACAATAAAGACATCATAAAAGAGCCTCTAAGAACTATGGATGACTACTATGCCTACTCATCAAAGAGAGTAGCTGAAGGTAAGCTAGGTCTTTTAGCCAAGTTCGATGAGATCTATTATGCTATTTCTGCTCTAGAGCCATATGGCGCTTATGTCTTTGGTAAAGATGCAACCGGCAACTACAATGCTGAGGATGTAGGCTTTAACAATGACGGAGCAGTACAGGCTACTGAGTACATTTCAAAGTTCTATAAAGACGGTTTATTCCCTGTAGGTATCATGGGACAGAATGGCTTGAATGCTATTGATTCTCTGTTTACAGAAGGTAAAGCTGCAGCTGTAATCAATGGTCCATGGGTTGTTGAGCCATACCAGAAATCTGGTATTAACTTTGGTGTAGTTCCATTACCAAAGATGCCTAATGGTAAAGATATGACCTCATTTATGGGCGTACGTGGTTATGTAATTTCACATTGGACTAAGAACCAAGAGTTAGCTCAGAAGTTCATTAACTTTGCTAATCAGCCAAAGTATGCCAAGATCCGTTTTGAAACTACTACAGAGATCCCTCCATTAAAGTCTGTTTTAGATGATCCTATCATTAAGAACAATGAGATTGCTTCAGCTTTTGCTCAGCAGGCTTTAAGATCATATCCAATGCCTTCAATTCCTGAAATGGCTGAGGTTTGGGTACCTATGGATTCAAGTTTACAGCTGTGTTTAGTAGGTAAGCAGGATGTTAAATCTGCTTTAGATGATGCTGTTAAGTTAATCAATCAGCAGATTGAAGCTTTCAGATCACAGATGTAGTCTCTGCATCAGAACATGAATATCTAAATGGCATTAGTTGAGAGGATCTGATGCCATTGTAATCTCTTCGTAAGTTCTTCTCCAAAAATAAAGCTATGGATTTTACTCCATAGCTTTTGTCGTAAATAGCGTTCAAAGAGCTATTCAGAAACTTACCTGAGATCTTTAGCGAAACGCCGAAGATCTTATTATAAATTAATGGTTTATTTTAAAAGCTCAAATTATTAATCAT
>OMZC01000109.1 GCA_900315395.1 uncultured Gammaproteobacteria bacterium
GAATCACAGTTTGGAAAGATCCACTATGAGATCCCACATTTTTCTGTACTGAACCAATTTTGTCATTAAAATCCAGTTCAATGAATGGTATAGACGAAAGTGTAGCAGTTCCTCTTGAAACAAAACCGCCTTCAAAAGAACTTCCGTATAACCTTACAATTTGTTCTGTTATTGGATGTGACAACCATGCTTGGATGTACTCAAGAGAATACTGACAATTTTTTTTCTTCTTTATGGCGCAATACCCTGCAGTTCCTCCAGAAGAAATTAATATATTTTCTAAATCCATGATATACATCGGCTCTTTACTCAAAATACCAACAATTAATTTTGGAGTATTTATAAAAGAAGTTAACCCCTGAGATCTGCCATATTGATACCAAGTTTTAGCTGTTGCGTTTGGAACATCTCTTATTCCTTTAGAATCCACACTCTTAGGAACTAAACGATCATAATTATCTATGAGATAGTTAAAGGTTCCAGGGAACAACCGTTTCATCGATTTTATGTCAATTAGAGTTCCATCATCATTATATGGAAAAATTATTAACTTATCTGTTTTAAGAATACTGTATGAATTTAATCCTTTTTCACTTGTCTTTGTTGGTTTAAAGTACGGTCTAAGAATTGCCTTTTCGATATCATATTTGGAGCCATTTTTTATGACTGTAATATAATTTTTATCATTTGATTTAATTTCATCAGAAGAAAACCAATAGATCGGAATAGGTTTTTCCGCACTAGTTTGAATTCCGTTAAATATATTCACATATTTTGTAATTGGAGCTGATTTTTTTTCTATTTTTGCAAGCAAATTTAATATCTCGCCATTAGTTGTCAGTCTCCAAGGAAATTCATTCAACAGAGAAGAATCAATAGACACTGTATTAACACTGTTATTTTTTAGACTTAATTTGTTTATTGAGTCTATTTGTTTATAATTGAAATAATCATTTTTACACTTTGATAACACAATAATTGAGCTGTATGTTGTTTTATCTTCAAATAGTTGAGAATCTCCAAAATCATCTAAGCTGACTAATAGGTGTCCTTCTGAAATGAGCTTTCTAATATTTTTTCCAGATCCTATTTTAAAAAACTTATTAGGAACAATAAAGCAAACATAGCCATCCGATTTAATTTTATTTATAGCTTGCTCCATAAACAAATAATACTTATCAAATTGTTTATAAGCTGTTTGAAATTTAGATTTGTATATTTCGAATTCTTCTTTTGTAAGGGATATGTGCATTCCCTCAGTATTAACATATGGAGGGTTTCCTATAATAACGTCAAATTTATTATTGGAATTTATATTTTCCCAATCAAATGGGGCAATTTCAATATACAAAGAATTATTAAGCAATTGTATTTTTGAAAGATCATCTTTACTTACAAGAGAATTGCCAAATTGTAGGTTATTATCTAAATTAGGTAGAATAGGACTTTCACATACAACAGAAGGAGCATTTTCATTCTCAATTAATTTGATTAGCAATGAAAACTTAGCAACTTCGACTGCATGTATATCAATATCTACACCAAAAATACAAGATACAAGAATTTTCTTTTTCTCTGATAGAGGTAATTGGTAAAAATTTATTCCTTTTTCAATTAAATGTGTTCTTTGGTGATGTTCGATGTACCAATGAACGCAATAATCTTGTAAATATGAAAAAACTTCTTCTAGAAAAATACCAGAACCACAAGCAATATCCGCAACCTTAATATTTAAAATTTCTTCTGGAGTTTTACCTTTACATATTTCTGATAAAGATCTTTCTACCATGTATTTAACAATTTCTATAGGTGTTGTAACTATCGACTTATTTTTATAATCCTTTTTTACTTCTAAACCTATTGTATTGTTTTCTAACAGTACCAATTGTTTGGTTAAAAACAATTCATAAATTTTTCCAAGTATATGTGGTTGAATTATATTGAATAGGTATAAACTATTAGGATAGTACAAATCTTCTATTATTTTTTTTATTACTTTTGATGAAAGGTTATTAATCGTAACATCTCTTGAAAATAGTCCTGAGTTGTACCTTTTGTCTGCTTTCTTAAATAATTTTTTTATTTCACTTATTAATATTGATTCATCCTTGATAGTATCTTTCAAATTATGGTACAGAGGCAAATTCTTATCTTCACATATTCTTAAGAATACAATTTGATTAATAAACTCTTGTACATCTTCATTTAAAACTTCTATTAAGTGATATTTACCTCCTTTTGAATAAAGATCATTTCCTATCTCAACTCTCCATTTGTTTATCTGATCGAGAAATAAAACGTCAACAGGCTGAGTTTGAATTGATTTTATTTGACTGAAAGAGTTTTCAATGTACTTGTCAGAATTTCCTTTAAAAACAGATTTTTTTGATAAAAGCAGAGAAATTTCGTCAATTTTATCTATATATTCAGAGTAATTATATATTTTGTACCTTGAAACAGTACAATCATCTGTTTTTTTAGGAATATAACGAGTATCGTAAATCACTAAAAATTCAAAATTTGTTAATACTGCAATTTTATGTTTAGCATTCCAGCCATATCTTCTTGTCTGATAGGCTGTTTGCTTATCTTTACTTATGTCAACAGATGGCTTTTTAGCTTCAACAAAAAATTTCGGAACTCCATTACATGCTATTGTGTAGTCTGGTCTATCTGTATCAGAAGAGAAATTCTCAGCTATTACTTCTCGATATTGAGGAGAAAGCCCCTGATTATTGGAAACATCCCAACCAAGTATTGCTAATAATGGATCTATGAACTCGTATCTACAAGACTGTTCGTTATATAACCGGCTTCGATCCTTATAAAAAGATATGTTGTTACGGAATTGTTTTACCAATAACTCTAGCTTTATTAAACCAGAGTCAGAAATAAATTCATTCTTTTCGTTAAATTTATTACCACTATTTTGTCTAGTACTATCCATAAAACTATGCCAAAAATACACAAATCTTAACTTCTAATAATTTTTCTCACAACTATGCTCGAAGCCTCAAATTTAGAGTTATTTTAGATTTGCTCGTTTTACTAAATCAGCCAAACTTCGATCATTCGCTAAATCAAAGAAAAATAGTGAAACAACAGTGCCATCGCCACTGTCGAATTTTATCTTTGTTTCAGAGTGCATTTCATCATCCACTGGATATAGCAACCAAATTTCAGACGTTCCATACCTTTTTGAGTAAGCATACATCTGATACATGTCTGATTGCGATATTCCATAATTGCATTCTTTCTTATCAACTAGCCTTTTCCACTTTGTATCTAAGATTACAGTTCTTTTTTCATTGCCGTTGTTAAATCTCAATACAATATCAGGAATTAAGGAGAATCTTCTATAGTTTTCTTCATTTAACTTTTCGAATAAGAAATGCTTTTTCTCCTGACAAGACATAGTCCAACCTTCTGGGAGAACTTTTCTTAAGGATTGAGCAACATAAGATTCAAATAGCTTCTCCATTGAAAAAAGCAGTGATCTAGAAGAATTATC
Organism: uncultured Gammaproteobacteria bacterium; assembly: GCA_900315395.1. Lineage (GTDB taxonomy): Bacteria > Pseudomonadota > Gammaproteobacteria > Enterobacterales > Succinivibrionaceae > Succinivibrio. The sequence continues at coordinate 3,512 of OMZC01000109.1, forward strand.
TCCTGAAAAAGTTGTAAAGCTTCTATTTTTGAGAAATACCTTTGACCACTTAATTAAGTTATCATAGTCCTTGGTATTTCTGTTAATAACTACTCGAGAAAAATCTTGATCATAGTTAGAAGAAGGATCAACTAACTCAAAAAATGTCAAAAGTTGCCTAATATTTTTAGAATTATCAAAACTATTGGTTAACTTTTGTAATTTGAGCAAAGTAGACTTTACTATTTTATTTTCAGGACGGTTTTCTTCATATTCATCAAAGCTGACATAAAAACGTTCTTTGTGCAAGAAATTGTGTTTTAGGTGTTCGTTAACCAGCAGCTTTCCCTTGTAAACAGGTAAATTATCTTCACAATTAACGTAATCAGATTTTATGCCTTTCTTTACAAGGTGTAAGACTTCCTGAATATACATATTTATAAAAATCTCATAAAGGTTCATTTGCTTGATATTCAAATTTTCCTTTGTAAAACTTTTACAAGGAAAATCTTTCATAGAGCACAACATCTTTAAGAAGATTTCTTTAGTTTTTGTTTTATCTTTATCATCTTTTAAAGATGCTATTTTGGGTAGAACTTGAATTTTCAACTTGTCGTTTACTTGAATAAGCCCTACATAATTTTTAAAAGTAACAGTTCTACCGATATTTCTTTTATATCCAATTTTTACAAAGTCTAAGACATCTGATTCTGAATTATCAGAATCAAAAGTCTGTATAAATTGAATAAGGTCTTCAAAAGAGTTTTTATCCAAGATTGTATATTGATCTTTATAATCTTGATTTTCAGCTATGGTATCAAACTCTTTTATTTCAATGAGAGGACTCATATTTTATCCCATACAATCTCATTGCTTGTTATCTGCTTGTTCTACTGTTTTGTATATCTCTATATAGCTTTCAATATGGAGGAAAGCTTCCTGATTTATCTCATACGTACATTCTGGTAAATCAATTTCAGAATCATTTCCTTTGAAGATATCTCTTGCTTTAACATAGACCTTTTTAATGAATTGATAGTTTTTATTAGACTTATAGTTGTCACCTAAAACAAGCATTATCTTGTTGTAGTCTTCATAGAAGTACTCTTGTAGTAGAGGAATAACTGATTTTTTAAAGATCTCTGATAATTTACTAATGGTACGATTTTCTTTTAATTCCATGAAGAAAGCATGACCAATGGTGTGTTCTCTATCAAATAGACATTCAATACGCTTATTTATAGTTCTGAGCATTTTTGACACATCAACCAAGTCTACATTCAAGTTATTACGTTGAAGTAGCTCTTCATCAGGAAGCATTTCTATAAAACTGAATCTGCGTCGTAGAGCCGTATCCATTAGGGAAATTGATCTGTCAGCAGTGTTCATGGTTCCGATGATATAAACATTTGCTGGTACGGTAAAATCATCACCTGAATAAGGCAATTTTGCTGATAAAAGTCCTCTTTTTGAAGTTTCGATCAGAGTTATCAATTCACCAAATATCTTTGAAATATTGCCTCGATTGATCTCATCAATAATGAAAACGTATGGCTTATCTTCCTCTTGAACAGTAATAGCTAATGAAGGATTATTTTTACGAGCTAATTTCAAGATTTCATCCGCATCTACGTTTAATCGATATACAGTTTGTTGAACAAGAACTTTATTATGATTTAAAGAATAGATATCCTCATCTATGTCTGTAGCTAGCCACTTTACCTTTCTTGAACGTTTGTAACTATCGACATTTTCCAACCATTCATATGGACCAGCAATAACACCGATTGCATCTATTGAGCGTTGATCTTTTAATACAACTACAAGATCACCTTCTTCCATTGAATACTCAAAATTGTTCAGAATTCTCCTTACACCTGACGATTCTATATTAGAATCTTCTGTTACATGTTTATCTAATTTTGTCCAACCAATTCTAATACGACCGTTTTCAAAACAATCTCGTTTTGTTTTGTTATTACCAGCGCCTTCAAGTGAGATTTTCCAAACTGTAGGATTTTCTTTTATATTTAGATTGTTATTGTTAGCTGAAATCTTTTTATTACCTGCTTTCTCACAAAACAATTTAAAGATTCCTGATTTCTTTTCATATGTAACATCAGAACTTCCATCTTCAATGTTAGGCTTGATTCCTTCTATAAACTCTTCATAACCATATGATTGATGAAAAGTAGTAAAAGCAATTCGATCTTCCTTACAAAGGTTGTGGTATCTTTCTAAAACTTTTAAATAATCATCTTTTCTGACATCTTCAACAGTTCTATTGTCACAAATAGCTACAGCATAAATAATCGAGTTATAGGTTTTACCAGTACCAGGAGGTCCAAAGAGGATGATGTTTTTATCAAATTCTAATTTTTTGCTTTTATCTGTTTGCAAAGTAGTAAACGAACTCATACTTTCTTCCTTACAAAGCTCTTTGAACTGAGTTTTAACAAAATCACTAAGGGCGTTTATAGATATTTTTTTGCCATTTGATAATGAGACCTCTCTATTTCCATACTTTTCAATAAAACTTTTAGGAAAAGTCTTTTCAGAGGAGTCATCTATTAAATTAAGTCTTCTTAATGATCCTTTTTGTTCTGAATTAATAAGAAAATAATGATTAACCTCTTTGCCTTTAACAGATTTGCCTTCAACAGTCCACAGCGAAACTCTTGGTTGATCTACTTTATTTGATAAACCATTATTTGACAGTATTTGCTCGGCTCTACTTATAATACTCTGCTGTTTAAACCACATATCATCAGAGCTTATATTTTTAGAACCATTTTCTAATTCTTGGTACTTTTCGTATGACATTAAAGCAGTTGCTATCCAAATTGATAGGAACACATATTGATCTTTAAATTCAGGCGTATCAAAGAATAAGCTACTATTTTCCTGCTCTATCATATTTAACCTATATATTCTTAAGAATTAGTTACATACATAACTACTCTTTTTACTTGATCCAACACTTATACATGAAGAGTCTAATTTAAACAATAAACATAGCATCTAACCGTGTTATTAGTTTTCCACTACTTCTAAGTTCTTCTCAATTTTATAAAGTCATCGTTCCAGATCATGGTATATGTTGAATTTTTTGAAACAAGATTATTGCTTCTGAGAATAACCTCAAAAAGCTTTACGTGTATACCTTATGGTACATTGTTTTTACTCAATAATCTCTGAGTGTATTTTGGATCTTGAGCATAGTCATAAAAAATACCATTGCTTCGATAAAATCATCAATGTAACTAATAAGCACGCTCAATCTGTGATCTTAATCTGTAATCTAAAAACCGCTTATATTTAGAAAGTTTGCCCTCTTTATTTTGATGTAAAATTCTTCTAGCTACTTTAAAAGAGGCTCGCTTATTGAGTTTATGTGGTAATAGTTTTAGTTGTAAGACCTTAGTAGCATCTTACTGTTTGGCTATTTACCTCTTTGACTATTTACCTATACAGAATGTCTTTGTACATTCTTATTTTCTAGTCAAGATTAGCTTACTTTGATAAGATCGTGGCTTTGTGCTTTTAAAGCAGTTAAATGACGCTGTATGGATACAGCTACTCAACAACCTTACCTAAAAGACAACTTTATGAATAACACAGACAATACTATTGAAACTCCCCTTGTGCTCAACAAAAAGAAGATGCTGATCTTAGCAGTTCAGCATATGTTTGCCATGTTCGGTGCTACTATTCTGGTACCAATCCTTGTCATGGGCTTTTTCAAAGATGCTACAGGTGAAGAATTAACCTCTGGTCTTACAGTTTCTGTTACTTTATTCTGCGCAGGTGCCGGTACTTTAATCTTCCACCTATGCACTAAGTTACAGGTTCCTGCCTTTTTAGGATCATCATTTGCTTTCTTAGGTGGTTTCTATACTATTGCAAACTTTAACACTGGCATGTATGCAACCATGAGTGTTAATGATAAAGCAGCTTATGCCTGTGGTGGTGTGGTTGTCGCAGGTTTAGTTTATCTTGTGATGGCAGCTATTATTAAGTTAGTAGGTATTGCTAAAGTCATGAGATTCTTACCTCCTGTAGTTACAGGACCTATGATTGTTTGTATTGGTCTGTCTCTAGCACCAGTTGCTATTGCAAACTCAGCAGTTAACTGGCCTTTAGCCTTAGCTGCAATTCTAACCGTTATCGTATTTAATATTTGGGGACGAGGCATGTTAAAGCTCATCCCCATTTTAATGGGCGTAGTATTACTCTACATCGTAGCTTTAATTTTAGATATTTCAGGCTTTACTAATACTGATGGCTCAGCAATTATTAACTATGCTTCAATATCTAGTGCTTCATGGGTAGGTCTGCCACCTTTCCAGATGTGCAAGTTTGATTTAACCGCTATCTTAGTAATGGCACCAATTGCAGCTGCTACCATGATGGAGCACATCGGTGATATGTCAGCTATCTCTGCTACAGTTGGTAAGAACTTTATTGCAAAACCAGGTCTTAACAGAACCTTATTAGGTGATGGTTTAGCTACAGCCTTTGCTGGCTTCATCGGCGGTCCTGCTAATACCACCTATGGTGAGAATATCGGTGTTTTAGCAATGTCTAAAGTTTATGAGCCTAAGGTTGTAAGAATGGCAGCCTTACTTGCTATCATTCTTTCAGTTGTACCTAAGTTCTCAGCTATCATTTCAACCATGCCTACAGCTATCATTGGTGGTATTTCCTTTATCCTCTACGGTATGATTTCAGCTATTGGTGTAAGAAACATCGTTGAGAATAAAGTTGACTTATCTAAGTCAAGAAACCTCATCATTGCAGCTGTGATCTTCGTGTCAGGCTTAGGCTTTAAAGACGGTTTAACCTTCTCTGTATTTGGTACCTCTGTAACCTTAACCTCACTTGCTATTGCTGCAATTGCAGGTATTGTTTTAAATGCAGTATTACCTGGTAACAAATACGTTTTCGATGAGAACGCTATTGAAAAAGAGATCAAACACAAGGCTTAGCCTTGTGAGGTAAAAGAACAGACACTGTCTGTTCTTTTATTAAAAGTTTATTTTATTGAATGTTATCTTGGTAGAAAGTAAGTTTTTGATAATTACTTTGGTAGAAGATTACTTTTATAGAAAACTACTTTTAGATAGTTAACTTTTAAAAACAGTTTCCTTTACAGTAAAGGTATAGATCACTTTTAAAATTTAGCAGATTTGAAAATAGACAGATTTACAAATAAACTGATTTGAAAATTAAGTAGATTTAGTTGATAGAAAAAGGATAAATAGAATGGATTTTACAAAACAGCCTAACATTACAATCTTCAAGCACCCTCTTATCAAGCACAAGATCTCTTTATTAAGAGATAAAGAGGCTTCTACTAATAAGTTCCGTACTTTAATTGAAGAAATCGCTATGCTAGAAGCATATGAAGCATTAAGCGATTTACCTTTAAAGGAAGTTGAAGTTGAGACTCCATTAGAGAAGTGCAAGACTCCAATGTTAGATGGTTTAAAGCTTGCTATTATCCCTGTGCTAAGAGCAGGTTTAGGTATGGTACCAGGTCTTGATGCTTTAGTACCTTCAGCTAGAATCGGTCACATTGGTATGTACCGTGATGAGGTAACTCACAAACCAGTACCTTACTACTGCAAGTTACCACAGAACCTTGAAGAGAGAACCTGTGTGATCTTAGATCCTATGTTAGCAACTGGTGGTTCAGCTGTTGATGCTGTAGATATGATTAAAGAAAAAGGTGGCAAAAAGATTAAGTTCTTATGCATCATTGCAGCCCCTGAAGGTTTAGAGAAACTTGCTACAGCTCACCCTGATGTTCAGATCTACGTAGGTCAGTTAGACCGTCAGTTAAACAAAGATGCTTACATCTGCCCAGGTCTTGGTGATGCTGGTGACAGAATCTTTGGTACCAAGTAATTTGAAACAAAGTAAGACGCGCTCTTGTAAGAGTTATTTCTAAGATTTAGATTTGACTGTCTTATAGATCTTATCTTATGAGATTTAATTAAATCTAAAGATCTAAGCTTAATCTAAAGATTAGCTAAAATCTTAAAAGACCTCTTTTAAGCTCATAGCTTTAAAGAGGTCTTTTGCTGTAAAGTCAAGCCATGAGGCTTTTGCACCACTGTTCTTACTTTCAAAAGATCTTAGTACCAATGCTCTTTTAGAACTACCTTATCTTTTCTCATTTTTCATTATCTTATCTTTCCTCATTTTTCCATATCTTATCTTCCTCATTTTCCTTATCTTCCCTTAGCTCACCTTATCTCACACCTCCTTACTTAAGGCTAAAGGTAAGATATCTTTCATGAGAGTAATGTTTTACCCCATGGTTACAACAAGATCCTACCTTTCTCTTACTCAAATCTTACTCAAACTCATGCCTAAGGCACAGCGTCTATTGCTCAGGATCTTTACCTTTCAAGTTTAAAATACCCCTTACTATCGAGGATACGCAAAGATTGCATCTGACGATAAACTTTACGCGCTCTGTTATAACCAAAGCCAAAAGAGCTCTGAAGCTCTGATAAAGAAAAACGCCTTTCTTGAATGCAATATTTTCTAGCAAAATCCACAACCTCGATAAACTTTGGATCGAGTGGAGTTTTGGATAAATCATAATCGTCATCATCAAAGATACTGTTATTGTAAGATGCACCCTCGCTCTCACTTTCTGTAATAGATTCTACATATTCAGGATCACTAACATACTCAGGATCACCATAGTACTGATGAAATGCTGATACGACCTTTGCAATTTCATCACTACTTACAAAAGGAGCTTGAGCACGAAACATTTGTGCTCTGTTTAAATTTTCATATTTAAGTAGCATATCACCCTTAGCTAACAGCTTTTCTGACCCTGTCTCTTCTAGAATCATTCTTGATCCCTTTTCATCTTGAACTGTAAAGGCAATGTGAGATGGTATGCTAGCTTTAATTGCTCCGGTTATAACATCAGCTCTTGGATTTTCTGTTGCTAAGATTAAGTGGATACCAGCTACACTTGCTTTAGTTGTTAATCTTCTAATTAGAGTTTCAGGGGTATCGCTATCTTTCTTTCTGGTTACAATAGCTGCAGGTATTAAGTCAGCTAACTCACCAATTACTAAAACAATGTATGGAACTATCTTTAGCTCAGGTTGATCTTCTGCAGAGTTTTCACACCACATAGGATCATAAACTTTCTCTCCTTTGAGGTTCTTTTCTATGATGAAATCGTTTAACTGAGAAATATTAGGCTGATACATCAAAGATAGAAGCTTACAACGGCGCTCCATCTCCTTAATCAACCATGCCAATGTTGCTACAGTTGAATCTGGATCAGTAATGATTGGAGTTAATAGATGTGGTAAGTTCTGATATTGAGAGAACTCAACAGTCTTTGAATCAACCAAGATAAGACGTAACTCATTTGGTGATTTTGCAAAAAGCATAGATAACAGCATTGAGTTTAACGCTGTGGATTTACCTGAACCTTCACTACCTGCTATCAATAAGTGAGGAGCATCTGTAAGATCTGCAATAACATTTGATCCGACTGTATCTACTCCTAAACATATTGGTAATTTGGCTTTTGATTGAGAGAAATCATCAGAATCGATAATGTCACCTAAACGGATCATCTGGCGTTTATCATTGGGAATTTCAATACCCACACATGGAAATCCAGGAATTACCTCTTTGATTATGATATTTCTACACATTAAGCCTTGCTGTATATCACTTTCTAAGTTTACGATAATCCTTGACCTGACACCTGGTTCAAGACGAAAGTCATATCTTGAGACAACTGGACCTGTTACAACATTTTCAAAAGATGCCGCTACTTTCAAATCACTCAAAACCTTAACAAGGCGTTTAGATTTGTACTCAGTCTCATCTAGAGATACCGGCTCCTGATATGAAGATATCTCTAATAAATCAGGCGAAGGTCTCCATTCATTGTCAGTTGTAGCTTTGCTTCTTAAAATCATATATTCACCCCTGTTGTTTTACTCTATATCCTGAAAGTTGTTTATCATGAGGTTCATGATGTAATTCACTGTGTTTACTTCAGAACGTTGTTACCAATTCTGTAGTTACCGATTCTGTAGTTTCTATTTCTGTAGTTTCTAATTCTGTTGTTTTTTCTGTTGAGCATGATCTCTTTTGCCTATTGCTTTTGACCTTTTACTTTTTCCCTACTAAAAACTCTTTTAGAAGATCAACACAAGTTTGCTCTGTCTTGTTTTAAATACACTCATTACGCTTTACCGCCTCTTAAAATTAGAAAACAGAGAACTCTTTTCCTTGGGTTACTTTTCTTAAGATTTATGGAGATTTAATCAAAGTTCATAAAACATGTTTTTATGCTAACATAAAAATCGGTATATAGGATACCTATTTTTATATAATTATACGCAAAATTTTTTTGAGGGCTTTTTTACAGTGTTTTTAAAACGTAGTTAAGGCAACTTCACAAGGAGTGATTTTTACAAATGAGAGGAACAAAAATAAAAATCACCTGAAGTTGCCTTAACTTTGAAGCTATCTTATAAAGCAACCATTCAAGATCGTGATGTGTGTTTAAAGGATGTAAAATTTGAGGCTTCAATCTTTTCAGATTTGTCGTGGGTAAAAATGAAGTTAAATAAATTGGAGAAATTGTCTGTGCTGTAAGCCAAAATTAGCTTTTAATCTCATATAAAGCTCAATTGTCCTATCTTTTCATTCTTTGGATTTTGTCTTGGTCAAGACTATTGGCAATAGTGTCCGCGTGGTTGACGCATATATAATGACAGCGCTCGTAACTTTTTATAGAAACTTTTATAAAAAATGGTGTGGCGGTGACGGCCACTTAGATTTATTTCAAAGAGAGCACTGTACAATAAACGCTGTCAAATTTAAGTTTCTAAAGACAAGAAAATCAGTTGCTAATTCTGGTGAAAGCTTAAATGCTAATTCTAGAAAAAAGTTTGCGCTTCTTGAGATCTTTGTTTTATGAGAATGTGATTTTTATGATTGCTATGCTTTTATGATTGCTTTGCTTTTATGCCTAAGAAATGACGTATTAGATCTTATTTTTAAGAAATGGATACCACGATTAAGTTTCGTGTGTATCAAGGATTTGGTATCAAGTGTTACCTAAACTAGGTTCATTTTGTGATTAAATTAGGTTTATTTCCAGCCCTTGCTTTGATGAATAAAGCCTAACTGTCACTTTTGAAGATACAGCCCCTATGTAGAAGATCTTACCTTAGGAGCTGTAGTTCATTTTAAGATTACTAAATCTTAGGATTTCTAGGCTTTATGCTCTTGATAACACTAGATACTGTCACCTTTTGGCCAGTACTTGTCGATGACTTTTTGCATATTAGCTCTATCCTCAGGATTTGATGTATGTAACTTAACTTTGTAGAAAGTTCTTCTTTCTACTAAGTAATCAAGAAGCTTCATGGCATCTCCACCATCTTTTGCGTACTTGCCTAAGTCACTATCAAGATTTATCTCTTCAATATAGGTACCTGAACTTTCACAAAGTTTAATAAGCTCAATTGTCTCTTTTACACTGTGACACTGTTCATAGCCTTTAGGAGCTAATTTTTCATCATCAAGATAAATCTTTAAGTTTTGACAGTCTTGGCATTCCTCATGACCTATATATCTTAGATGAGTCCTATTTCTATATTTCTCATCAATGATACGGCGTAAACTTGGTTTAGCCTTTATCTTCTTGAAGATGTTATCAACCTTTTCTTTTAGGCTATCAATAACTTTAAAGCTTGCAACTTCAACACCTTCTTCATAATCATCAAGTTTTGCTTTTAGGTCGAAATATTCCAATAGAAGATTTGCATCGCGCTCTTCATGAGGATCATGATCAATACAGAAATTTCTTATAGCTTTAAGCGCTAAAAATTTACCCTCTAAAGGACGTCTGTAGTACTCTAAATCATATAAGTGGTAATTGTAATCTTCATCAAGTAAGTGAGTCTTTCCATCAACTGTTGAAATTCTTTCACAAAAGAACGGATGATCAAATTCATCTTCAAGAAAATCAGTCACAACAAAAGGATCAGAGGCTGACTTTACATTGTATCCATTAGATGAAGGATCACTGTAAAAATGGACATATGAAACAATATCACCTTCTTTAAAAGGCACAGGAATTGGATCATCTGTATAAATAATTTTATTTTCAAATGAATCCAATCTATCTATATTTGATAATACGTCTTTTACCTCTCCTCTGGCATTTAAATAGGCTGACACATACTGGTTCTTTCCAGATGAGACGTTATTATTTTTATCTTGTAAGGTATTATCTGTTTTGCCAAAGAGATAGATCTTCCTGATCGCGCCTTCAATTCCACATGCTCTTTTTACCTTATTAAGATCATCCTCAGTAAGAGCGTATTTTTCAATTAGAGATGAAAGCCTTTCTTTTTTAGATACTATATTGCTAGTATCCAAATCATCATCTACATCGTCTTTAAATTTCTCATCAGAATCATCATCCGAATCATCATCATAATCACAATCATCATAATCATCATCAAGCTCCCATTCATCTGATTCTAGATCTTGAGGAGAGAATAACTGTTCTATGTATTCACAATAGATACCGTTGACTGCTTCAAGATAATCATTCAGACAGTCCTGATAATTGGCATAATACCTGTGAAAAGGACTTGAGTAATTATTTACAAACTCATTGAATTTGCCAAAATCGCTGACGGTCATAGTTTCAGCCAACTTTTTATCTTCCATCTTGAGTTCATATTTATCTTTTCCAAAAGGATCACGTCTATCTAGCAATAAGGAAGATTCATAGAAGCAACCGCTCTCATTTTTTGTTAAAAGCTGCAGTATTTTTCTATAAGTTGCTATCTTACGTTTGATAATTACATGAAGACTCTTCGTTTTATAACTTTTGTATTCTCCTTCAGCTGAAAAGCTCACGCATTGTAATTTTTCATCATTCTCTTTTAAGAGTTCTTCTAACAAAGAGATCTTTTGCTCAAATGTAAGATAATTGTTGTATTCAACAATATCTAACTTTTGAGTACTTGACAGCTTATAGTCAATCTTATAAAGATACTCACGAATGTCTCTTGAATTTACATAGTCTCTAAAATCCATATAAAACCTCTTTGCAGAAGCTCTTAAAGCATCTGTCTAAAAAAAATTGGGGCTGAACAAAAAAAATCTGCTGTAAAATTGTTGATGCAAAATCATAATGCTGGGCAATCTGTAATATATTCCTTATAGCCAATCTTTAACCAATTTACCATTTTTCATAAGGAGTAAGAATACACTACTGACAATGCTTTGTAAGCTAGAGCTTTAGTATAATTGCTGTTATCAGGTAAATTGATGGCATTTTTAAATTTGTTTGACGTGTTCTGCCTTTAGTAATCGTCTACTGCTTGTGTGAGAGCTTATAATTAAGTTGCTTTTCTATTAGCTCAGCCTGTCTGCAACCGTAACTTAAGTTTTGAGAACACGATTTTTGGTAATAGAAAAGAGCTTTATGCTCATCTTTTCTTACATGAATCCCCTGCTGATAGTAAAACGCAAGATTTGCACAGGCAGTTCTGCCTTTGATTGCACAGGCTCTGTTACATGCTGCAATATCACCGTTTTCGCATTGTTTTACAAAAGTCTCTCTTGTAAAACAAAGTGCGAAACTAAGCACTACAAATGCCGTTGCAATGATGAATGCAACGCTGAACACAGGATGGGTTCTAAAATTGAGCTTGAGCTTTTTTAAGCTGTCTTTAAATTTCATGCAAACCTCGCCTTTACGGTCTAATACCTTTAGCAGGTATTTTATTGATGGGCTGTTATAGTCCTTTTTATCTAATAAAACAGATCACAGCTACAATATTGATCTTTGCTTTTATAAAATCCGATATATGAGCTTTTGATCTGTAAACTTAGCTACAAGTAGCTATATGGACTTAAACTAAAATTTGGAAGGTAAGGCTATGAGTACAAAGATCTAAGAGAAATTAAGAATTGAGGAATTTAGAAGAAAATAATCATTGCCTTACCTTATGAACTAATCTTATAAAGGCATCGTTCCAGATTTAGATTGGTATATGAAAAAAGTAGATATATACCTTTCGAAAATCACGCTTAGAGTTAAACAGCTAATTCATGATCTAAAAAAATAGACTAGAATTAGGTTACATCATGCTCTTAGGTCTTAGTACGCCACAAGATAAGCCTTAAGTGGCGCTAATAATAGGTAGTGTTAAGCATTGCACTTAACAGTTTCATTTAAGCTTAAACTTGCTGATACTCTGTAAAAGCTCGTACTTTAGGATCTGCATTAAAGACTGTAGCTATTCTTAACAGCTCATTCTTTTTAGGTATGATGTTGCCATAGTCTCGTGTTTTAATCTGCTCTACAG
>OMZC01000108.1 GCA_900315395.1 uncultured Gammaproteobacteria bacterium
ATTATAAAAGAAGAGAGATTCATTTCTCTGTCATTTCATTCTGTTTCCACTACATTCCCCCCAAAACAAAAGCCCCCAAACCATTTCTAGCTTGAGGGCCTTAAAGCTTATTTACAACTTAAATTGCTTATTATCGATTATTTGTTCTCGATGTTTAAGCTCTTTAAGTTCCAGATGTCACGAGCATAGTCGTGCATTGATCTGTCTGAACTGAAGATACCCATAGTTGCAGAGTTGATCATTGCAGCCTTTGCCCAACGTGCCTTATCCTTGAACATCTGCTGTGCTCTCTGGTGAGCATCCTTGTAAGAAGCAAAGTCTGCTAATACTAAGAATGGATCGCCTAAATTTAACAGTGAGTTCTTGATTGAAGATAATGCACCTGGCTCACCTGGGGTGAAGTAGTCAGTATCTAACCAATCGATGATTGACTTTAACTCATGGTTTGCATTGTAGTAATCCCATGAATTGTAGCCCTTAGCCTTTAATTCCTGAACTTCTTCAACTGATAAACCGAAGATGAAGTTGTTCTCGATACCAGCCTTCTCAACGATTTCGATGTTTGCACCGTCCATAGTACCTAAGGTTAAAGCACCGTTCATTGCAAACTTCATGTTAGAAGTACCTGAAGCCTCATAACCTGCAGTTGAAATCTGCTCTGAGATATCAGCAGCTGGAATGATCTTCTCAGCTAAGCTTACGCGGTAGTTAGGTAAGAATACTACCTTTAACTTGCCCTTGATACGTAAGTCGTTGTTGATCTTGTTACCAACAGCGTTGATAGCGTAAATGATGTCTTTAGCTAAGGTGTATGCAGGAGCTGCCTTTGCACCGAAGATAAATACCTGAGGTACGATATCCTGATCAGGGTTCTCTAATAAGCTCTTGTATAGAGACATGATGTATAAAAGATTTAAGTGCTGTCTCTTATACTCGTGAAGACGCTTTACCTGAACATCGAACATTGCGTTAGGATCAACATCAACGCCAACTAATTCCTTAATGGTCTTAGCTAAAACAACCTTGTTGTCATGCTTAATCTGCATGAAGCGCTCTTGGTAGTCTTTCTTATCAGCGTAGTCCTTTAACTTATCGCATAAGTCTAAGTGTAAAGGCCAATCCTTACCGCTAACCTCGTTGTATAACTCTGCTAAGCCCTTGTTGCATGCTAATAACCAACGACGTGGAGTTACACCGTTTGTTACGTTGCAGAACTTGGTAGGCCATAACATGTTGTACTCAGGGAACAGATCCTCTTTAACTAACTTAGAGTGGATCTTAGCAACACCGTTAACCTTGCCTGAAGTGATTACGCACAGGTTAGCCATACGAACCTTACGGCATGGACCTTCTTCAATGATTGAAAGTTTTGCCTTCATATCATTGTTACCTGGCCACATGTGCTCAACGATACCGTTTAAGAAGCGGTAGTTGATCTCATAGATGATCTGTAAGTGACGTGGTAATAACTTCTCAAAGATGTATACAGGCCACTTCTCTAATGCCTCAGGTAATAGAGTGTGGTTGGTGTAGTTGAAGGTCTTTGAAGTGATGTCCCAAGCAGCATCAAATGATAAGCCTTCCTCATCGATTAACAATCTCATTAACTCTGGGATTGCAATAGTAGGATGAGTATCGTTTAACTGGATAACGATCTTCTTTGCAAACTCTGAATAATCGTGATGATGTGAACGATTGTAACGACGTAAGATATCACGTAATGAACATGCGCAGAAGAAGTACTGCTGAGTTAAACGTAATTCCTTACCAGCTTCAGTTGAATCGTTAGGATATAGAACCTTTGAAACGGTCTCAGCTAATGACTTTTCAGCCTGAGCATCAACGTAACCACCTGCGTTGAATACGTCCCAGTTGAACTGCTCTGTAGAACGTGACTCCCACAGACGTAAAATTGCAACTGAAGAACCACGGTAGCCTACTACAGGGATATCCCAAGGCACACCTTTGATGATGCTAGATGGATGCCATACTGAGCTTACAGTGCCATCAGGTGCAGTCTGGGTATCAACATAACCACCTAGTGGTACGTTCTGAACTGATTCTGGACGACATACTTCCCATGGGCAACCGTACTCACGCCATGAATCTGGACGCTCAACCTGCTTACCGCCACGAATTTCCTGACGGAACAGACCGTTCTCATAGTGAATACCATAACCTACACATGGGTAGTTGCAAGTTGCAAGTGAGTCCATGAAGCAAGCAGCTAGACGACCTAAACCGCCGTTACCTAAAGCCATATCAGGCTCTTCTTCACAAACTTCATTGATATCTAGACCAAGTTCTTTTAATGCATCACGTGCAATGTCGAACTTCTCTAGGTTGGTCAGATTGTTGATTGTCAATCTGCCCATTAAGAATTCTGCTGATAAATAGTGAACAGCGCGGGTGTCATTCTTAGCATGAGTTTCTTGGGTATCGGTTAGACGACCGAAGATATCCTCGTTGCAAGTTGCTACTACAGCCTGCCACCAAGCTAATTTGCTAGCCTTTGCTGGAGAGGTACCGATTGTGGTACGCAGATGATTTAAAACTGACTCTTTGAACTTCTCTACATTTGCCTTGTAGTTAGTTGTAGATGCAGTTACTTTGCTGTTACTATTTTTGGTAGCAGCTTTCTTTGGGGTATTTTTAGTTACCATAAAATAATTTCCTCATTAACTCCCAGTGAAGCCATTATAACAGAGCAAAAAACGCTGTTCATATTCTGATTATTACACAATATGAAACTTAAAACTCATTTTTTAGAATTTTAGCTCATCTGGAATTGGCAAATTCATATCCAGATCACGTGGTCGCTGTTTGCTCTTTCCTTCTTTGAAGGATTTCATACCCATTACCCAAGCTAAAACTTGAGCTACAGCCTTAAATAAGCCACGTGGGATTTCACAGTCAAGATCGGTTGTATAGTATAAAGAACGGGCCAAAGGAGGCAGAGGAATGACAGGAACTTCAGATTCTCTGGCAATTTCCTTAATTTTTTCGGCAATCTCATCTACACCTTTTGCAACCACTAATGGTGCAGTGGTGCCATTAGGATCATATTTTAGTGCAACAGCATAATGGGTAGGGTTAGTTACAACCACATCGGCCTCTGGAACCTTCTTCATCATGCGTCTTGCTGCCATTTGATATTGAAGCTGTTTGATTTTACCCTTAATCTGAGGGTTACCTTCAGTATCCTTAAACTCATCTTTAATTTCTTGCTTACTCATTCTCAATTGTTTGATGTAATTCCATTTTTGATATGGAACATCGAGCAACACAATTGGACAGAGTGAGCAGACAATGATCACCATGAACTGGAATAAGAGTTTTATCGCCTGACGGATAGAGCCTATAGGATCAATATAAGAGAGGCTCATAACCTCAGCCATACGACCTGAAAGCGCAAAGTAGCAGAATGAACCGATGAACGCTACTTTAAAGATACCTTTTATAAGTTCTACGATAGCGTTTAATGAGAAGATCCTGCCAATACCTTTAATTGGATTTAATTTACTGAATTTTGGTTGTAGGGCTTCTTTAGAGAAATTGTAGCCACCAATAAAGATAGAGCCTGCAATTGCGCAGACAAAAACTACAAAAGAAATACCAATTAAGGGAATAGCAATATCTAAAAGATTTTCGACAAAAAGACGCCGGCTCTCGTCTTCTGAAAAGATCTGATCACGCGTGAGCGTAAAGCTGTTTAACATAATCTGGCGCATACCCTTGCCTAAAAAGGAAGAGAATGCCCAGATGGATAGCACGCCTGCTAACAGAACAAAGAAAGTTCCTGCCTCTTTAGAACGAGGCACCTGACCTTTCTTTCTGGCGTCGTCTAGTTTTTTACTAGTCGGTTGTTCTGTTTTGTCGTCGCTATCTGCCATAGGCTAGTCAATCATCTCTGCTTTATCGCCGTTATCCTCAATCCACTGACGTCTGTCAGCAGCTCTCTTTTGAGATAACAAAAGATCCATAATTGCAAAGGTATTCTCATCAGCATCAGAGGTTAAGGTTAACTTCTTTAAGCGTCTTGATTCAGGAGCTAGTGTTGTCTCACGTAACTGATCAGGATTCATCTCACCTAATCCCTTGAAACGCTGGATCTTAATATTGTCCTTTTTAATACCTTTTCTTAAGAATTGCTTTTGCTTTACATCAAGCTCAGCTTCATCAATTGCATACTCTTTGTATTTGCCAGCATCAATTCTGAATAATGGAGGGCAAGCTACATAGATGTGACCTTCTCTTACCAGTCTTGTGAAGTGTTTTACAAACAGACAGCACAATAGAGTACCAATATGCAGACCGTCACAATCAGCATCGGCTAAGATGCAGATCTTGTCATAACGAAGACCATCTAGAGTATCAGCATCAGGTTCTACACCAATTGCAATTGAGATAGCACGAATTTCTTCAGACTCCATAGCTTTTGAAGCTGAAGTCTCCCATGTATTTAAAATCTTACCGCGCAATGGCAGGATAGCCTGATAGCTTGAATCTCTTGCCTGACGAGCAGAACCACCTGCAGAGTCACCCTCTACGATAAAGAGCTCGCAACGGCTAGGATCTGATGAGGTGCAATCTGTAAGTTTACCAGGGAGCGCAGGACCACGTGAGGTCTTTTTACGCTCTACAACTTTAGCGGTACTCTCTCTGTCTTTAGCAGCTTCAATAATGGTATTAGCAATAATCTTTGCAGTATTAACATTTGAGTTTAGCCACAGAGAGAATCTATCTGAAACAATGCCCTGTACAATTGATGCGATGTGTCTTGAAGAGAGTTTCTCTTTAGTTTGTCCAGCAAACTGAGGATCACGCATCTTTAAAGATAATACATATGAGCAGTGTGACCATACATCATCTGCGGTGATCTTTAAATTACGTGGTAAGAGATTCTGTAAGTCACAGAACTCTTTTATAGCATCAGTTAAACCTGCTCTAAAACCGTTGACGTGGGTACCACCTTCAACAGTTGGAATTAAGTTTACAAATGACTCACCAATGGTATGAGCACCAGAGCCTTCTAACTCCCATGCTACAGCCCATTCTAATTCCTCATCCTCACCTTTTACCTGACCGTAGAATGGAGGATTAGGTTCAATGGTTCTGCCCTCAGTTTGAGATACCATGTAGTTTTGTAAGTTACCACTGTAAGACCAGCTCTCAGTGGTATTTCTAATCTTATCTTCAAAATTGATGGTAAGACCTTCACATAAAACAGCCTTAGCTTTTAGAAGGTGTTTTAAAAGAGCTACGTTAAACTTTGGATCATCAAAATATGGCTCATCTGGCCAGAAGTGTACAGAGGTACCGGTATCCTTTTTAGCACAGGTACCGATTTGTGTTAATTCCTGAGTCTTATTGCCACCTTCATAGGTGATTTGATAAACAATACCACCTCTTTTTACGGTTGCAATTAACTTCTTTGATAAAGCATTTACAACGGATACACCTACACCGTGCAGACCGCCTGAGAATTTGTAAGAATCTGAATTGAACTTACCACCTGCGTGTAACTTAGTTAAGATAAGTTCAATTGCAGGGATCTTTTCTTCAGGATGTAAATCAACAGGCATACCACGACCGTTATCGGTTACCTCTAAAGATTCATCCTCGTATAAAACGACATCAATCTTATTAGCAAAACCTGCTACAGCCTCATCAACACTGTTATCGATAACTTCCATACCCAAGTGATTTGGATTTTGGGTATCAGTATACATACCAGGTCTTCTTCTAACTGGTTCTAGACCTTTTAATACTTCAATGGAAGCGCCTGAATAATCTTTTACATTGTCTGACATATGAATCTTTTTATGCTTTGAAATAAATCTTTTGAATTGATTTTTATATAGGTTCGTTGTTGTTTTGAATACTGTAATAATAGCACAAAGCGCTATTTTTCGTTAGTAAAAGCATGTGAGGGCAAGTAGATCTGAAGGGTAGATCTAAGAATGGTGTGGCTAAGAAAGGTAAGTCTAAGAGAGGTATGTCTAATAAGTTGTTTTAAGTTTAAAACTGATTAGCTTCAATGAAAGAGATTTTACTGATTATTAAAAGCCCCTCTGAACAGATAGCAAGATTTAAAGTATATGACTTTATGTAAGTTAACTGCTAATTGATAGCTCAGTTATGTTTTTACAATTTTGTTACACAAATTTGTTACAAATTAGCTAATAAAATTCTATAATATTGTTACAAATACAAGATATTTTATAGTAAATATTGTTACAAATAATCTGTATTAGTACTCAATATTTGTTACAAACAGTATTTACTTTTTACCGCGCTCAGGATCTTATCATGTTACAAAGAAAGCTCTATCAGTACCTTTTAGACTGGAAAAACAATAAGCACAAAGTTGCTCTTTGTATTTCTGGAGCTCGTCAGGTTGGTAAAACCACCTTGGTAAGATACTTTGCTAAAAACAATTACTCTGTATTTGTTGAATTAAACTTTGCCCTGCATCCAGAGCAAAAGCTTATCTTTGAAGATGATCTTTCAGTGTCATCAATTATTTCAAAGCTCTCATCTTACTGTGGTAAAGAATTGGTTAAAGGCAATACCCTTATCTTTTTAGATGAGATACAGGATTGCCCTAACGCTAGGCTTGCTATCAAAACCTTAGTTGAAGATGGTAAGTATGACTATATAGAGTCAGGATCATTGCTTGGTGTAAGAACCAAAGAAGTTCCTTCTCTTCCAGTGGGTTTTGAAGAGCACGTAACTATGTATCCTCTTGATCTTGAGGAGTATGCAATAGCTTTAGGTGTTGATAAATCAATCATTGATAGATTAGAAAAACACTTTATAGAGAGGACTCCTGTAGATAAAGTTCTGCACAGAAGCTTTTGCAAGATCTTTAACTCGTATTTGGTTGTAGGTGGTATGCCTGCTGCTGTCAGCTCTTATTTAGAGGACAGTGACATTGCAAAAGTTGTTAATATTCAAAAGAACATCCTTGAACAATACCGCATGGACATTACTAAATACGCCTATACAGGTAAAGACAAGATCCATGACATCTTTGATGCGCTACCAAGTGAACTTGAAGCTAAAAACAGACGTTTTGTGCTTACTAACCTCAATAAAAACGCTCGCTTAAATCGTTATGAGAATAGTTTTGTGTGGTTATCTGATGCTGGTGTTGCACTACCATGCTATAACGTTAATGCTTGCACATTCCCTTTAAAACTTAATGAAAAGCGCTCAGTATTCAAGCTTTTCTTATCTGATACAGGTCTTTTGTGTGCAACCTGTCAAGGCAACGTACAATTTGAAATTCTTACAGGTGACATAGGTATCAACCTAGGAGGAATTTTAGAAAACGTAATAGCTCAGCAGTTAAAAGTAAACGGATACTCACTTTACTACTATGACTCTTTAAAAAGAGGTGAAGTAGACTTTTTGTTAGAGGATGACAGACAAGTTATCCCTTTAGAGATCAAATCAGGCAAAGATTATAAAAAGCACAATGCTCTTAATAACGTTCTAAAAGAAAAAGAGTGGAATCTCAACAAAGCATATGTTCTATGCTCAGGTAATGTCGAAACTGAAGGTAACGTAGTTTATCTTCCATGGTACATGGTGATGTTTCTTAAAAAGAAACAGTTAACAGATAAAAGCAATGCAGAGAACAGCAAGTTCAAACTTGATCTTAGTGAACTCTTTGCTTATCAAGATAAGCTAAAGCAAGAAGACGTAGATAAAGAATAGGTCAAAGATAACTATGACACATCAAAAAGATGTGTCACTACCTGTCGTACTTTACAACAAGATATAAGGCTATAAGACAGCCTATAGTTCCTAGAATTCCAAAGAGCACACTTCTTTCCTTATTGCATCAAACGATTAAGTCTCACTTTGAGTAGAGAGACACCTTCAGCTTCAATAAAATGAAGGTTTTCTACTTTTCAAGAACACAAAAGCAGAACAGTAAAAAACTAGACTGCTATTCGTATGCTACAACTAAAAGAAGAGCAATTAGGCATGCAAAAGCCCCCAACAATCCCCATATCATTTGGTACTACTCCTATCTTAGCAACTACCAACTGCATGACTGCACTTCAATAGCAGAGTATTGGAGAAACGATACCCTAGCACTGTCGTAACTCGCCATAGGTCTGGCGACCATTCAATCTCAATATTTACGTTGTTCTTTTTACGGAACGGTCGTAACTCGCCATAGGTCTGGCGACCATTCAATTAATGTTCGTTCTAATTCTTCTAACAACAGCAAGTCGTAACTCGCCATAGGTCTGGCGACCATTCAATAGTACCACATTCGAAGCCTTTGTAAATGAGGGCTAAAACATAAATTTCGCCGGTGGTAGTCATATTTCTTAAAGAGAGAGCAGAAGTTATAAAAAAGATTAAGATAAATGCACGTAAAACCGCATTAGAAAGCCATCGCCGAAGGAGAGATTACAACAAATATTGGAAAACAAATAATCTAATGTTAATTCAAATAGTTAAGTTATATTTAACTTTATTCATTTTAATAGTAAAAACAACTGCTGATATTTTAGATTTTATTTTATATTTAAATAACTAATAATAAGTCACGTTTTTACAAATATACTAATTATCCAATTTAAGATAATCACATTTTATTTTGATACTAAATAAATTTACTCTGTAAAGGAGCTGTTGGGATTAAGAAGTTTTCAAATCTTAAATAAGTTCTTTTTGAACACCGTATTATCTAGATATCAAGAGCTTAATTTAAAGGTAACCTTAGCTCTTAAACCACCTTCTTTGCGGTTCTCTAAGGCAATCTTAGCACCAATCTCATCACAGGCTGATTTTACAATGGATAGACCAAGACCAGTGCCTTCAATCTTAGCGGTATCTCCACCTACTCTGTAGAAAGCATTGAATACTTTAGTTAGATCTTCTTGAGAAAGACCAGGACCAGTGTCCTCTACAAAGATAGTAATTTCATGATCATGTTTTACACAGCTTAAATCGCACTGACCACCTTTTGGTGTGTACTTTAATGAATTACTTACAAGATTAGAGATCACTGTCTTCACGCTTGATCTGTCTGAATATAGAGAGATAGCACAGTTACCTACAAGACCTAAATCAATATCATTATCATCTGCTAATGAACCTAAGTCATCAATAATTTCAACAAACAATGACTTTACATCAAAGTTTGAGTAGTGAAGTTCACGACCACATTGAGAACGAGCATAAGCTAAAAGATCATTAGTTAATTTTCTTTGACGTGAGATTGCAAGTTTTAACTGATGAACCTTGTCAGCTTCATCCTGAGGAAGGATATCCTCTTTTAAAGCCTGAGCCTGCAGTGAGATTGCTGTAAGAGGTGTTCTCATTTCATGAGCAGCATCAGCGATAAACCTGCGTTCGTTTTGCAGAGCACCTGCGGTCTTATTAAAGAGGCGGTTAATAGAATCAATAAAGACATCTAGCTCAGATGGTAGTGTATGACCAGTTACAGGAGTTAAGTCGCTCTCACGACGCATATCAAGTTCTTTAGCCAAACGCTTTACAGGTAAGAACATGATATTTACAAATAAGATCACACATGGAATGTAGATTGCAACTAACAGTAAGAACTCAAATAATGAGCTGATTAAAGCCTGGTTTACCAGAGCTTCCATAAGCTCAAAAGGTCTTGCTACCACGAATCTAACACCAGCTTTATTGGTAGCTACATAAGCTCTTACACGTCTGTCGTTAATTAAAACTGAATACAGACCGTCATCAATACCTACAGGAAAATAGAAGGTCTCACCTGGTTGAGCATAAACAGGAGCAATGATGATCTCCTGATGCTTATCAAAGAGATCGTTTAATGATGGAATTGGGAGGAAAGAACGTTCTAACTCATGGCGTAACATCAGATTGCCTTTAAAGTCACGGAACAGACGACGTCTGAAATTAGGACCTTCCCATGACTTAGGTAACATCATGTCGTAGTTGATGATAACACCTGCAATCTGAGCTAACTCCTCATCAACATAAAAGCCAATCTCATTCATGGCTTTGTTGTAGGAGCGATAGCAACTAAAGCCTGTATAGAGAATGCCTATACAAGCTAAGACGATGCACAGTTTAAAACGTAAGGAACGGACTAGTTTCCTTTGACGACTTTCCAACCCACACCTCTGACGTTTTTAATATTAGAAGCACCAACCTTCTTTCTTAGATTGTGAATGATAAATTCAACTGCATTTGATTCAACTTCTTCACCAAAAGCGTAGATCTTATCCTCAATAGCTTCACGTGATAAAACAGCGCCTGGACGGCGTAGCAGAGCTTCTAAAAGAGCATATTCTCTTGAAGTTAAAGGTTGAACTGATTCATTACCGTTCTCATCTTTTACCTTAACTTCATGAGTTACAGGATCTAATGTCAAAGCACCATTTGACATCATTACAGTATCTTTAGATACGGTTGATCTTCTAGTTACAGCTCTAATTCTTGCTAACAGTTCTACAAGATCAAAGGGCTTAACCACGTAATCGTCAGCACCGATATCAAGACCTAAAACTCTGTCATCAAGTCCGTCACGTGCAGTGATAATAATTACAGGAGTGGAGATATTCTCGCTTCGCCACATCTTTAACAGTTGCACACCGTCAATACCTGGCAAACCTAAATCTAAAAGAATGCAGTCATAGCTAATATCTTTAGGTGCATACTGAGCCTGATTACCGTCAGCGATACAGTCAACAGCATAGGCACTAGATTTTAGCCCTGACTCAATTGCCTTGGAAATTAAAGGATCGTCTTCAACTACCAGGATACGCATACTCTCTCCTTGATTTAATTCTCTAAAAACAAGTTTTGCTTGTTTTACTAAAACTGTTATTTGATGAAATTTTGCTCGTTACTAATCGCTACACTCATGTTATGTGTAAGCTTTTGATAAGCACCTACTTTAGATAAGAGTCTGCTTTAACAAACAAATACCTTTAACAAGCATCAACAGTTCTTATGTTTTAGTTCTATATTTTATTATCCACAAAAAGACTTAGGATAAATTTAGATTGTAAGAACTTGTGTAAAAAAACGCGTTTTTTACACAAGTGCATCTTTTAAAGTTCTTATGGTTAAAGAACTTTAAAGAGCAGTGTTTATAGTTAGTCCTTTTTAAAGAACTCAACAATCTTATCTACTTCATCTTCAAAATCGTCATAGCCGTGAGAGCCTCCATCCTTTAAAGAGAAGCCTCCTACACCACCACGCATAAAGAATTTTAAAGCATAGGTATAATCTAAAACTTCATCACCTGCCTGTAAGAAGACGCTGGCATTTTTAAGATTGAATTTTGGTAACAGAGCTTCTTCACTTTCAAGATACTCAAGATCACTCTCTTCAATCTTAAACTCATGTCCTGTATCAAAGTTCTTCAAGGTAGTACCTACGTAATTGTTGTCTCTTACAAATTTACATGGATACAGACATGGATTTATCAGAGCTACTTTTAAGTCATACTTGATGCTCAACAGCATAGCCATAAAACCACCTAATGAGCTTGCAGCTAAACATACTTTAGGATCTTCTTTTAAAAGAGCCTGTATTTGCTCATTTAGCTCTTCCATAGCAACTTTAAAGTTATCTGAAAAATCTAATGAAACAAACTTAATATCTTTGTAATTTCTCTCAAGCTCAGCTTGCATGATTTGAGCTTTCTTAGCTTTAGAGCTTGAACAGAAACCATGTATGTATGCGATGATCATTTAATCTTCCTTATAAAACAGTGTTTGAAGCATAGATTATTTTGAGGTGAAATTTACAAAGCTAGCTTCTACTGCAAATTCCACTTAAATATAAACGCAATTCCAATATAATCGATCAGCATTCCAATAAAATTCACATTAATTCCTTTAAAACGGAACTCTCTTTCGATATCTTTGCATATTTTTCCAATAATTCTGAACGGTTTTCCAATATC
>OMZC01000107.1 GCA_900315395.1 uncultured Gammaproteobacteria bacterium
CCGATTTTATACTTTTTTACATTTTGTTATGGCATACTTTTCTACAAAATCAGAGAACTAAAAATTTAAGCTAATCGTTCATATGTCACGCCTGACTCTGTCAGGCGTTTTTTTTGCTTTTTCAGCTACTATTTTGTGCATTCTGCAATCATCGACAACACTTAATTCTTTGTGTGCTATATTGCCTTTGTTTTCTTTCTAATAGAAAAATTAAGGCTCATAAATGACCATCGACATCTATGTTTATCTAATTGTTTGTCCGTTTGTCTTTCTAGCAGGTTTCGTTGATGCTATAGCAGGAGGCGGAGGTCTGATATCCCTGCCAGCTTACTTTATTTCAGGTCTTCCAGCTCATTTTGCTCTTGGAACTAATAAATTAAGCGCAATGCTAGGAACCGCCCTTACCACCTATAAATACGCAAGATTAGGTTACATTAACCTCAAAAGAGCTTTTTTCTGTGTGATCTGCGCCTTTGTAGGCTCATCTATTGGTGCAAAATTAGCTCTATTAGTACCTGACAGAGAATTTAAAATCGCGCTATTATTTGTACTACCTCTTACAGCCTTTTACCTTTTAAAGAACCGTGATTTTGGAAAAGGAATTGATAAAAGCTTTAGCGAAGCACTTATTATTGCCTTATGCTCGTTAGTATCTTTAATTGTAGGCATGTATGATGGCATCTATGGTCCAGGTACTGGTACCTTCCTTTTAATTGGTTTTTGTACCTTTGCAAACTGTACCCTAAAGCATGCTAATGGTCTAGCTAAAGCGGTAAATCTTGCGACAAACCTAGCTGCCTTTACAGTGTTCTGCATCAATGATTCTGTTATATTTACCTTAGGTCTTACAGCTGGTATTTTTAGTATTGCAGGTAACTATGCAGGAGCTTTGTTCTTTGAAAAGAAAGGGGCTATCGGAACTAAACCTATCATGATCTTTGTGATTGCAATCTTTATTGTAAAGATCTGCTACGACCTCTTTAGCGTTTAGCAAAATCATAAAGCTAACCTAAGTTTAGCATTCTGAAAAGGCATAGTATCTATAAAGACTACACAATAAATAGATCTGAGCTTTAAAATTTTGAAAAAAGAAACAAAAATGCACTATAATTGAAGGCAAGGCAAGAAATTTCTTTCTCACCTCACTTAAAGGGTGACTCTAATTTACCATGCTGGTGTTGGCCATAATAGTAAAACTAGAATCACTAAAATAATTAAGGTTTTCATGCTAAATTCTTAATTTAAATTAGAAATTAGATTCTAATAATACTATAGAGCCATTTGCAGATGGCTCTATGTATTTTAGAACCGCCCACCGCCTATAGCGCATCATGTTTTTTACCTGTTCTCTTGACTAATTAATAGTAATCACTAGTTTTTAATACTTTTTGGTATTTGCTAAAACTACAGATTTTCAAGAATTGTAGTACCGATCTGCCTAGATGAATATAATGATGGTGAGTTAAAATTTAAGGTTAGAAAAATTTTGAAAACTGAATTAGAAATGCATTATAATTGAGAGTGAATCTAATTTCCAGTGCCGGAGCAGGCCATATTGGTAAAACTAGAATCACTAAAATAATTAAGGTTTTCATTCTCAATCCTTAATTTAAATTAGAAATTAGATTCTAATAATACTATAGAGCCATTTGCAGATGGCTCTATGTATTTTAGAACCACCCACGCCTATAGCGCATCATGATTTTTACCTGTTCTCTTGGCTAATTACTAGTAATCACTAGTTTTTTAATACTTTTTGCTATTTGCTAAAACTACAGATTTTCAAGACTTGTAGCGTTGATCTGCCTAGATAAACTTAATGATGGAGAAATAAATTTAAGATTAGAAAAAATTTGAAAAAAGAATTAAAAATGCACTAGAATTAAAGGTGAGGAAGAAATTGCTTTCTTGCTTCGGAGTGATTCTAGTTTACCATACAGGTTGGGCCCATAACAGTAAAACTAGAATCGCTAAAATAATTAAGGTTTTCATACTAAATCCTTAATTTAAATTAGAAATTAGATTCTAATAATACTATAGAGCCATTTCCCCGATGGCTCTATGTATTTTAGAACCACCCACGCCTATAGCGCATCATTATTTTACCTGTTCTATTGGCTAATTACTAGTAATCACTAGTTTTTTAATAGCAGTTACGCATCAAACTGACCATATTTCAACCAATTCTAAGAATTTCAACTTTAGTGCGTATTATAGTCAAATATAATACATAAACTTCGTCAATTTAAGTGTACCGATCATTTTACTTATTCTCTCTCCTTTATTTTTTCTGAAATTTGATCAAGTTATTAAACAATTTTGAATTTTTACTAATTTAGCTACAACCTTCAGAACGCTTTGGCTTATTTATCTGCTTCTAAAATTAAGTTGTAGCTTCATGCGTAACTACTATAGTTTTTAATACTTTTGGTATCTGACAAAACTACAGATTTTCAAGACTTGTAGCATCGAGCAGCTTTGAAAATTAAACAGATCTCGAAAGAAATTTAAAATTAGTAACTTGTTGATACTACTTATAAATTTACTCAAAAGGTAAATTGAAATTTTGTAAGATAGGATAGAAGGAAAGATCTGGTGCCGAAGATGGGACTCGAACCCATACGCTTTTAAGGGCGGCGGATTTTGAATCCGCTGCGTCTACCAATTCCGCCACTTCGGCACAGAATGGCATCATTATATAGATCGTATCCTAGTTTGTCAAAGCACAATTCTTATGATTTTCTGTTCAAAAGATAGATTGCAAAGCCTGCAAAGATAATAGTAGCAAATGAAGCTCCTACAATCGGAGGAACGCCATAAACTATGGAGAATGGAGCTACGATCTGATTTAAAACATAGTAGCCAAAGCCTAAAGAAATACCAGATAGAATTCTTGCACCCATGTTCATTGAGCGCAATGGTCCAAAAATAGTAGATAAGGCTAATAGTAGCATCACAAGCATTACTAATGGCGACATGAACTTATTGTATAAAGCCAAACGGTAACGAGATGAATCGACTCCGTTGTGCTCAATGTAGTTAATATAGTCATAAAGCTGTAGCACTGATAGGTTCTCTGAAACATCGCTTAAAACTTCAATTCGCTTTAAGTTAATGCCAATCTGCCACACCTGCTTAGGAATATTCTCATGAACAGTTCCTGCATCAGTTAAAGTTAACTTGTTAACGTCATACATTACCCACTGATCATTCTCGTATTGTCCTATACGAGCCTTAGAGTATGACTTTAGCTTGTTACCTTCAACTTCATAGCGGACAACACCCATAAGCATGTTACCGTTAACAATACCTAAAATACCGATGTAGTTGTTCCCCTCTTTAATCCAAGTGCCATTGGTAGTTAAAGAAACACCTACGTTCAGCGATGCCTTATCAAAATTCTCTTCAGCAATTTTCTCAAGTCTTGGGGCTACAAACTCACCAATGCACAAGATCACGATGATTAGAGGAATAATGCTCTTTACACAAGAAACACCGATGTTAAGTTTTGACAGACCGATAGACTGTAAAATGATGATCTCTGAGTTTCTTGCCATCATACCAAGACCAACCACACCACCAATCAGAATTGATACTGGGAAGAAGGTTACGCAAATGCCTGGAATTTTGTGCATCACATATTTGATAACAAATAGGAAATCAATAGAGCCACGACCAATATAACGTAGAGCATCAATGAAAGTGATGAGACCTGCAAACAGGGTCATACACACCGCTACTAACAGCACTGATAAAATAATATTTTTGCCTACATATCTATCGAGAATTCCGTACATAGATTTCGTGTCTCCATTCAATTAGCACCATTTTATCATACGAAGGGAAAAAACTCTTAGTTCATAAAGGTATAGAGACATTTTCATAAAAGATGCATTTTCAGGAAGAACCTATTCACAATGGTGCATTTAAAAGTAAAACTTTGATCCATCTAATGATTTGAAATTAAATATGAAACTAGAAGTCAATTTTTTTGAGAAAAATGGCGTTTTTATCTTTATTTTATGCCTCATCTATTGATAACATAGTGAGTGTAAGCTCATTGATTTATAAAAGCAGTTTATTTTAATCTATCACTTATATATATCATGTATTATTATTTTCATGATAATATAATTGCAAGATTAAGTGTAAAATCTAAATAATAACGTTTAGCTTAGATTTTTTAGAACAAAAACGTGAATAAATCACTTGTTCTAAAAAGACTTTATATACATGAAAAATCACCTATATAAAGCTTATTAACATAAATAAAAATAATTATGAAAACAAATTATCCAATACCTGTTAGAGAGAGAACGATAAACTTCCCTTTTGAATACTATCATTATGATAAGACTAATGACTTTTTCGTAGTGCCTTTCCACTATCACGAAGATCAGCAGTTATTCAGAGTGATTAAAGGAAGTGTCACCATCACTGCTAATTCACACCTCATTACCTTAAATGAAGGTGACTGCAGTGTTATTGGAGCTAATGCGGTTCATGCCTGTCAGCCTTGCTCTGAAGAAACTGAATATGAGTCTATTACCTTTAATTTAAGAGATATCTATGATCTCTCAATGCCTCATTATTCAATCATCAAAATGATGGTTACTCATCAGTTAGAAGTACAGACCTTCTTCACTAGAGACGATGACAAAGAGATCACTGCTGTAATTGAAGATATCTTCAGTCACGTCAAAGATGACGATCTGTGCACAAGTATCAGATTGATTGGCAAGCTTACCAATCTGTTTACCCTAGTTGTTGAAAAGAATGATTACACTCTTTATGACAATGAGGTGGCAGGTCGTTTCTACAAACACTTTACCAAAGCTAATAACGTCTTTAGATATATCTTTGATAACTATACTCAGGACATTACCCTTGAGGATATGGCTAAGTCTGTAGAAT
Source organism: uncultured Gammaproteobacteria bacterium (assembly GCA_900315395.1). GTDB lineage: Bacteria > Pseudomonadota > Gammaproteobacteria > Enterobacterales > Succinivibrionaceae > Succinivibrio. The sequence goes on from OMZC01000107.1 coordinate 4,915, forward strand.
TATCTGAAAAGTATTTCTGTAAGTTCTTTAAAGAGCTTACAAGTTACAGACCAATGGAATACTTGAATAAGTTCAGAACTGAAGTAGCTGCAATTGAGCTTACAACTACCTTAGACAGCATCAATGAAGTTGCTAAAAGATGTGGTTTTAAAGATCCTTGCTACTTTACCAAGCTCTTTAAGAGGTTTGTGGGTGTTTCTCCAAGAGAATACAGAGAGAACCATCCTAATCGTGTAACTTACGCTTACTCTCTAGAGTAAATTAAGTTCGACTCTTACAAAAAAATGCAGCTTAAGCTGCATTTTTTATCATCGTCTTTCTCAATAACCTTTCTTAGCTTTTTACCTCAAGAGTCTTTTTTGACTTCTTAATTTTCTTCTTAATATCGATATTCAAAGGAATAGCCACAAAGATTAAATAAATTATAGGTACGATGTACATGCCTGGATATAAAGGCAGTTTCTCAGAATTTAATAGATTTCTGATTGAAAGTAATACTAAGTAATAGCTTACAAACAGTAAGATAGCTGGTCCTAAACGCGCAAACTTACCCTGACGAGGGTTAATCATAGACAGAGGAATAGCCAAGATTGCAAAGATAAAGCAACCTAAAACAGGGGCTATACGCCACTGTAGCTCTACTTTTGACTTAACCTTATCTGAGTGAATTAAATCTAATGTAGAAATACCCTGCAATACATCATCCTTTAGATTGCTGTTTCTGTCAGCAGGAACAGGTACTGCTAGAGTGTCATAGCTTGTATTCTTTAGAGAACCATCTTTACCGCTGGTCTGATAGAGGTTACCCTCTCCTAAAGTTAACCATCTTATGCCATCTTCATCAGTACGGATGTAACCTGTTTTAGCTACATTGAATACAGTTTCTTTGTTTTTAATCATCACTGTATCAAGGTTCTTAATCACAACTACTTGATCTAGTGACTTATCCTTTTTCTCGCCACCGTTTACAGTCTGAATGTAGATAGTGTAGTCTCCAAAGTCTGAAAACTTACCGCTTTCAATTGGCATATAGCTAGGGTTATTCTGAGTATTGTTGCTCAATACCTTCTGCTCATAGGTAGCTTTAGGCATTAAGTACAGACAATTTACAGCAGTAAAAACAGCTGTAATTAAGGCCAGTAATAAGCCTATCTTCATGAAGGTAACACCAGAAATACCAATTGATTTCATCACTACCATTTCTGAATCTGATGACATTCTTGATAAAGAAACAATAATGCCTACATACAAGGTCATAGGAAGCAGAATGAAACCTACTGATGGCATTGAATAGAGCACTAACTCTGAAACAATGTTTACAGGAACAGAGCCTGAAGATGCCTGACCTAAAAGCTTAATTACGGTTTGACATAAAAAAACGGTAAACAGTACGGCAAAGCATACTACCTGAACTTTTAGAATGTCTTTGAAGATATATCTGGTTAAAATCAAAACTATCTACCTTTGTTAAGTTAGCTAAAACGCTTAAATCTTAAGATTTTTAGTTGTCTTTGCGCTTTAATGCCTGTATCCATGCTTTGATTAAAGCTATTGGAGCTCTGCTAGGGATCAAGTTACCGTCTGCTCGAATAAACTTGAGATCATTAAAGGCTTCAAATAAATGTGTTGCAGGCAAACGACATAATGCTGATAAATCTATACCTGCTAGCAAAACTAACTCTGTAAGCTTACATCTAGACTTATATTTTAGCAGTTCTGTAACTATCTTTTGCAAAATATGAGCGCTCTCTGAAGGTGTGAGAGAATTTAGTAAATCTACAAGCTCATTTTCTTTAATATTTGCTAAATTAGTGTCATTGCATGAAATAACAGTTTCTAGCTTTTGCACAACGTCTCTTGCGACCTTATCTTTTTGAGCATAATAAATCTGCAACGCACCAGTTGGAGAACCATCAGCTAAAGATAAGGCAATCTTTGCTCTTAGCTCTTCAAAATCGTTACCTAATCTTTGCTTTAAATACTCAAAAGAATCCTCAACTCTTACAGCTGGGATCTGAATTTTAGTAGCTCTAGAGAGTAAAGTTGGAGGCAAGTCCTCAAAAGCTCTAGTTAATAAAATGATCATGGTATCAGCAGGAGGCTCTTCAAAAGTCTTTAAAAGAGCATTTGAGGCTGAATCTAACATGGTATGAGCATTAGAAATAACTGCTACCTTACCATGTGAGAAGACAGAGCCTTCGCTTACCCACTCATTTAGCTTACGAATACCATCAACTCTGACACTTCTTGAGGCATTAGAGACTTTATTTTCACTTGTAGCTAAATACTCTTCAGCAGAGAAGGCGCCTTCCATGTTTACAATCAGATCTCGAAAGAAATGAGTTAAATCCTCATCTTTATCACTTTCATCTACAGTTGAACTCAATAGAGCGATAAAGTCAGGATGAGAGCCTGTCTGCAGTTCATTGAACTGTAAACATGATTTACAGCTATTGCAGTAGTGATCTTCATGGCGATTGAGGCATAAGTAGAGTTTAGCGCACTCAATAGCCAGTCTTGCGCCACCTAAATTAGGGTTACCAGCAATGATTAGAGAATGAGGAGCTCTTCCCTGTAAAAGAGACTTTGAAAATATGTTAAATGATGATCTTAACCAGTTCTCAAGCATTTAAATTATCCAAACAAGATATTACATCTTTACTTACAGCCAAGATTTCCTTTTGACCATCTACAACTTTAACAAACTCAGGATGATGCTTTGCATACTCAAGATAGGTATTACGAACGCGCTCAAAGAAATCAATTTGAGATAATTCAAATCTGTCTAGTTCACCACGGTTTCTTGCTCTTTGCATACCGATCTTAGGATCGACATCGATGACAATAGTAAGATCTGGTCTGAAATCACCTAAAACAACTTTTCTAATAGCATTGATATCATCCATATTCATGCCTCTGCCACCGCCCTGATAGGCTACAGTAGACAAATCATGGCGATCACAGATAACATCTGTTCCTTGTGCTAATAAAGGCTTAATTACGGTTTCTACTAATTGAGCGCGAGCTGCATACATTAAAAGAAGCTCAGTCTTATCGCACATATTGTCATCTTTACGAGGAGTCTTTAAAAGAGTTCTGATCTCCTCAGCAATAGGAGTACCACCAGGTTCTCTTAAACATACAACCTTATGACCTTTTGCTTCCATATGTGCTTTGATAACAGCTATCTGAGTTGATTTTCCAGACCCCTCAGTTCCTTCTAATGTGATAAATAAGCCTTTTTTCATCGTTCTTTTCTAAAGTTAAATGTATGTACAACAATAAGTACTAAAAAACTGTAAGGCACAAGAGTATCTTACAGTAAATAAAAATTGACTGATGACTAATCGACCTTTATGACGATCTCATCTTTTTTAGTCTCAACCTGAACTGGTGTTTCCTTTTTAAAAGCATCCTTTTGGATCTGTCTAATTCTAGCAAGTCTGTCCTCTTTACTCTCATCAGTTTTTGCTTGTGTCTTTGTACTCTTCAAAGACTGAGTTTCAGCTTTGACTGATTTTTCTGAGGATTTTTCTTTATTTGCCTCTGTTTTCTTTACAGTTGAACTAGATTTTTCCTGCTGAGTAGATTTTTCCTGTTGATTAGTCTTTTTGATCTCAGCATTAGTTTTACTTTTAGCTATCTTATCCTTTTGTGAATTGTTATCACTTACAGAAGTCTTTTTAGTGTTTGTTTTATCTGATTTTTCAGAACTCTTAGTTGGAGCTTTGCTCTGAGAATCAGTCTTTCTCTGAGAGTCAGTCTTGCTGTTAGTTGCCTTCTTTAAAGACTCTTTGGTGGTATCAGAACTATCCTTATTTGCAACACTGTTTTTATTTACAGCATTGTCTTTAGTGTCGTCGCTCTTACTCTTCTCAGATGTAGTATCTGCCTTATTATTAACACCAGAATTATTGTTCTGAGCTTCATTTTCAGCTTCAATTAACTCGTCCTGGCTTGAATCAGCAATCTGCTGTTGCTTTAAGTAATCTGATACTTTCTTTCTGTATGACTGTACTGCTTTGTTGTGCTCATCTAAAGTACTGCTAAAAGAGTGGCCTTCTTTTGGAGATACACCTTTTGCAACAAAGTACAAAGCCTTTGAGTCCTCAGGATGTAGCGCTGCATGAATAGATTTTTCCTGAGGCATACAAATAGGAGTAGGAGGCAGACCGGCTCTTGTATAGGTATTGTATGGGGTATCTGCTTTTAAGTGCTTTTTGGTAAGCTTACCTGTAAAGTTGGAACTTACGCCGTACATCACAGCAGGATCAGTTTGCAAACGCATCTGATTTTGTAATCTGTTTTTAAATACAGATGAAACCTTACTGCGCTCTTCATCTAAGAAAGTTTCCCTTTCAATTAAGGATGCAAGAATTAAAGCTTCATAAGGAGTCTTGATAAAATCATTAGGATCACGATTTTCCCATTCTTTTTTTAAGATCTTAACCTGATTTATCATGCCTCGTTTAAAGAGGTTGTATAGAGGAGATTTCTCATACATAGGATAAGTAGCAGGAGCTACTAGTCCTTCAAAATTATCTTTTGGACCACCGATAAACTCTAAAAGATCAGGATGCTCAGAGAATACATCCTCCATAAACTTTTTATGATCTTTTATAAGTGAATAGAATTTCTTGTCATCAACCTTACGCTTGCTGATGTTGTTTAAGATCTTTGATAAATTAGCGCCCTCTACCACAGTAAAGGTAGGATAGATCTTCTCGACCACATTACCTGCAACCATGTCTTTTAAGATATCTAAAAGACTCTTTTTACCATCCACTAGGTACTGACCTTTTTGTACCGCTGAGTACTCCTTGTGGAAGCGTAAATACATATGATCGATTTGCTTTTCGATTGGATTAGTTACGAACGCATTAACCACAGTTGATGCGTTATCTCCGGTCTTTAAAGAATAAAGCTGCTCTTTATAGATTGCAGGAGACTTCTGAAATGAGCTGATTGATAAGTAAACGACAACACAAAATCCACCTATTGTCACTACTATTAAAGCTAGACAAATCAACAATAGACGGCGATACCGTTTGAGAACACTACTGTTCTTATTATTTGAATTTAACTGACTCATAAGTAAGATTATAGATGATAATTTTGAGTTTAGTTATCAAGAAATCAAAAATATCATCTACAGGTGAATTGACGTTGCAAAGATAATTAGACAGGTTGCTGTTGCAATGTGTTTTATCAAACAGGCTATTCATCAAGATAGCTATCTTATCAGGTTACCTATTTGTTATCCTCGTCTGCGTCCTTATAGAACTTGTCATGATTGGTGTCTAAAACTTCATTGGCTCTGTGAAGTAAGTTTTTAAGCTCACGACCATCTTCAATAGAATTTGAGTAACCTAAAAGCACAGACTGTTTTACAGCATAGTTATTTGCATAAACAGTGGTACTCATCTCTGATTTAATATCAGAGCAGATCTTCTCAACATCCACAGCACTCTTGATGTTGTCCAAGAAGATAAAGAACTCAGCACCCAAACGGCAGATCTTGTCGTTATAGCCGATTACAGAATGCAATCTCTTGGTAATTTCAATTAAAAGTTCATCACCAGTCTTATAACCAAAGATGTTGTTAACCTGTTTAAAGTGAACCAACTCGACAATGATAATGCCAAATTCTTTGTCCTTTTCAGCTAGATGCTCGTTTACGAAATTAGTAAAGGTGTCATGGTTAATGGTACCTGTCAGTACATCGTAAGTTCTAACAGAGGTCAGTGAGAAAGCAGTCTTTACAAAGAACATCACTACTACTAAGGTGATGATGTATAAAGAGAACATTACAGCATAGAACAACTGGAAGTATCTGCTTGCAAGATTGCCCTCTTTTACCTTTAAAGCTAAATCCCAACGCTGTTTACCAAAGAACAGAGATTTTTGTCTGGTGTTAACGCTCTTACGTTTAAAGAGCTTGTTATCACCCCAGATAAAATCACTGGTACCTTTAAATACTGATGATCTGATACCATAAACAAATAACTCGTCTTCAACGTTCAGGCGTACGCATTCTAGGAATTTGTAGAAATCGGCACATAAACCAACATAGCCCCAGTACTTACCATTTACATATACAGCCTGACGGTTATATACCAGAACCTGATGGTTACGTGGAGAAATCAATGGTCCCTGTACCACCACGTCACCAGGGTTATTCTTGGCTAATTTTAAGTAGTACTCTGAATTAGGATCATTAAAAAATGCAATGTCAGGAGAATTTGTCTTACTAACAGGATATGTAACCGAGATCATATCCTCTGGTGCGATGACATATGCATATACGAAATCGGTGTTCTTTCGATTAAAGAAAGAGGTTAAATCACGAGGCATTAAAACAGTCTTTACGAAATCTTCCATCTGTTTTAATGAATCATTTGGATGAGCTTCAATATAAGCTGCCAGTTTATTGGTGTGCTGGAAGATAATGTCATAGTCCTTTACCATCTCGTTTGAAAGGTTAATCATTCTTTCAACACCAATGGCATGGTTCTTTTCATCTACAACTTTTACTAAGGTTCCGCTCAAGTATAAAGTTGCAAGTAAAAAGCAGGCACTTGTGAGCGCGAATGCTCCCAAGAAAACGAGTTTTTTATAGTATTTAGCTAAGATTATTTCCATTGACTACTTATTATTCACACACAAAAATTCACTTACATTGTAACCTAACTATTAGTTTTATCGATAAAACCATACAAGTTTTGTAGCTCATAGCTCAAAAATTTCATATTTGTATAATCTAATTAACATTTCAGAGCTAGAACAAAGCTAAAAAACTAAAACTACCTTCCCATTATGTACTTACATTGTTAAGAAATTACTTTTACTCATTTGATAAGATGAGAGAAAGCGCAAAAAGTGTTAAAATAATCAAAATTTTTTGCACTTATAAAAATAGATTTCAAGGCATTTTTACTATGGATATGGAAAAGACCTATACCCCTGAGAATTTTGAAAGCTCTATTTACCAGAAATGGGAAAAAGAAGGCTTCTTTAGACCAAATTATGATGAATCAAAGGCATCATACTCAATTGCATTACCTCCTCCTAATGTAACGGGTTCTTTACACATGGGTCACGCTTTCCAGCAGACCATCATGGATACCTTAATCAGATACCACAGAATGAAGGGTGACAACACCTTATGGCAGTGCGGTACTGACCATGCTGGTATCGCAACTCAGATGGTTGTTGAGAGAAAGCTAGCTAAAGAAGAGAATTTAACCAGACACGATTTAGGTCGTGAAAAGTTCATTGAAAGAATTTGGAAATGGAAAGAGCAGTCAGGTGGCACTATCACCCGTCAGATGAGACGTTTAGGTGCTTCTGTAGACTGGACTCGTGAAAGATTTACCATGGACGAAGGTCTTTCAAAGGCAGTACTAGAAGTTTTCGTAAGACTATATGACGAGGACTTAATTTATCGCGGTAAGAGACTGGTTAACTGGGATCCTAAACTGCGTACTGCTATTTCAGATCTTGAAGTTGAGAACAAAGACGTTAAAGGCTACATGTGGTACATCAAGTACAAGTTAGCTGACGGTGTTAAGACTTCAGATGGTAAAGATTACGTTTTAATTGCAACCACCAGACCTGAAACCTTATTAGGTGATAGCGCTGTGGCTGTTAACCCTTCAGATGAAAGATTTAAGTCAATCGTAGGTAAGTACTTAGAGTTACCTTTAGTTGGCAGAAAGATCCCTGTTGTTGCAGATATCCACGCAGACATGACCACAGGTACTGGTTGCGTTAAGATCACCCCTGCTCATGACTTCAACGACTATGCTGTAGGTAAGAGACAGAAGCTACCTATGTTAAACATCCTGACTGAGGATGCTCACATTAGAGATGCTGCTGAAGTTTTCGATACTAACGGTAATCCTACAGATGAGGTTTCAGACTATATTCCTGAAGCTTACAGAGGCTTAGACAGATTTGAAGCTCGTGACAAGATTGTTGAGGACTTAAAAGCTCTAGGTCTTTTAGATCATATCGAAGATCACAACTTATCACAGCCTTTTGGTGACCGTGGCGGTGTGCCAATTGAACCTATGTTAACCGATCAGTGGTATGTTCGTGCTAGCGTATTAGGCAAGCCTGCTATCGAAGCTGTAAAAGATGGCAGAATTAAGTTTGTTCCTGCTCAGTACACCAATATGTACTACTCATGGATGAACGACCTTCAGGATTGGTGTATTTCTCGTCAGTTATGGTGGGGTCACAGAATTCCTGCATGGTACGATGAGAACGGTAAAGTTTACGTTGCTCATAACGAAGAAGAAGTTCGTACTAAGTACAACCTGTCAGCTGATGTAAAACTAACAAGAGATCCTGATGTTCTAGATACTTGGTTCTCATCTGCTCTATGGACCTTCTCAACCTTAGGTTGGCCTGAGAATACCAAAGAGTTAAAGATGTTCCACCCAACTTCAGCTCTTGTAACCGGCTTTGATATTATCTTCTTCTGGGTTGCTCGTATGATCATGATGACCATGCACTTCATGAAAGATGAGAACGGCAATCCACAGGTACCTTTCAAGACTGTATATGTAACCGGCCTTATCAGAGATGAGGAAGGTAACAAGATGTCTAAGTCTAAGGGTAACGTCTTAGATCCTTTAGACATGATTGACGGTATTGATAAAGATACCTTAATCACTAAGCGTACTGCTAACATGATGCAGCCTCAGATGGCTGAGAAGATTGCAAAGCGTACAGCTAAACAGTTCCCTGATGGTATTGCTCCACATGGTACCGATGCACTACGTTTCACTCTCTGCGCTCTAGCTTCAAACGGTCGTGACATCAACTGGGATATGAAACGTCTTGATGGTTACAGAAACTTCTGTAACAAGATCTGGAACGCTTCACGTTTCGTACTCATGAACGTAGGTGAAATGAAGTTAACTAAGCCTAATGCATCTGACTTGTCTCTAGCTGATAAGTTCATCCGTTCAAAGATGAGAAAGGCTATTGAGGATGTAACCGCATCAATCAATGCTTATAGATTCGATCAGGTTGCAACTAATATCTACGAGTTCATCTGGAACGAGTACTGCGACTGGTACTTGGAGTTCACCAAGGCTATCTTAAAGTCAGATACAGCAACAGATGCTCAGAAGAACGCTACAGCTTACACCTTAGTTGAGGTACTAGAGGCTGTAATGAGACTAGCTCATCCTGTAATGCCATTCTTAACTGAGACCATCTGGCAGCAGACCGCTCCTATGGTTGGCAAGTTAAATCAGGATAAGACCATCATCAACGCACCTTACCCTGTTGTTTCAGACTTTGATGCTGACAAAAATGCAGAAAAAGACATCGCATTCATCAAGGACTTTGCTACAACAGTTCGTAACTTACGTGCTGAAATGAAGGTTGCTCCTTCTGTAACCTTAGCTCCTATGATGCGTGGTGCTTCAGATGCTGAGAAGGCTTGCGCAGAAGCTAACTTCATCTTCATGAAAGACTTAGCTAATATCACTCCTGTTAAGTTCGTAGGTCAAAACGACGAATTACCTCCTTGTGTTGCTAAACCTATGGGCAATGCAGAAATTCTGTTTGCAATGACCGATGTTGTTAATAAGGATGAAGAGATCAAGCGTCTAAAAGGCATGATTGCTAAACTTGAAGGCAACATCAAGTCAGGTGAGAGCAAGTTATCTAACGAGGCTTTCGTATCTAAGGCTCCTGCTAAGATCATTGAAGGCGCTAAGGCTCAGTTAGAGCTTAACAAGACTCAGTTAGCTAAAGTACAGGCTCAGCTAAAAGAAATGGAAAATCTCTAATTTTTTGATTAGAATTTAGATAAAGCCTCAGTAACCTCTAAGGTTTCTGAGGCTTTTGTTTATGTACGAACAAAACCGTCAAGCCGAGATGTTGATGAAAAAACTGCTATCTACCCTGCTTTTATCTTTTCTCTTATTGTTTTCAGCATCCTCTTTTGCTGAGACTGATAACTACTTATGCTCTCGCTATAACAAGCTTAAGATTAAGAATGTAGAAAAAGTACTGGCTGTGGGTATCAGACGCGTTTATACCTCATCTGTATCTGTCTACGTCTTAGGTTATGGCACACCTATTAAGGTAAGTCTAAACCGTATTAAGTTAGGCTCAGATGAAGTTGCTAAAAGACGTGTTCTAAAATGCGGTGATGAAATTGTAGGTCAAATTCGAGTTTATGATCTGTCAAATCTTGGGGTGAAAGTAGGTGAGTTTGTAATTGAAAGTGGAGACAAGAAAGTCTCCACCTATATTGAAATTAACTAGTAGTTAATTAAAACTTGAGCTCTATTAAACCTTAGCTAGAGCTGCATCAAGATCTGCAATGATATCCTCAAGATCTTCAAGACCTACTGACAGACGTACTAAGCCTGGAGTAATACCACACTCAATTAACTGAGCATCAGATAACTGTCTGTGAGTTGAGGTAGCAGGATGTAACAGACAGGTTCTGATATCTGCTACATGTACTTCAGGAGATGACATTACTACACTGTCAATAAACTTCGCACCAGCTTCTCTACCACCTTTAATTACAAGTGATAAAACGCCTGAGCATAATCCATCCTTTAAGTACTTCTGACCTAACTTATAATCAGGATTTGACTCAAGGCCTGGGTAAATTACCTTTTCAATCTTAGGATGTGACTCTAAGTGCTTAGCAACAGCTAAAGCATTTTGTGAGTGCTTTACAATTCTCAATGGTAAAGTTTCAATACCTAAATTTAAGTAGAAAGCGCCCTGTGCTGTCTGACAGCAACCTAGATCACGCATGATCTGCACTCTTGCTTTAACAATGAATGCAGCCTTGCCAAAAGTCTTGGTGTAAATCAGACCGTGGTATGAGTCATCAGGAGTTGTAAACTCTGGGAATTTACCAGATGCAGCCCAATCAAAATTACCGCTGTCAACCACGCAACCGCCTACCTGTACAGCATGACCGTCTAAGTACTTGGTAGTTGAGTGAACCACGATATCAGCACCAAACTCAAATGGTTTGCATAAGCATGGAGTTGCGAAGGTGTTATCTACAATCAGAGGTAAATGGTGCTTGTGAGCAAGCTTTGCAAATCTTTCAATATCAAAGATAGTTAAAGCAGGATTTGCAATGGTCTCACCAAAGACTGCTTTGGTGTTCTCTTTTATCTTTGCTTCGATTTCTTCATCTGACTCTGACTGTTCAAAGAAGGTTACATCAATACCCATTCTCTTGAAGGTAACAGCCATCAGGTTGAAGGTACCACCATATACAGTTGAGCTACATAGGATGTGATCACCTGCTTTGGCAATAGTAAGCACAGCAGTTAAGGTTGCAGCCTGACCTGATGAGGTTAGCATTGCACCTACGCCACCTTCTAGAGCAGCAATTTTTTCTTCAACATGACCGCAAGTTGGGTTGCCAAGTCTTGTGTAGAAATAGTCAGCTGTCTTTAAATCAAAAAGATCTGCAATAGCTTTGGTGCTATCAAAACGGAAGGTTGTGCTTTGCACAATTGGCATCACACGAGGACCAGCATTTTTAGGGGTATAGCCTGCGTGCAAGCATTTAGAAGAGTCTTTCACTTGTGTCTCCTTAAAGTACTCAAATGGCTTAAAAGCCAGGTATTATCTTACCTTTAAGGTTTAAATACTTACTTCCTTTGGTAATGGGAAGCTTTTTTCTTTTAAATCGCAGCCAAATTCTTCAACATTGACTGCTCCATGGGCACATAAAAACTCAACAATTTCAGACACAACATATTCAGGAGCTGAAGCGCCAGCACTGATACCTACAGATGAGACATTCTCAAACCATTTAAGATCGATCATAGAACTGTCATCAATCAGGTATGCATTAGTACCTTCACTAATAGCTACTTCCTTTAGTCTGTTTGAATTTGATGAATTAGAACTGCCTGCAATTAACACGAGATCACAGACTTTTGCTAAGTCACGCACCGCGTTCTGTCGAACCTGAGTTGCTCTACAGGTATCGTCAGCCTTTGGGCCGATTATTTTTGGATACTTTTTCTTTAAAGCTTCAACTACATGACGGGTCTCATCTACGCTTAAAGTAGTCTGAGTTGCAAAAAAGGCATTGTCTCCATCAATATTTAAAGCTTCAATATCTTGAATTGAATTTACTACATGAACCTTATCAGGTGAGCCTGTATATTGTCCAATAGTACCTACTACTTCCTGATGTCCCTTGTGACCGATAACTACCACATCCTGATTGTTATTACCTGCCCTATTCATTTTTTTATGAATAGCAGTAACAACTGGACAGGTAGCATCGATTACTTTAACACCTAAAGCTTTAGCTTCATTTTCAGTCTTAATGCCAACACCGTGTGCTGAAAAAATTAACACACAGCCATGAGGTACTTCTGAAAGTGTTTCAACAAAGTGAGCACCTGCCTTTCTTAAATCATCCACAACATGCTTGTTGTGAACTACTTCATGCAGAACCCAAACTTTGTTTTGACCATACAGTTCTATAGCTTTTTGAACTACGCTGATGGCGCGCTCAACACCTGCACACATGCCTCTTGATTTGGCAATCTTTAACTGAAATGACATTCCTATTTACTCTCTTTATTATCTTTATTCTCTTTACCAAAGAAACCGATGATAATGAGTAAACCGGCTCCACAGCAAACTGCAATATCTGCTACGTTGAATGCTGGGTAGTAATAGGAGAATGAGTCTGTCTTAATGTAGAACAACAGAAAATCTACTACATAAGACAAACAAACTCTGTCGATAAGGTTGCCTAAGGCGCCACCAATCACAAGAGAAATTGCAAGACAAGTCCACTTTTTCTCTTTATGAGTGCGCAATAGAGCGATGAACAGAACAATGCTGATGGCAACAGCTATCAGCATAAAGAAATACCTCTGCCAGCCGCCGCTTGAAGCTAGAAAACTAAAAGCAGCTCCTTCATTATGAACATGAATGATATCAAAGAAAGGAGCTACCCTGTAGCCGATTGAGTTTACAGGGATAGTGCTAACAATCAGGTATTTTGTAAGTTGATCTAAGACAACTACAAGCAAGCTCCATAAAAGGAACTTGCTTCCATTGTTTTTTACGATAAATGACATAATGTATCTTTATGCAAAATGTCTGATTTCACCAGTTGACTTAACATTCTGAACGCAGCGCTTGCATAAGCCAGGGAACTCTGGATCTGCATCAACGCTTTCTTCATAATGCCAGCAACGCTCGCACTTCTTAGCCTTTGATTTCTCAACAGAGAAAGCACAATCTAAAACTTCTGACTTGAAGGCATCAGCTGGTGCTTCTTCATCAGATACGATTGCCTTAGAAGTGATTAGAACGAAGCATAACTCTGATTCAATCTTCTTTAAGTCTTCTAGTAACTGGCCATTTGCGTAAATCTTAAGCTCAGCTTCTAGTGAACCACCAATTACGCCGTTGTTACGAGCAGTTTCAATTGCCTTGTTAGCTTCATTTCTGAAGTTTAACATTCTAGCCCAGTACTCAGAATTGAACTCTGAAGACTCATCAATCTCATGTAAATCGTCATACCAGGTTGAGGTGAATACGAACTCATCTCTCTTACCAGGCATTGCTTCCCATGCTTCCTGAGCTGTAAATGACAGGATAGGAGCAATCCAACGGATTAGAGATTCTGCAATTATGTATAAAGCGCTCTGGCATGAACGACGTGCAGCACTGTCAGCCTTAGCTGTGTACTGACGGTCCTTGATGATATCTAAGTAGAATGAACCTAACTCGATTGAACAGAAGTTCATTAGGATCTGAACTACCTTGTGGAAGTCATACTCTTCGTAGCACTTTAATAATTCTTTCTGAGTCTTTGAAGTCAGTGATACTGCCCACTTATCTAACTCAACCATATCATTAAATGCAACCTTATCAGTCTCAGGATTGAAGCCGTTTAAGTTTGCAAGTAAGAATCTTACAGTGTTACGTACACGACGATAAGCATCTGAAGAACGCTTAAAGATTTCGTGTGATACAGCCATATCACCGGTGTAGTCATTTGATGCAATCCATAGACGTAGAACATCAGCACCTAACTTGTCGATGATCTCCTGTGGAGCAATAACGTTACCTAATGACTTAGACATCTTGCGGCCCTGACCATCAACGGTAAAGCCGTGGGTTAGAACCTGCTTGTATGGAGCCTTGTCTTTAGTTGCAACAGACAGCATCAATGAAGACATGAACCAGCCACGATGTTGATCTGAACCTTCTAGGTATAAGTCAGCGCTGTGGTGATTAAACTCAGGACGCTGATCAACTACTGAGAAGTGAGTTGAACCTGAGTCGAACCAAACGTCTAGAGTGTTTGGATCTTTGTGATAGTTTTTAGCCTCTTCAGGACCAATCAGATCTTCAACCTTAAGATCCCACCATGCCTGAATACCATCTTTTTCAACAGCCTTAGCAACCTTCTCGATGATTGCTGGTGTATCAGGATGGATCTCATTAGTCTCATTGTTGATTAAAACAGCACATGGCATACCCCAAGTTCTCTGACGAGAAATACACCAGTCAGTACGCTGTTTTACCATTGCTTCAATACGGTTCTGGCCCCATGCAGGGATCCACTTGGTCTTCTTGATTTCTTCTAAAGATCTTGCACGTAAGCCCTTAGCATCCATTGAAATGAACCACTGTGGAGTTGCTCTGAAGATTACAGGGGTCTTATGACGCCAGCAGTGTGGGTAGCTGTGAGAGATTACCTTTAGTTTTACTAAAGCACCTTTCTCTTTTAGAACTTCAATTACGTTAGGATTTGCCTTTAATACGTTAAGACCTGCAAAGTACTCAACGTCATCCTTAAAGCAGCCATCAGGACCTACTGGGTTGTAAATCTCTAAACCGTATTTAACAGAAACGTTATAGTCGTCTAGACCATGACCACCTGCGGTGTGAACACAGCCAGTACCAGCTTCTAGGGTTACGTGAGCACCTAAAATTACTGGAACATCAAAGTTTAAGAATGGGTGATGGAATTTCTGTAACTCTAAAGCCTTACCTGAAACTTCGTCACCTAAAACAGAGTACTCTTCGATACCGCACTCTTTCATCACAGTCTCTACAAGATCTGCTGCCATGATGAAACGCTCTGCGCCTTTATCGGTCTTAACCTGTACTAGAACGTACTTTAACTGCTCGTTCATACAGATAGCTCTGTTAGCAGGTAAAGTCCATGGAGTAGTAGTCCAAATTACGCATGAGATAGGACCTTCGCCCTTTCCCTGAGCATTGAAAGTAGCTAATACCTTGTCATCATCAGTGCTTGCAAAACGAACATAGATAGAATCGGATTTAACATCAGCGTACTCAACTTCAGCTTCAGCTAATGCTGACTGACAGTCCATACACCAATAAACAGGCTTTAGACCACGTACGAAGTGACCATTTGCAATAACCTTACCTAAACATCTTAAGGTATCAGCTTCGGTCTTGTAGTTCATGGTCAGGTATGGATTATCCCAATCACCTAAAACACCTAGACGCTTGAAATCTTTTCTCTGACCGTCAACCTGGCTCTGTGCATACTTACGGCACTCTTTTCTGAAGGTTGCTGCATCAACTTTAACGCCTGGCTTACCGATTAAGCTTTCAACTTTAACCTCGATTGGAAGACCATGACAGTCCCAACCTGGAACATATGGAGAATCAAAGCCAGATAGAGTCTTTGACTTTACAATAATGTCCTTTAATACCTTGTTAATTGAGTGACCAATATGAATATTGCCGTTTGCATATGGAGGACCATCATGCAGAATAAACATATTTGCACCTGCTCTTGCAGTGCGGATCTTCTTATAAAGACAACGCTTCTCCCAGTCCTGTAACATACCAGGCTCACGCTGAGCTAAATTACCACGCATTGGAAATGCGGTATTAGGAAGGTTTAAAGTACTTTTGTAATCAGCCATTTTTCCAATCTACCAAAAACAATAATTTAAAATTCTTCGTTACTATGTTTTGCAAGGATCTCTTTTGCCTTTTCTTTATCAGCTAAAAGCTGTTCTTGCAAAACTTCAATATTTGAAAACTTTACTTCATCACGGATCTTACTGATAAAGAAAACTCTAATGCTCTCTCCGTACAGATCCTGTTTGAAATTGAATAAATTTACCTCAAGCAGAGCCTTGTTCTGCCCTGCTACTACAGTAGGTCTGTAACCTACGTTTGCCATTCCATCATAAAGAGATACTTTAGACAGAACTTTTACAGCGTAAACACCTCTTAGAGGTGAAATTCTACGGTTAATATTCACATTAGCTGTAGGGAAACCTAAATTTCGTCCAATTTGATTTCCATGAACGACAATGCCTGACATGGAATAGTATCTACCCAAAGCTTCTTTAGCTAGATCAAGCTGACCATGAAACAGATATTCTCGTATCTTAGTGCTAGAGATTCGCTCGTGATTGAGCAATACGCCGTCTATAGCACTAGCTTCCATTCCTACTTCTGAACCTAACTTTTTAAGATCATCAATAGTGTACTTTCCACCCTCTCCAAAATTAAACAGAGAGCCTACAGTTACACTCTTAACCTGAAGCTTTTTGTATAAAAGATCGATTACATATTCTCTTGCAGATAATGCTGCAAAAGCAGCATTAAACTTCATACAAAAAACGATCTTTACACCAGCTACTTCAAGAGCTTGAAGTTTATCTCTTAAAGAATATAAACGAGCTGGAGATTTATCTTTAGAAAAGAATTCTAATGGTTGCGGTTCAAAGATCATGACAGCTGGCACTAGATCAAGCTTTCTAGCTTTCTCTTTCATGCATTCGATAACTGCCTGATGACCTTTATGAAATCCGTCAAAATTGCCGATAGCTAAGGCAACACCATTTGGTGTACCTTTAAAATCTGACAAACAACGGATTAAACGCATTGGTGATCCTTAAAATAAAACTTATTAGATTTTCTAAAAACAAACAGGTTCAAAAGCCCATAGAATGAGTAATTATAGCCTAAAAGCACCTTTCTTAACAGTTTTAATTTCTTTGAATAAAATACTTTAAAAACAAAAAGATATAGAAGATTACCGTACTTTTGTGTTGTTGTTTTATAAAAGTGATGTAAAATAACGCGCAAATTATGGTGTTCTACTTTAATTTTGTAAAAAAAATTGTTAGAATACAGCGATTATGTGCCACATCATGACGGAAAGTGGCAATTGTTTAAGAATTCAGGAGCTATTTGTGCCTAATATTAAGTCTGCAAAGAAGCGCGTTGTTATTTCCGAGAAAGCACGTCAGCATAACGTAGCTGCACGTTCAAAGATGCGCACTTTAATCAAGAATGTTTTAAAAGCTGTTGAGTCTGGTGACAAAGAAGCTGCAAAGAATGCATTTGCAGTTGCTGAGCCAGTTTTAGACCGTGCTGCATGCAAGGGTCTTGTTCACAAGAACAAAGTTGCTCGTCATAAGAGCAAGTTAGCAGCTTCAATCAAGGCTATGAACTAGTCTTCAGACAGCTGATAGAAAAGCCTCGCTATGCGAGGTTTTTTTATGGCCTTTTAAGACCGTTATCTTTTCCCATTCCGATATAACACTCCTCGCTTATACCTCTCTGCTACACCATAACACCTTAAGAACTTTTACTTTCTTCAAATCAATTATCCCCTCTGTCTTATTACCATCTCTGACATTTGAACAAATCAGCACTTGAAAAGCTATGTCATACAGTCAACTTTAAGAATTATTAGAAAGTTTATGATCTGAAAAAAGAAAGCGGTTTTGAGCGCATTTCTCAAAACCGCAAAAGAAAAGGCGTACCACCTTTTTAGAACACATGCAAACGAGTCATTTGCTTGCCTAACTAACGTAATTAGTTTTGGTTAACTCGTGTTAGTCTATGCTAACCTTAAAATTACATTAAATCAATAGCTTTTTTTCAAATTTTTTCATTTTGCATTATTTTTGACATTTGTTTGAACTTTTTAAAAGTAGATCACTCTAAGGAATATAAAGTGGTTAACCACAAATAATTTTACATCCCATAATAAACCTAGCTCTGCTAGGTTTTTTTTTTACTTTTTTCGGTGCTATCTACTTTGGGGTTGATACCTATCTTTTGTAAGGCGGAGTGTATTTTTGCTTCATGTAGTTTTTAAATGATGCTATCTTGATGTAAGGAAGTAAGGTCTTATGATTCTCTGTCTTGTACCAAACAAGTTGAGTTACTTCCTCGTCAGTCTGGGCATCAGATGTTGCAATTTCATAACATACTTTAGCTAATGCAGAAAAATCTGAGAATAGAGTTCCTGTGGCACGACCTGCTTCTACCTCTTTTAACATTTCAGGTAAACCATCTACTCCAAAGACTGGAATATAGTGCTCTTTATCTTTTACGTCGGTGTTATAACCAAGACTCTTTAGAGCGTCTAACGCTCCTAGAGCCATAGCATCATTATTGGCTACGACAATTTCAATATTGCTTATGCCCACAAGATCGATCTGTTTTAAAAGATCCTGTTTTGCATTATTACGATCCCAATTGTCATAGTTTTTAGAAATGATATTAAGAGGATAACCTTTTTCCTTTAACTTAGTTACGGTCATTACTGTTCGGTTAAAGGTATCTTGGTGGAATTTCTCTCCTTGTAGGATGACCATATCTAACTGACCGTTTTTATTCTTATCATAGTGACTTACAGTCTTAAAGTAGTCATCGATTTCATCAGCAATAAAGACACCGGATTGCTCTGAATTAACACCTACATACCAACAGTCATCATAGCTTGCTAGAGCTGAGTCAGCAGGTAATCTATTAACAAAGACTACTTTACTACCAGAATCTTTAGCTGCTTCTAAAACCTTAGGTGCATCATTTACATCCACAAGATTCACTATGGCAGGCGATCCAGAATAAAGCCCAGTAATAATATTTTCTAACTGTTCTTGATGACGATTTTGAGCATCATAAAACTTGAAGTTCAAAGGAGATCTTTCGGAGAGTTTGCCTAAAAATCTGGCAAAAAGATTGATGTAATTGTCATTACCATTGTAATAGTAAACATTGATATTCGATATTGCATAACATGAAGTTACAGTAAGTCCTAAAGATAGAGAGATAACTTTTAATAAATTCATGCAAAACCGATTCATGACACCATCCTGCTTACGTTGACCAACGTTAGTCGATAACAATAGGTACGCATACCTAGTTTTATATTTTAGGTGATAATTTGCCTTTCTAAGGGATAAATCCCTATATATGCAAATACAGTCACAGTAAAAAGTGAATAAAAACTTAGCTTAATCAAAACTTTGCTAAAAGGAATGATTATTGTTAAGAGAAATGTGATCAGAGATCTTTTGATAACGATAATGTAATAGTTTTAACAACGCTTTCCAAACGGTCGTGTATTTTAGGTCTAAATTTGATTAAATGCTTGTAAATCAACAAAATTGCAAAGTATTGCAAGTAAAAATGAGATCTTATTTTAAGAATAATGAGGCAAATAAAAAAAATATTTGAAAAAATCGAAAATTTTTTGAACTTTTTTAAATCAAGGCACTCTAAGAAGTATATCAGTTAAGATTTCTTCAAGCTGGTGACTTTTTTCATTATATATTTTCCTCAAAAGGCCCAATAAAAAGTTATTGGGCTCTTTTTTTATCTGTGCTCTACTTTTTATAAGCTGAACTTTAAACTCGAACTTTTTAGAAAAAAACTTTTATAAATGAACCTTAATTTGGCTACAGATAAGACTTTCAGAATAAGTCATTAATATTTTTGAAAAAATGCAAAAATTTTTTGAACTTTTTAAGATTAATGCACTCTAAGTAGTATATCAGTTAAGATTTCTTCAATGCTGGTGACTTTTTTCATTATATATTTTCCTCAAAAGGCCCGATAACGAGATGTTTATCGGGCTCTTTTTTTCTAGTAGCCTATACTGCTGTCAGCAAAAAGACGTTGAGTTTTCCTTTCATTATCGAAAAATGAATCATACTTATCAGTTTTTTTACCTCAGGATAAAAAATTTGAAATTATTTTGAACTTATTGATAGAACAGTACTCTAAGAGGTATATCAGTTAGGAATTCTTCAAGCTGGTGACTTTTTTCATTATTTATTTCCTAAAAGGCCTGATGACAAAATGTTCATCAGGCTCTTTTTTTATATATTCAGGAAATGAACTACTAGAGAGAGTTCATAAGACTAATCTTTAAGAGTGATCTTCAAAGGAGAGAGCTTAGCTTTTGAAGGATAATCTGAGGTTATAAAGAGATCGCCAAAAGCAATTACACCATCGGTGTCACGGTCTTTTACTAAGCAATGAACGCCACGTAACCATGCAGGTACTTCGTACTCACCAAAGAGTTTTTTAATCTCTCTACTGTGAGATCTTGTTAGAGGCTTTAATTTACTACTACCAGTGTAGTTAAAATCAAGAATGACCTCATCTTTTACAAAGTCATTATCTAGTGAATACTCAAAACTACCTAGTCTTAAGCGCTCCCCTTTCTTTAAGGGATAGGACTTCTTTTGAGGTAATTCAAGCTTTTTTACAAGATATAAATAATGCTTAAAGCGCTTTACTGAGTAATCGCCTAAAAGGATGTCTCCATGCTGATCAGCTGTACTTTGACACAATCTTAAGGTCTCTTGAACCTGATTGTACTCAGGAGGCATTAGAGTCTTTTCATTTAAGAATAGTCTTATGATACAGGTAGCAAGCGCTGTATCATTTACGTCAAACTTGCTGATATCAAGACGCAGGTTGTCTTTATCAAAGGCTTCAACATACTTTTCTTTAGCATAGCGCATTGCTAAATCATGTTCATAAGAGCACAGCTTAGCGCTTCTTAAGATAGAGCCATCAATACCATTGAAGCGTTCCCTTAATAAAGGCAACACCTTTAATCTCATGAAATTTCTTTCAAATTTTAAATAGGTATTAGAAATATCAAAGACGTGATCGTAACCTAAAGCTTCAATGATCTCGATGATCTCGTGCTTGGTATACTCTAGTAACGGTCTTAATATCCTGCCTCGGTTATCCTCAATATAAAAGCTCATTCCAGATAAGCCATAAGGACCAGAACCACGCTTTAGAGCCAATAAAAAGTTCTCTACCTGATCATCTGCCTGATGACCTAAGAGCAATACACCATTGTCTTTAGCATTAGTAAATAAGGCGTTATATCTTTCAGCACGAGAGACTTCCTCAGGTGATCTGCCATTACCATAGACAATATGTAGCTTCGGAGTTACCAAAGGAGCATCTACTTTTTTACAGAGCTTTTGACAGTGAGCAAGCCAAACAGGATCATCGGCATCTAAACCATGGATGCAATGAACTGCAAGAAGAGAGTAGCGAGGATCTTTAACTGTAACAGCCTTACCGACTATTAGTGCTAAAGTTGAATCGGCACCACCAGATAAGCCTACGACCAATCTGCATGGTGCCACAGTATGAATAATTTTATCTGCAAGCTCATTTACAACTTGCAGAGCTTTTTCTTTTAGCAATATCCGTACTTCATTAAACGAGAATAACGCTGTTCAACGATTCTGTCAGCAGAAATACCTGATAACTCAGCTAAATCAGTTTCAATACGCTGTTTTAGATTTTCTGCCATCTCATCGTAGTTACGATGTGCACCACCTAGTGGCTCTTTTACAACGTTATCAATTAAACCTAAGTCCTTGATGCGGTGAGCTGTAATGTTCATAGCTTCAGCAGCTAAAGGAGCCTTATCAGCTGATTTCCATAGAATAGAAGCACAGCCTTCAGGTGAAATTACAGAGTAGGTTGAGTACTCCAACATATTTACTCTGTCACCTACACCGATAGCTAAAGCACCGCCTGAACCACCTTCGCCGATTACAGTGCAAACTACTGGCACAGTAAGATCAGACATTAACTTTAAGCTCTCAGCAATAGCACCAGCCTGTGAACGCTCTTCAGCACCAACACCTGGATATGCACCTGGAGTGTCAATAAAGGTAATTACAGGCATACCAAATCTTTCAGCAAGCTTCATCAAACGCATTGCTTTACGATAGCCTTCAGGACGAGGCATACCAAAGTTTCTTAAGGTACGCTCTTTGGTATCACGGCCTTTCTGATGACCGATTACCATAACAGGTCTACCATTTAAGCGAGCTAAACCACCAACGATTGCCTTATCATCAGCAAATGCTCTATCACCTGCTAATTCATGGAAATCTGTAAAAATTCTCTGAATGTAGTCTAAGGTGTATGGACGCATTGGATGTCTTGACAGCTGAGAAATCTGCCAATCGCTTAATGAAGAGAAAATCTTTTTGGTCAACTCAAGATTTTTCTTCTCTAACTGATTTAGTTCTGAAGTTAGATCAACTCCTGAGCTTGAATCAGCGCTAAGTCTTTTTAATTCTTCAATATGAGCTAGCAGATCTGCAATTGGCTGCTCGAATTCTAGATAATTAATATTCATCACGTTGGATTTAACCTCACAGGTTTTCCTATTAGTCAATCGTTCAATTTTACTACAAAAGCTGAATTTAGACAAAAGTTCTACAGTAATGACTCAAGAGAGTCAGTAGAATTACCAAGATTTTGATTTTTTGCCTCTAAGACCTTTCTTACAGGACCATAGGTTTTTCTATAGCATGAAATAACAGGGAGCTCATTTAAGAGTTCTAAATGCAACTTTGTAGGATAGCCTTTGTGCTTTGCAAACTGGTACTCTGGATACTGCTTATCAAGCTCATACATCTGTCGGTCACGTTCTACCTTTGCAAGAATAGATGCTGCAGCAATCTCAGCTACACGAGCATCCCCCTTTACTACCGCTTCACATTTAATCTCAATATTCTTGATGGTCTTGTTGCCGTCCACTAAGATTAAATCGCACTTTAAAGCCATGTTCTCATAAGCTCTTTTCATAGCCTCAAGAGAAGCATTTAAAATATTCATTTCGTCGATTTCTTGAGGAGTGCACTGACCGATGCCGTAAGCGAGAGCTTTTTCTTTGATAAGAGGCTCTAGAGCATCTCTTTTCTTTTCAGATAACTGCTTAGAGTCATTTAATCCTGCAATAGGATTGTTAGGATCTAAAACCACACAGGCTGCAACCACGTTACCCATTAAAGGTCCGCGACCTGCCTCATCGGCACCGCAAACCTTAAATACAGTTGGATCAACGGGGTAAACAAAAGGTTCAAAGACTATCTTTTTAGCCATGTTAATTTCTGTAGATGTAAATTACTACTTAATTTTGATCTTGCTTTAACTCATTAGAGTTAATTGCTTGAGCACTACTTGCTTGAATGCTGGTTGCTTGAGGATTTGCATCCTGCTCTGATGATACGTTCTGACTGTTATTCTGGTTCTCAGTTGCATTGCCATTTTCAACCTGAGCACTTTCAAATTCAGCACTTTCAATCTGAGCAGTACTCTCTAAGGTTGAATTGTCTTCACAGCTTCTGTGAATAACCTTAAATACAGCCTCGCATGCTAACTCATCAGAGTTACAACGCATGCTCTTGTGAATATCCTCAAACTCTTTTTTCATGAGGATGTTATCGTAGATAAGAAGCTTGTGCATCTCATCGGCTAGAGCTGCGCTAGTGCAATCTTCCTGAATGAATTCTTTAACAATCTTTCTACCTGCAATTAAATTTGGTAGAGAGTATGTATCAATCTTAAGTAAGCGTCTTGCAATAAATGCTGAGAGTGGGCTTACCTTATATGCAACAGCAAATGGTGTCTTTAAAAGCATGGTTTCAAGTGCAATAGTGCCACAGGTTAAGAGCACAGCATCTGATGATGCAATCACATCTTGAGTGTTGCCTACAAAGACAGTTATAGATAAATCAGGTGCAACTTCAAGCCAGAGATCTTTAATTAAAGTTGCCTGTTTATAGCTTGGCACTGTGCAAATGAAGACAGTGTCTGGAAGTTTTTTCTTAATAATTCTTGCTGCGTGAGCATAGATAGGTAACATCTTAGTGATGATACCCTTTCTAGAGCCTGGCAGAATTCCCATTACCTTACCTTTGACAGGCTCTACGCTTGTCTTGAACAGGTTAATTCTCTCTCTGCACTGAGATTGAGATACGGCAAGTGGGATTGAATTTGCTAAGGTATGACCTACATAGGTACAGTGAATACCACGTTGAGCATACCAGTTCTTTTCAAAAGGAAGTAGAGCTAAAATCTCGTCACAGGCGTTCTGAATACGCTTAACGCGATTCTCTCTCCAAGCCCAAACTGATGGGCTTACATAGTGAACAGTTGGAATTCCAGCTTTCTTTACTCTTTCTTCAACATATAAGTTAAAGTCAGGTAAATCAATACCTATAAAGACACATGGCTTTGCTTCAATGATGTTCTTTACAGCTTTTGATCTGATTTTTAGGATCTTAGGAAGCTTTAGCAGAACTTCTGTAAGTCCCATTACTGCTAAATCTTCCATATTTGCAGATGAACGCAGGCCCTGATGGATCATCTTTGGTCCACCAATTCCTATGAATTGAGCCAAAGGATCACGTCTTTTAATAGCCATGATAAGGCCAGAACCTAAAGTATCACCTGAAGGTTCACCTGCAATTAAAGCGTAAAGATGTGGATTTGCATTAGCCAGCATTAGCGAATGATTCCTCTTCCGTCCTGCTTTAAGAAGTCAACTAATGGCTGAACTTCACTGTGCTCTTTAGCTAATTTCTCAATTTCAACTAAAGCCTCTTCTAAGGTTAAGCTCTTCTTGTATAAGAACATATAAGCCTGGAAGATTGCTGAGATAGCTTCTTTTGAGAAACCACGACGCTGTAGACCAACTTTGTTAATACCAAAAGGTTTAGCATAGTGACCTGCTGCCATCACATATGGAGGAACATCCATATTCAATGCAGCCATACCGCCAACCATAGCATGACAACCTACACGACCAAACTGGTGAATTGCAGCTAAACCACCAAATACAACATAGTCATCGATAGTTACGTGACCTGCTAGAGTTGCATTGTTTGAGAAAATGCAATGATCGCCAATAATGCAATCGTGTGCAACGTGAGTGTTGATCATGAACAGGTTATGTGAACCTACAGTAGTAGTACCTCTACCCTGTACAGTACCTCTGTGCATTGAGCAATGCTCACGGATAACGTTGTAATCGCCAATAGTTAATGTTGTAGGTTCACCTGCATACTTTAGATCCTGACAACCTTCACCGATTGAGCAAAACTGGTAAAAGTGATTTCCTTTACCGATTGTGGTTGGACCACGTACTACACAAAAAGGTTCAAATATGCAGTCATCACCTACAGTAACATCACCCTCAATGATTACATTCTCGCGAATGGTAACATTCTTACCTAACTTTACGTCTGGTCCAATTTTTGCGATTGGATCAATAATTCCTGTAGCTTGAGTCAATGTCTTTTACCTTTTGATGATTAGTGTTTAGCGCACATTAAATCAGCTGTGCAAACTACCTTGCCATCTACACTTGCAACACCGCTAAATGAAGCAATACCACGCTTTTCCTTGAAGTATTCAACATCAAGAACTAGCTGATCACCAGGTACTACTGGTCTCTTGAAACGAGCATGATCGATTGCAGCAAAATAATATAACTCACCATCGTTTGGCTTACCAACCATGGTAAAAGCTAAGATACCGGTAGCCTGAGCCATAGCCTCTAAAATCAGCACACCAGGTAAAATTGGCTTGCCTGGGAAATGGCCCTGGAAGAAAGGCTCATTAAAAGTAATGTTCTTAATTGCTCTTAAAGTTTTGTGCTCTTCGGTAATTGAATAGTCTACAACTCTGTCGATCATTAAAAATGGATATCTGTGTGGTAACAGAGCCATGATCTGCTCAACATCTAATGTATGCTTATTTTCTACAGTATCAGTCATTTAATCACCTTTTCTATTTTATTGCTTTAATTGCTTGGTCAAAGACTCTACCTGTTCCTCAAGAGCAGATAAACGATGATACATTTCGTTAATATGTAGAGTTCTTGCTGCAGTAATACGCCATTCCTTATTGGTCTGAGCAGGAATACCTGATGAATAGATACCTGGCTTGTCAATAGAACGCATTACCATACACATACCGCTGATGGTTACACCATCACAGATGCTAATATGACCATTAAATACAGAAGTACCGCCAATTATACAGTATTTTCCGATGGTTACAGAACCGGCAAAGGTGGTACCACCTGCAACTGCTGTTCCATAGCCAATATGAACGTTATGAGCAATCTGGCAGAGGTTATCAATAATTACGTTATCTTCAATAACGGTATCATCAATAGCACCACGGTCGATACAGGTACAAGCACCGATTTCAACTCTGTTGCCGATTACTACACGGCCAGTCTGAGGGATCTTAATCCACTCACCACGTTCATTCGCATAACCAAAACCGTCACCGCCAATTACAGTTCCTGACTGAACTAAGCAGTTGTCACCAATTACACAATCATGGTAAAGGCTAACATTAGGATACAGCTTTGTGTTATTGCCAACTTTTGCTTTAGGACCGATTACAACATTAGCGCCTAATTGAACGTTATCTCCAATTACAGCACCTGCTTGAATGTTGACATTAGGTCCAATAGATACATTCTTACCAATTGTAGCCTCAGGAGAGATCACAGCAGAGCTGTCTACACCTTTGGCAATAGCAGGGGTTGTATCTAATAACTGAGCAACTTTAGCAAAGCCTACATAAGGATCCTTCATTACCAATACAGCGCATTTAGCGTGTGGTACATCTTCTTCTTTTAAGATCACAGCACCAGCGTGAGATTCGCTTAATACAGCTCTGTATTTAGGATCTGATAAAAAGCTGATTTCTTTTTCTTTTGCAGTCTTTAAATTGGCAACATGAGTAATTTCAATCTCGCCATTGCCAATTAGCTTTGCACCAAGTTTCTCTGCAATATCTTTTAACAGCATAGATTAATTCCTGTTAATTATTTCTTGCTATCCTTGTTGTCTTTATTGTCTTTGTTCTCTTTCTTAGCTGGCTTTAGCTTTGAAGCTCTTGCGATAACTTCCTCAGAAATATCAACAGCATCTGAAGCAAATACAACTGACTCACCACGAACTACTAACTCGATACCACGCTCTTTTGCGATTCTATCAATAGCAGTCTGGATTAACTTGCCTAGCTTCATCTCAGCTTCACGCTGTCTCTTCTGAGAGTCTTCCTGTAAAGCCTGGCCCTTTAAGTCGTAATCTGCCTTTAATTTTGCTAATTTACGCTGAAGCTCAGTTGCCTTGTCGCCCTGTGACTTCTGTAATTCAGCTTCTAACTTAGCGCCTTCCTGCTGGATTTTCTGTAACTCTTCAGAACGAGGACCGAATTCCTTCTGCATAGCCTCAGACTCAGCCTTAGCCTGTGGAAGCTCTGCCATGATTAAACGGAGATTTACAACTGCAATATTGGTTGCTGACTTCTTAGCTGCCTGCTCTGTCTTACCTGCATCAGCAGCATCTGCTGCATAAGTTGAGGTTGAAATTAAAGCCATAGAAATTGCAGATGCTAATAATAACTTTTTTAACATTTTATACTCCTAGTTTTAGAAACTGCTTCCGATGTTGAAATTGAACTGCTGAGTATCATCACCGTCATACTTCTTAATTGCTTTAGCTAGGTTAAATGATAGAGGTCCCATAGGAGACATCCATGTTAAAGCAAAACCTATAGAAGTACGGTATTTACCAGGATCTGAGTAATCAACAGTGTACATCTTTGAACGGGTATCCCATAGAGCACCAGCATCAAAGAATACAGCTGATCTTACGCTGCTCTTATAAGCTTCTGCTACTAATGGGGTTGGAATTACAAATTCAGCTGTAGCTGTCCAGAATGCGTTACCACCAACTGAGGTTGATGACTCATAATAACTATCAGCAAATGGATACTTATATAGTGCACGTGGACCGATTGAGTTACGGCTAAAGCCTCTCATCCACTCTGAACCACCTAATGAGAAGTTATCGAAGAATGGAAGAATTTCTCTTACGCCATTCTTTGATCTGTAACCATTACCATAACCGATTCGACCGCGAACGGTGAATACGTACTCATGGTACATATCAATTGGGAAGTAATGGTAGGTTTCAGCAGTAGCCTTGTAATAGTGCATATCTGAATTAGGTGTAGTAGCAGTTAAAGATACTGTCTGCTTATTACCTGATGTAGGGAACACACCTTTATCAAGACTGTTATGAGTAATATCAAAACCTAACTTGTAGTCTAAGAAGTTAACAGAACGGGTAGCATCCTTTGAATACATACTAAAGAACACATCAGACTGCTCGAAACGAGTACCGTTATTCTTAATCTTTGACTTCTCAATACCTAAATTGTAGTTAACAAACCAGTTTTCAGAAATTGGGTAACCTAGGTTGAAGGTAGCACCATAAGTATGGTTGGTGTAATCTACAACATCATCGTCATCATCACCATCATACTTATCTAAGTATAATCTGCCACCTAAGCTTACGTTATCTACAGTAAAGTATGGATCGGTATAACCAATTTCCATATGTTTTCTATAGTCGTTCTCATAAGAGGTAATGTTTGCTCTTGTACCCCAACCAAAGAGGTTGTTCTGAGAGATACTTGCCTGAATGGTTAAACCTGAGTCAGTACCAATACCAATACCACCTGAGATAGAACCTGTAGGACGCTCTTTAACCTTGGTGTTGACGTTAACAGTATCATCAGTTGCACCAACGTTCTCTGTGGTTACATCCACAGTCTCAAAGTAACCGGTACGATTTAATCTGGTCTTTGATACTTCAATAGCTTCAGATGATAACCATGAGCCATCCATCTGTCTTAATTCACGTCTGATTACGGTATCATCGGTAGAATCATTACCGGTAATTAGAACCTGTGATACATGAACACGAGAGCCTGGATTTACGTTGAAGTTTAAATCAACAGTCTTCTCTTTATCATTGTAAATTGGGAATGCCTTAACCTCAGAGTTTGCATAACCGTATTTACCTAAGATAGAAGCTAAGGTCTTTTCGTTCTCGGTTACACGACGCTGATTGTAAATTTCACCTTCATGTAAGGTAATAGCTTCATTTAATTCAGCGCCATACTTTAAGGTATCACCGCGAACTGAGAATGAATGAACCTTATAACGTTCACCTTCATCAATAGCGATAGTTAAGTAAATACCTTTTCTATCAGGGGTAAGTTCAACTGAGGTTGAATCAACTTTGAAGTTCACAAAACCTCTATCCATATAGAAGGTCTTTAATGCTTCCAAGTCTGCACGGAATTTCTGACCGTTAAATCTCTGGTTAGCCATGAAGTTCCACCAAGGAACATCATCACGTAACTGCATCTGAGCTAACAGCACATCTTCATCAAAAGATTTGTTACCTACGATGTTAATCTGCTGAATTTCAGCAGCCTTACCTTCGGTGATTTCAATCTTAATATCCACACGGTTTCTAGGTAACTGAGTGATCACGGTATTTACCTTAGCTTGGTACATACCTGATGAATGGTAGAAATCCTCTAAAGATTTTTGGATCTGATTTAGAGATTGAGTATTTAAAGCTTCGCCTACGCGGATACCCTGCTGATTGATGATCTTTTCAAGATCTTCTTTTTTGATATTGTTATTACCAGAGAAGTCAACAGCACCAATGGTAGGTCTTTCTTTTACGGTAACAATGAAAGTGTCACCATCACGTGACAGCTTAACATCATCAAAATCGCCTGTTGCATATAACTGCTGCATAGCCAGAGCGGTATTTTGAGGTGTCATTACATCGCCTTCTTTAACAGGCAATGCTAATAAAACTGCACCTTTTGACACACGATTCAGACCACGGATCTGAATGTTAGAAATAACCGGATCACCTGCAGCACTTACTGCTTGAGGAGTTGCAATTGCTGCTGCAACTGCTGCACTTAAGGCTGCTGTCTTAATAAAAGTTCTTCTTTTCATTGTAAAACCAAACTGTTTGTTTAAGTGATTTTGAACTTGCCTAGCTAAAATAACAAAAAAATCTCAAAAAAACAGCTTTTAAAGTCTGTTTTTTTAAGGTTCGATGATAAATCAGCTATCTAAAAACCTTTGATATCATTAAATACTGCAAAAATCATCATTGTCAGCAGTATTGCTGCGCCAAATGATGTAAGAACCATCTGGGTTCTTGCACTAGGCTCTTTACGCATTATTGCTTCATAAGCCAAAAATAAAAGCTGACCGCCATCTAAAACTGGAATTGGCATCAAATTGAGAATACCTAAGTTTACACTAATAGCAGCTAAAAAACTTATAAAGATTTTAAAACCGAAACTTGCACTCTCTTTTGCGCCCTGAGCAATTGCTATAGGACCTGAGATATTGTCAGCTGAAATAGTGCCATTTGCCAGTTTATAAGTAGATACTAAAACAAGCTTTGCCATTGAAGCAGAATCTGCTACAGCTTTAATCATGCCATCGACTAGACCATATTTAGTAGTCTTTCTAAGGCTTGGTATTGGCTCATACTCTGGAGCAATACCTACATAAGGTACAGTCTGTTTAGTCTTTTCAGAGTACTTGTTCTCAGGAATAACAGTTGTCTGGTATAAAGAGCCATCTCTTTTTACCACAAGATTCAATGGAGCGCCGTTAGAATCATGGATCATGTCTACAATACGGAACCATGAAGTTACCTCTACTCCATTTACCTTTTCAATCTCATCACCTTTCTTTAATGATGCTTTTTGAGCAGGTGAGCCTGGCTCTACCATGGCTAAAGTTGTCTTAATCTTGCCAATGCATGGCTCAAGACCAACCTTTTTAATTGGAGATTCGTTTCTGTTTAAAACGATAGAACTTGCATCTAATGACAGAACTCTCTTTTGACCGGTACCTAAATCTGAAGATACAGTAACAGATGCTGGAGTGCTTGAGCCCATGATCTCTACTAACTCGTACATCACATCTTTCCATGAGGTGATATCTTTACCGTTAATATCTTCGATTAAGTCGTAATCTTGAAAGCCAGAGGTATAAGCTATTGAATCAGGTTTTACATCACCTACAACTGGTGAGAGTTGAGTGATACCTGACATATTGATATAGGTAAATAAAAGTACTGCTAGTACCAGATTAAAGAAGGGGCCAGCAAAGATAATAATGGCTCTTTGCCAAACTTTTTTTGACTTGTATGAACCTTCTGGTAATGAGCTCTTGTCTTCAACCGGAGTATTCTCGCCTTCCATCTTTACATATCCACCTAAAGGGATAGCACTTACGGCATACTCACAGTTGTCTTTGCCCTTTTTCTTAAAGAGGATCGGACCAAATCCTAATGAAAATCTAAGAACTTTTACACCACAAGCTTTAGCTGCTAAAAAGTGGCCTAACTCGTGAATAGTTACAAGTATTCCCAAAGCAATCAAAAAATAAAACAGACCACCTAGAATACCTAACATTAAATAGCTCCTACGATTGATTTAGCAATTTCTCTTGCTTTTCTGTCTGTCTCTAAGACTTCGTCAATACTTGATAAAGAACCTACATTTGCCTTTTGCAAGACACCATCTACAACTTTTGCAATATCAAGATAAGCAATCTGGTTATGTAAGAAAGCATCAACTGCTACTTCGTTTGCAGCATTAAGACAGGTGGTAGCCCCCTGACCTGATTTACTTGCCTGCATAGCAAGCTTTAAGCATGGGTAACGCACAAAATCAGGTGATCTAAAGGTAAGCTCTGATAACTTTTCAAAATCGAGCATATCCACACCTGAGGTCAGTCTCTGAGGGAAGCCTAAAGCTACAGCAATAGGAGTTCTCATATCAGGCTGTCCTAATTGAGCTAGGATGGCGCCATCTGTAAATGACACCATTGAGTGAATTACAGACTGTGGATGAATTACAACTTTGATATCATCATCAGTTGCATTGAAAAGATATCTTGCTTCGATGAATTCTAAGCCTTTGTTCATCATAGTAGCTGAATCTACAGAGATCTTAGGTCCCATAGACCATACAGGATGAGCAATAGCCTGAGCTGCAGTTACTGTCTTTAATGACTCTAAAGGTGAGTCTCTGAATGGACCGCCTGAGCCTGTAAGTAAAATCTTATTAACGTTAGCCTGTTTTAAGTCACAGTAACCTAAATTGATTTGAGCTTCATATGGTAAGCACTGAAAGATTGCACTGTGCTCACTGTCTACAGGTAATACCTTAGCGCCGTACTTTTTAACAGCTTCAAAGAAGATCTGACCTGACATCACTAATGCTTCTTTGTTCGCAAGAGCAATAACACAGCCAGTTTTTACAGCTGCAATTACAGGTTTAAGACCTGCAGCACCAACGATTGCGCCTACTACAACATCAGCAGCACCGTCGCCTGCTACCTCTTCAACACCACAAGCTCCAGCTAAAACCTCAGCATATAAGCCTAAATCTTTAAGTTTTTGATTAAGCTCCTGAGCGCTTTTTTCATTATGCATGGCTACACGTTCAGGTTTAAATTCCTGAACGATTGCTACCATTTTATCCACAGATGAAGACGCAGCTACAGCATGAAGTTTAAATTCATCTTTATGGCGTCTTAACACATCTAAAGTTGATGTTCCAATAGAGCCTGTGGCACCTAATAAGGTAACATTACGCATAATTAGAATAGCTCTCCGCTAAATAGCCAAACCATAGTTAAAAATACAGGTACAGCAGCTAGCTGTGAATCAATACGGTCTAACATACCGCCGTGGCCTGGGAAGATTTTGCCTGAATCTTTAATACCAGCTAAACGCTTGAACATACTCTCTACAAGATCACCAATTACTGAGAAGATAATGGTGATTACAGCAGCGATAACTAATACCCACTGCTTTTGAGAATACTGACCGAACCAGCCTAATTTATCAAAGATATATAAGCCAATTAGAGCGGTGATAATGCCACCTGCTAAACCTTCAACAGTCTTTTTAGGGCTTACGTTAGGTAACATCTTGTGTTTACCTAAGAATCTGCCTGCAAAGTAAGCGCCAGAGTCAGCACACCATACTAGAGCCATCACTGCTAAAACAAGGCATGCACCTGCGTTATAGTCAATTGCGTAATCGCTTGAACGTAAAATTAAGATACCCTCTAAGAAAGGTAATAACATCAGAATTGCAATTACTGTATTTAAAACTACATTCTGATGCCAAGCAGTATCTTTAGGGAATTTTAGTAATAAAGGGATAGAGACAAACCAGACGATGAGTCCTGAGGCTACTACATACTGGCTGAACTTTGGAATTCCTTCAACGATATATAAACCAGGATTTGCTACAAAGAAAGCAATTGAAGCTACAACAATAGCTACAATGATAAAGGGAATTCTTGACTTATAGCCTAATAAAGTTCCCATCTCGTAGGCACTTACAGCATAAATGAAAAGCGCGCCCATTGAAAAGATTTCAAAATTTGCTTTAAATAGCCATGCTAGCACGGCTGCAATTAGAACAACTGCAGTAATAATTCTAGTCAGCATTATCCTTTTCCTTATTCTGAACTTGAGCTGATGTCATACCAAAACGGCGCTCTCTTGAATTGAAGAAAGTAAAAGCTTCAATCAAATCCTTTTTATCAAAGTCAGGCCACAAGGTATCGGTGAAAAATAACTCAGCATAGGCTGCCTGCCACATTAAAAAGTTACTAATGCGCTTTTCACCACCAGTTCTAATTAACAAATCCACATCAGTTGGAACACTTAAGTTTTGACTGATGCTGTCCTCGTTAAGTTCATTAAAATTTAGATTTTCTTCAGTGCACTTCTTTAAAAGTTTTTGGGTTGCCTGAAGAATGTCCCACCTGCCGCCATAGTTTGCAGCAATGTTCAGTTTCATTACAGAGCAGTCTTTAGTGAGCTCTTCTACTTTCTTAATCTGATCTTGTAAGATGGCAGGAAAACGAGTCTTATCACCTACGATGCAGGTTTTAATACCGTTTTCTTTTAATGACTTGCTTTCTTTTTTAATGGCTTGAACGAACAATGTCATCAGCGCATTAACTTCTAAGGCAGGACGTTTCCAGTTTTCGCTGGAAAAAGCAAAAAGTGTAAGCTCTTTTACACCTAATTGCGCAGATAAACTTATAACTCTTCGAACGGCGTTCGCTCCCTCACGGTGTCCACTGACACGCTGCTTACCGCGAGATAAGGCCCACCTTCCATTGCCATCCATGATAATGGCAAGATGACGAGGAGCAGTAATGCTCCCCGGAATATCACAAATATCTGACATAAGAGCTAATTAAATTTCCATTAACTCTTTCTGCTTTGCAGCTAACAGATCATCAGACTTCTTGATTGAAGCATCAGTTGCTTTCTGGATCTTCTCTTCACCTGAACGCTGCTCATCCTCAGAGATCTCTTTGTTCTTCTGAAGATCTTTGATTTCAGCATTAGCGTCACGACGAATGTTACGGATCTCAACTTTGGTCTGCTCAACTTCAGCCTTAACAATCTTAACAAGCTCCTTACGGCGCTCCTCAGTTAAAGGTGGAAGTGGAACACGGATTTCAACACCTGCAACTACAGGGTTTAAACCTAATTCAGACTGCTGAATTGCCTTCTCAACTGCCTTAATTGCGTTTCTATCGAATACGCTTAACTTTAAGGTACGAGCATCTTCAACATTAACCTGTGCAACCTGACGTAATGGGGTTGGGCTACCATAATAGTCAACCATAATACCATCTAAAAGAGCAGGCTGAGCACGACCTGTACGGATCTTGCAAAGGCGACCATCTAAAGCTTCTAAAGCTTTATTCATGCGTGTTTCTGCTTTATTTTGAACGTCTTTTAACATAATCTGACTCCTTAATCGCTTACCACTGTGCCTTCTGCTTCGCCTTTAGCGGCTCTATCAAAAGCACCAGGTTTATTCATAGAGAATACTCTAATTGGCATGTGATGTTCACGTGCAAGTGCAAAAGCTGTTAGATCCATCACCTGTAACTGCTTTGAAATAACCTCATCAAAGGTAAGTCTGTCAAACTTGGTTGCAGTCTTATCTTTTACAGGATCAGCAGTATAAATACCATCAACCTTTGTGGCTTTTAATACTTCAGAGCATTGAAGTTCAATTGCGCGAAGTACAGCTCCGGTATCAGTTGTAAAGAATGGTGAACCAGTACCACCTGCTACAATCAAGCTAGAGCCTTTCTTTAAAAGTTCTCTACCTTCAGTTGCGCTGTACTGAGTTGTAATAGATGGAATGCCATAAGCACTCATCAGTACACATTCTCCACCTTGAGCCTTGAGTTCTTCTCTCATAGCAAGACCGTTCATGATAGTAGCAAGCATACCCATCTGGTCGCCTGTTACTCTGTCAAAACCAGCCTTTTGCAGAGCTGCACCACGGAAGATGTTACCACCACCGATTACTAGTACAGTCTGAACTCCCTGTTTCTGAACATCACGGATAGCTTTAGCTGTCTGTGATAAAACATGAGGATCAATACCAAAACCTGTATCACCACTTAAAGCCTCACCAGAGATCTTAAGTAGGATGCGTCTTACTTGACTTTTTTGCTCTGAAGACATTACTTAACTCCGCAATTATTTCTTAGCGGCATCAACCTGAGCCTGAACTTCAGCAGCAAAGTCTACGACCTGCTTCTCAATGCCTTCGCCTACTTCGTAACGTACGAATGAAACTGCATCAGCATTGTGTTCCTTTAAGTACTGACCTACAGACTGCTCTGGGTTCATAACGAATGGCTGACCAGTTAAAGAAACTTCACCGGTGAACTTCTTCATACGGCCTTCAACCATCTTCTCAGCGATGTTCTGTGGCTTGCCTGACTTCATAGCGATGTCGATCTGAACCTGACGCTCGTGAGCTACAACTTCAGCTGATACGTCTTCTGGGTGTACGAACTCTGGCTTTGAAGCGCAAACGTGCATAGCAATGTGCTTAGCTAACTCTGCGTCGCCCCCCTTTAGGATTACAGCAACACCGATACGCTTGTTTGAGTGAACGTATAGACCTACAGTCTGACCGTCCTGTGC
Source organism: uncultured Gammaproteobacteria bacterium (assembly GCA_900315395.1). Lineage (GTDB taxonomy): Bacteria > Pseudomonadota > Gammaproteobacteria > Enterobacterales > Succinivibrionaceae > Succinivibrio. Next base: position 40,937 of record OMZC01000107.1, read on the forward strand.
TTCAACGATTGCTACACGGCGAACCTGTAAGTTCTCACCGATCTTAGCAACTAAAGCAGTTAAACCTTCAGCAACAGTCTGACCATCTAAAGTAGCAGCCTTTAAAGCTTCAACGTCAGAAATGTTGTTTGCTAATGCTAAATCAGCAACTTTCTGAGCAAATGCAACGAACTCAGCGTTCTTTGCGCAGAAGTCGGTCTCTGAGTTAACTTCTACTAAAGCAACTTTTGAACCATTCTGTGCAACAGCAATGATACCTTCAGCTGCAGTACGGCCAGCTTTCTTAGCAGCCTTAGCAGCACCGCTCTTACGCATTGCATCGATAGCTTTCTGCATATCACCATCAGCTGCAACTAGAGCTTTCTTACAGTCCATCATACCTGCGCCAGTAGCGTCACGTAGTTCTTTAACCATAGCAGCGGTTACGTTAGCCATGTTTTATTTCCTCTTAATCTGTAAAAGGCCGGATGAACCGGCCTTAGAAATTTTCTAAAGTTCTGTGTAAACACAGGATCAGGATCTTACGATCCTAGAACGAAAACTTACTCAGCCTTCTGAGCGTCGTCAGCCTTAGCCTCAGCAGCAGCCTTAGCCTCTTTCTCCTGACGAACTACATCAGCACGTGCTGCGTTGATAGTCTCAACAGCACCCTTTAGATATAGATCAACAGCACGGATAGCATCATCGTTACCAGGAACAACGTAGTTAACGCCATCTGGGTTTGAGTTTGTATCAACGATTGCTACAACAGGAATACCTAAGTTGTTAGCTTCTTTGATAGCGATGTGCTCTACTTCAGCATCGATTACGAATAATGCATCTGGTAGACCGCCCATATCCTTGATACCGCCTAATGAACGGTTTAACTTCTCAAGTTCACGGGTACGTAATAAAGCTTCTTTCTTAGTTAACTTCTCTAAAGTACCGTCCTGAGTCTGAGTCTCAAGCTCCTTTAAGCGCTTGATTGACTGACGAACAGTCTTCCAGTTTGTTAACATACCGCCTAACCAACGGTGATCAACGTAGAACTGACCACATGCAGTAGCAGCAGGACCTACTTTATCAGCAGCTGCGCGCTTGGTACCTACGAACAGAACCTTGCCCTTGTGAGCAACAGTGCTGCTTAGGAAGTTTAATGCTGCATCGTAGCACTCAACGGTCTTCTCTAAGTTGATGATATGAATGCCGTTACGAGCACCGAAGATGTACTGTTTCATCTTAGGATTCCAGTAACGAGTCTGATGACCGAAGTGAACGCCAGCCTGTAGCATGTCGCGCATAGTGATGGTAGACATAAATAATATCCTCTAAAATTAGGGTTGTGCCTCCACTGTTTCGCTTGTACAACCAAGTAAGAAACACATCTTAATTGGCACCCAGTACATAACGTTAATAAACAGTGTGCGATTTCTTAAAAACAATCTTGTGTCTTATCTAAATTTGACAGACACAATACCCCTGTGTACCTACACAAAGGCACGTTATTCTAACATGGATTATTTTAAAAATTTTGCCTTAATAAGAAAAAAAATCGCCATTCCTTTCATCATTTGTCAGAAACTTACAAAAAATCATTATAATAAGCCATAGTTAACTAAGGATGAGCGTTATGGACATTACTTTAAAATCACCAAACGAAATTGAAAAAATGCGTATTGCAGGCGCTGCTACTGCAAGAGTTCTAGAAATGATCGAGCCTTATGTAGTTCCAGGTGTTACTACTGAGGAACTTGACAACATCATGAACGACTACATCGTTAATGTTGAAAAGGCTAAAAGTGCTGATTTAGGCTACCAAGGTTACCCTAAAGCTACCTGCATCAGTATCAATGAAGTTGTATGTCACGGTATTCCAGGACCTCATAAGTTAAAAGAAGGCGATATCGTCAACATCGATGTTACCGTGTTAAAAGACAGGTTCCACGGTGACAGCTCAAGAATGTACATTGTAGGTAATCACACCTCACCTAGAAACGAGCAGTTATGTAAATGTGCTCAAGAGTCAATGTACGAAGCAATCAAGACAGTAAGACCTGGTTCTAACCTTGCTGACATTGGTGATGCTATTCAGAAAGTTGCTGACAAAGCAGGCTTCTCAATTGTAAGAGATTACTGCGGTCACGGTATTGGTATTGGTTTCCATGAAGAACCTTCTGTATTACATTACAGAAACAATGAGAATTTAATTCTGCAAGAAGGCATGTGTTTTACCATTGAGCCTATGATCAATGCTGGTACCTATAAGTGCAGAACTAATAGAAAAGATGGTTGGACTGTAACTACAGCTGATAAACAGCCTTCAGCTCAGTATGAGCACACTCTATTAGTAATTCCTAACGGAGTTGAAGTTTTAACCTTACGTAAGGATGAAGACTTCCCTCGCATCATTACTCACTAATTTATAGCTAAAAGCTTCTAACCGTTCATAAACTGTTCATAAAATGGTGCAAAGCTTTTAAGTTATGAGATGCCTGCCATATTCTTTGGCAGGCTTTATTTACAGCATGACTATTAAGCTTACAATTATCATTCCAAAGATAAAGAGCTTAATTAACCTAAACTAATGATCTTTTAAGATCTAAACAGAGTTACCTATCATGTTTGAGTCCATTTCTATTCCAAGAAAGGTAAATACCGCTGACGTAAACGAAGCTTTTCCTTTTAAAGCTCCAGCTCTTGATGTCTATGACATCAAACAAGGGCGTGAACTTGTAAAACTGTATAAGGAATACCACAAAGAGTGTTTCTTAAAAGGCTTTCAGGTAGCTAATCTTTTAAAATGTGAGACTCAAAGTTTAGATAACTTTCTAAAAAAGATCTGGGAGCATTTTTTAGGTAACAACTACGATTACCTCACCCTAGCTGCTGTTGGTGGCTATGGACGCGCTGAACAGTTCATTGAATCAGATATTGACCTTTTAATTGTCTCAGGACTTGATCCTATTCCTGATGATGCCCGTAATGCTATTGAAAAGTTAGTCTCTTTCTTATGGGATCTAAAACTTGATTTAGGCACCTCTGTAAGAACTATCAAAGAAACCGTTCTTGCATCCCGTGAAGACATCACCATCATTACCAATCTTTTAGAAACTCACTATATTGCAGGTAACAAAGATGTCTATGATCATCTTTTAATTGCACTTAAAAACGATGAGTTCTGGGATGATGAAAAATTCTTTGAAGCTAAAGTATCCGAGCAGATGCAACGCTATCACAGCTTTAGAGATACAGTATATTCACTAGAGCCTGATGTTAAGAATAATCCAGGTGGTCTGCGTGATCTGCACATCATGCAGTGGCTCGCCATTAAGATCTTCCATGCCACACGTGATGATGACTTATGCTCTGTAGGCCTTCTTACCAAATCTGAGTACGAGGAGTACCTCTCCTGTCAGTCTTTCTTGTGGGATGTGCGTTACGCTATTCACTGTAACTCCAACTCTAATATCCTAAGATTGGACTTTCAAAAGACTGTAGCTTCTATCCTAGGTTACGGAGATGAAGGTAATGCTCCTGTAGAAGCGATGATGCGCGATCTTTTCCGTATCTTCCACAGAGTTCGTGAATTAAATTACATTCTAGTTCAGCAGGCTTCAATCAAAGTTAAAGGTTATGTAGGTAAAGAGTTCTCTGATCCTGTATTTATTGACAGTTCCTTTGTACAAAAAGGTACTTTTATCGATGTTTTAGATCATGAGCTCTTTAAAAACGATCCTGCTAAGATCTTAGATCTGTTCTTAGCAATCGACTCTCGCCCTATTATTCATAATATTCATGTAAATTGCTTAAGAGCTTTACGTGAAGGACGCAGAGTTCTAAAAGATTACTTGATTACTGATCCTAATTGCCGTGAGAAGTTCAGACAGTTACTGCAAAAAACAGACAGTGCACCTCTACTCTTCTCTTTAATGCATGAAACACGTGTGCTTTCAAGCTACATGCCTCAGTGGGCAAGAATTGAAGGTTTAGCTCAATTTGACAGATTCCATCTGTTCAGTGTTGATGAACACTCCATAAGAGTAATTAAAAACATCCACGATTTGGCTCAATCTAAAGATCCTATCTATCAGCTCTTTAAAATCGTCGTCAAAAAGATCTCAGAGCCTGAGCTTTTAATCACAGCTGCCCTCTTACACGATATTGCTAAAGGTCGTGGTGGTAACCATGCTCAAAAAGGTTCAAAAGAAGCTGAATCATTCTGTAAATTACATGGTTTTAACGATTATCAGACCGGTATTATCAGCTGGCTTGTAGCATCACATCTGCAGTTTAGTACCACCGCTACAAGACGTGATATTACCGATCTTGAGGTGATAAATAAGTTCGCTGACTTTGTAGGTGACGAGGAGCACTTAAACTTACTGTACTGTCTGACTGTAGCTGATATCAGTGCAACAAACGACAACGTTTGGAACTCATGGAAAGATAACATTTTCAAACAGCTCTACCAGTCCACAAAGATTGCAATTTCACAAGGTGAAACCGATCTTGAGACTAACATGCAGCAACAGGCTTTAGAGCGTAAAGAAAAGGTCATCGAACTTACTAAAGACTGCAAGAAGGATGATATCTTAAAGTACATCAGACAGTTCCCTATCGAGTACTTTATCCACTATCAGCCTGAGGATATCAGCTGGCATGCTCGTAATATCTTAAGATATTCACATACAGATAAGCCTTTAATCCTGTTCTCACAGACTCCAAATGTGGGTACTGAGCTTTTGGTTTACTATCAGAGCAATTCTCCAAAATTCTTTGGAAATTTAGTTAAAACCATGGCAATTAAGCAGTTGAACGTTTTTAGTGCACAGATATTTTTAACGCACAATTTTCATGCATTATGCACAATTATGTTCCAAAACAAAAAAGGACTGCCCCTTGATCATGACCGCTTAAATGGACTTAGAAAAGCAATTCTCTCAGGTCTTGATGATGAGTCGCAAAGCCTTATTCTATCTAATTCTGGACGTAAGATTTTCGATCTTCCAACCACGATTTCTTTCTTAGATTCAGGTTCTGAAAAGCAGACTAAGCTTGAAATCTCTACGCTTGACAGACAAGGTCTATTGGCTAAAATCGGCATAACACTTGGTAATTTAGGCTGTCTAATCAGTGCTGCTAGAATCACCACCACAGGTGAAAGAGCAGACGATTACTTTGCAATTACCGATGAAAACGGATTACCTCTAGATTCAATCAAAAAAGAAGAACTGACCACAGCATTAAAAGCAGCTCTTGATGAATCTTAGATTGCAAAAAATGCCAATAGGAGATTTAAATGTCTGTTTTAGACTTACAACCAGTAATTGAAGAGGCTTTTGAGAATCGCGCTTCTATCAATTCAAAGACTGTTACCCCACAATTAAGAGACGCTATTGAACAGGTTATCGCAGCTTTAGATGCTGGTGAGATCCGCGTAGCTGAAAAGAAAGATGGTGACTGGGTTACCAATCAGTGGGTAAAAAAGGCTGTATTACTGTCTTTTAGAATTGAAGATAACTTCTTAACTGAAGTTCCAGGTGGTGCTTTCTACGATAAGGTTCACTTAAAGTTTGAAGGCTATACCGCTGAGCGTTTTGCAAAAGAAGGCATTCGCGCTGTTCCTGGCTGTGTTGTTCGTCGTGGCGCTTATCTTGAGCCAAACACCATTTTATTACCATCATTTGTTAACATCGGTGCTCACGTAGGTTCAGGCACCATGGTTGATACTTGGGCTACTGTAGGTTCATGTGCTCAGGTAGGTAAGAACGTTCATATTGCAGGTGGTGCTGGTATCGGTGGTGTTCTAGAGCCTGTACAGGCAGGTCCTACCATTATTGAGGATAACTGCTTTATCGGCGCAAGATCAGAAGTTGTTGAAGGTGTTATCGTAGGTGAAGGCTCAGTTATCTCTATGGGCGTTTTCTTAGGTAAATCTACCAGAATTTATGACAGAACCACAGGTGAAATTTCATACGGCAGAATTCCACCTCACTCAGTAGTTGTAGCAGGTAACTTACCTTCAAAGGATGGCAAGTATTCACTGTATGCAGCTATCATCGTAAAGCGTGTTGATGAGAGAACCCTATCAAAGGTTGGTCTGAACGAGTTATTACGTCAGGCTCAAGAAGAAGTTCACGGCTAATTCCCTGCCCTGAACAGTTAGAAAAATGCCAGCTGATGCTGGCATTTTGTTTATCTACGTTGACGTAGACTGTTTTGAATATCGACTTAAGATATTCCTGTATTCTTACAGGCTAAAGTCTATCTTAATAAGGCACGATGATATCATCATCCACATCTGCATCAGGATCATCATCAACATCATCATCCTGATAATCCTGATACTTATCCTGTTCAATAGTCATCTTATTACCCTTCTCATCTACAACATCGCCATCTGAATTGGTATCATTCTTTAAAGATACATCAGGTAACTCTGCCCTATCATATGGGAAGTTTAACAGAGCGTTAGTTTGAATGATGCAGGCAAGACCTTTTACAAAGCTTGCTCTCCATTGTGGAAGATAACCTTTGTCTACTAACTCATCTAAGTAATCATCTAAGGTATGATAGTAATCAAGCCATAACTCATTGAGATCATTTAGCTTTTTACCATCACTGTCTGAGACATTAGTAATTGACTCTAATCTGTATTTAAACTCTTTTGAATAGGTGCTATAAGCTTTATGAGCTTCATAGCTACAGATATCCACATCTCGACTGGAGATACACTCTCGCAGTAAGAAATAGTCACCAAAGCCGTATAGTTTAAATAAAGAGAGAATAGCCAAACCTAAGTTTGCTCTTGGATGTTCACCTACAGCATCATCGATACTGTCGTTATAGAACTGAGAATGAGACCATGCATTTGAGAAAGCATCCCACTTAGATACTACTTTGCTATACCTTTCTGTATTTAGTGGAGAGGTTCTCATGTAGTCATCAATGCCGTTGATGCAGCTGTCGGATGCAAAGTAGAACTGCTCGCCGTTAGCGCCTTCAAAGAATGAGCATTGTGATTCTAATGGTTCACCAGTTACAGTCTTACCACCTGTACCCTGTTTAAAGGCATTTTCAGGTAATAATCTGATGCCCTGAGGTTTACCAGCTAAATTCCAAATTCTCATCAGCATGGTTCTGTAAATAATAGGTCTTATAGCCTGAGCCTGCTGAATATTTGGAAGAGCACCTGATAACTGTCTGTAAAAATCAGCCCAGATCTTTAAGGACTTCTCTACAGCATTTACAGCTGAAACTGATCCTTTTACTCGTCTGTATAAAACAGATGAGTATTTTAATAGCTCCATCTCATAGCGATTATCGGTGTCATAGACTACAGTTGTAGGATCACCATGTAATGATTTAATGGTATAGAAGCTACCAGGAAACTCTTTAATGTGTCTTTTACCTACTAAGGAGTACAAAGCTAGATACCACTCACGGCCATCTGCTTTTACTGGCAGGTTTAAAGCTGAAGCTGAGCTTAACGAAACAACCTTATTCCAGCTTTCGTTATACTTATTAAATGCAGAGCTCTTATCATTAAAGAGCTTGTAGATATATGAAAGTGGGCCAAGACCGTCCTTTTTATAGAATCTGTCTAAAGCTAACTTACATGAATCTGAGTAATTGAATTTGTACAGATTTGGTCTTACCTGAGCTGTACACAGATCATCGACATTGTCTATATAAGACTTCTCATATCTGTCCTGAGGCCAAAGCAGTGATGAGAGCAATGGAAAATTACATTTAAAGTCGTTGCCGATGCACAGTGCTGTACACTCAGATGCTACATTACGAATAGTCATGTCGGCACCAGACATTGACACATCGATAGTAGCAGGGATTCCTAAATACTCAGCATCTTCTTTGTCAAAGATTAAAGTTAACTTTGTAGAATCAGGAATTGCTAATAGTAGATTCTCATCTATTTGTAAATCAAGAGAATTTCCTGAAACCTCACCATACTCTTCGACATTTAACTCATCAGTCTTTACGGTAACTTTAATTACTGAATCAGAGTCTATTTTTTTAGGTAAGAGTAGAGTGAAGCGATAATTGTCCTGAGAGTTCTTTGAACAAAGAACTGCCTGAAGTTGTGTATCTCCTGAAGCATTTACAAAAGCAGAGACCTCTGTCTCACCATTTGCATAGGTAAGATCGCCTGCTGCCCACATTGCTGCATTTGAATTTGTACTATAAGTTAGGGCTCCAAGTACAAATAAATATGATAGTGACCTCATCATAATAGTAGTTTTTTATATAGCGCTTTATTTTTTTCGATAGTATATATCCAAATACAAAAATTGTTACTTATTTTCAGAAAAAAAGTAAAACTGCACAATAACTAAGAGAATTTAAAGGAGATAAATTTGGGAGATTTACAGTATTTTAAGAGATAACTGTCTGATCTAGTGAGTGGAAATAATAAGAAATGTAAAATGAAATTTATTTGCAACTACAACAAGGCCTGCTAAAAAGCAGGCCTTGAGCGCTATTTGATAGCTTGTTTACTTACTAGCCACCGAAGTTATCGAATAAGATATTCTCATCTTCAACGCCTAATGAGTGAAGCATATCAACTGCTGACTTAGACATCATAGGAGGTCCGCACATGTAGTACTCAACATCCTCTGGGTTCTTATGATCTCTTAAGTACTGCTCATATAGAACATTAGCAATAAAACCTGTTAAACCAGTCCAATGATCTTCTGGCTGAGGATCTGACAGAGCTAAGTGCCATGTAAAGTTTGGATGTTCCTTAGCTAACTGATCGAACTCATCAGCATAGAAAACTTCCTGTAATGAACGAGCACCGTACCAGAAAGAAATCTTACGCTTAGAGTTAAGTCTCTTTAACTGGTCGAAGATGTGTGAACGCATTGGAGCCATACCAGCACCACCACCAATGAATACCATTTCATTGTCGGTATCACGAGCAAAGAACTCGCCGAATGGACCTGAAATAGTAACCTTGTCACCAGGCTTTAAGCTCCAAATATATGAAGACATAATTCCTGGAGGAGCTGATGGGTTGCTAAATGGAGGTGTAGCAATACGTACGTTTAACATGATCAAGCCTTTCTCACCTGGGTAGTTAGCCATTGAGTAAGCTCTGATAGTTGGAGTATCAACCTTTGATACTAACTTATCAAAACCAAAGTGCTTGAATGCGCCCATGTACTGTGGTTCGATATCGAAATCTGCATACTTAACAGTATGTGCAGGAGCTTCGATCTGAATATAACCACCAGCGCGGAATGGAACTTCCTCGCCCTCTGGAATACGCAGACGTAACTCTTTAATGAAGGTAGCAACGTTGTGGTTAGAAATAACCTCACATTCCCACTTCTTAACACCGAATACTGATGCAGGTAATTCAATCTGACAGTCATTTTTTACAGTAACCTGACAAGCTAAACGCCAGCCTTCTTTAATCTCCTTCTTAGTGAAGTGAGAATACTCGATAGGTAGAACGTTACCACCGCCTTCGGTTACCTTAACTTTACACTGACCGCAAGCACCACGACCACCACAAGCTGATGATACGAAGATACCTTTTTCTGATAAGTCATTTAATAACTTACCGCCAGCAGGACAGGTTAAAGTCTTATCTGGATCGCCGTTAACACCAATCTTGATGTCACCTGACTGAACCAGGAATTTTCTAGCAATTAAGATCAGAGCTACCAGTACTACGACGATAGCGCAGAACATTGCAACACCGGCTAGAATAGTTTCCATCTATTCCCCCTTACAACTGAATACCAGAGAAGGACATGAAGGCAACAGCCATCAGACCTGCAGTGATAAAGGTTAAAGGTAAACCGCGTAAGCCAGCTGGAGCATTTGCATACTTGAGCTTTTCGTTAATAGCTGCAAGGATGATGATAGCCAGTGCCCATGATGAGCCTGAACCTAATGCATAAACTACTGACTCGCCGAAGTTGTATTCACGCTGAACCATGAATGAAACACCAGCGAAGATAACGCAGTTAACAGTGATCAATGGAAGGAAAATACCTAAAGCTGCGTACAATGAAGGCACGTATTTATCTAGGAATACTTCCAAGATCTGAACAAGAGCTGCAATCACACCAATATAAGTAATGAAACTTAAGAATGATAGATCTAAACCTGGTGCTAAAGCATCTGGTTTTAAGATGTAGGTGTTGATTAAGTTGTTAACAGGAACAGCTAAAACCTGAACCATGATAACAGCTGCGCCTAAACCTGCAGAGGTAGAAACTTTCTTTGACACAGCAAGGAAAGTACACATACCTAAGAAGAAGGCTAAAGCCATGTTCTCAATAAAAACACTCTTAATGAAGAGAGAAATATAATGCTCTAACATTATTAGTAATCCTCCCTATGAGTATCGTATACGAGAGGCTCCTGTAAGTCCTTACGAATTGACTTAACACCCCAGATTAGTAAACCTAAGATGAAGAATGCGCATGGAGGCATTACAAGTAAGCCGCATGGTACGTACCAACCGCCGTTGTTTACAGTCTCAAATACGGTTAAACCAAACCAGGTACCTGAACCGAAGATCTCACGGATAGATGCGACAACACATAAAACCAGAAGATAACCTAAACCATTTCCCAAGCCATCTAAGAATGATGGTAGTGGTTTTGATTTTAAGGCGAAACCTTCAGTTCTACCCATAACGATACAGTTGGTGATAATCAAGCCAACGTAAACTGATAACTGCTTTGACAGATCGTAAGCAAAAGCTCTTAAGATCTGGTCAACGATGATTACCAATGAAGCAATAACAGTCATCTGAGCAATAATACGTACTGAGTTAGGGATGTAGTTACGTACGATAGAAATAGCTAAGTTAGCTAAAGCACATACGCAAGATACTGAAATACCCATAACAAAAGCAGTCTTCATGCTAGAGGTAACTGCTAAGGAAGAACAGATACCTAATACCTGAATCATTACAGGGTTATTTGCAATGATAGGAGTTAGGAATGTTTCCTTTAAGCTAGGACCCTTGTTACTCATTTACAACGATCTCCCCTTTGCTAAGTTTCTCTAGGAATGGCTTGTAAGCATCACCTAGCCAGTAAGCTGACAGATGATCAACACCGTTAGAGGTTAAGGTTGCACCTGACAGAGCATCGATGTCGAAATCTTTGTTCTGTGCATGTTTGGTGATATGGAACTTATACTCGCCATTCTCATCGGTTAACTTCTTGTTAACCCATAGAGCCTGCCAACGAGGATTGTCAATTTCACCACCTAAGCCTGGAGTTTCACCGTGTGAGTAGAAGGTAACACCTAAGATAGTGTTGCCATCAACTGGTGAAAGAGCTACGTAGCCATATACAGTTGACCATAGAGCCTGACCATAGAATGGTAGGATTACACGCTCAACTTTACCGTCATCGTTCTTTGCAAAATATACAGGCATTAACTTTGAACGAGTTAAGATACCAGCAACATCCTTATCCTTAGGAATAGATACTGATGTCTCAGGTTTCTTAGCTAATGAAGCGAAGTTATAACCTTCAATTTCGTCTTTATTAACTTTGTCGTCAGCTAAAGCACCGGTATCAACATCGATTAGATGTGATTCAATGTGCTTGTTGAAAGTATCAGCAACTGAGCCTTTAACTTCAAAGCCAGAAACTTTCAGGATACTTACCTGACGATCGTTAGCAACTGCTGCTGCCTTAAATGGATTTAAAGCAACTACTGCAGATGAAACTAACACAGAGCAAACTAAGCAGAAGGTAATAATGATGACAAAAGTACCTAATGCGGAGTCTTTATTAAGCTTTGACACGGGCTAGTCTCCTCTTGATATTGCGCTGAGTTGCTAGGTAGTCGAATAGAGGAGCCCAGCAGTTAGCGAATAGAATTGCAAGCATCATGCCTTCTGGGTAAGCAGGATTTACGGTACGGATCAGAATTACCATTACGCCGATTAGAACGCCGAATGCCCACTTACCTTTGTTAGTGAATGAGCTTGATACTGGATCTGTTGCCATAAATACGGTACCAAAAGCAAAGCCGCCTAAAACTGCGTGCCACTCAAATGGCATGTTGAACATCTCATTGGTGGTTGAACCAATTGCGTTGAACAGAGTTGCAGTTAAGAAAGCACCTACTAAGATACCAACCATGATACGGAATGAAGCAACACCGGTAGCTAGGATAATTGCAGCACCAACTAAAATCATTAGAGTTGAGCCTTCACCAATTGATCCTGGAATGTTACCTACGAATGCGTCCATCCAGTTGATTGCGTTACCAGCAGCATCTTTTAGAGCCTCAGCACCGCCCTGTGACCACTGAGCCAGAGGAGTTGCGCCTGAGAAACCATCTACAGGAACCCAGCAGTTGGTACCTGAAATTGATGCAGGGTATGCGAAGAACAAGAATGCACGACCGCACAGTGCAGGGTTTACGAAGTTTCTGCCAGTACCACCGAATACTTCCTTACCGATAACAACACCGAAGGAAATACCTAAAGCAGCCTGCCATAATGGCATGGTTGGAGGTACAACTAATGCGAACACGATAGAGGTTACGAAGAAACCTTCGTTAATCTCATGGTGACGGATTAAGCAGAATAAAACTTCCCAGAATGCACCAACAGCAAATACTACGATGTAGATTGGTAAGAAGTAAACTGCACCAATTACCATCTTTGAGTAGATGCCTGCATCAGTACCTAAGCTTGCGCCTAAGATCTGAGCGATTGCATAATGCCAGTCAGCACTGAATAGGCTGTAGTTCTGAGAAACAACATCAGTTGCGTTTGACAATGTTGAGATTGCTAAAACAGTCTGATTACCAATGTTGTACCAGCCCCAGAACATTGCAGGGAAAACTGCTAACCATACGATGATCATGACTCTCTTTAAGTCAACGAAGTCACGTACGTGAGTCTTACCTGTAGTTACACGGCCTGAGCTGTATAAGAAAGTGAAAGTACCCTCATATAAAGGATAGAACCATGATAATAGGCCACCCTTTGTAAAGAGTAGAGAGAACTTCTTTAAGACGTCTAATAACACTTATTAACCCTCCACTTCGATCTTAGTTAAGCTTCTGCGAAGCAGTGGACCGAAGTCGTTCTTGCCAGGGCAAACATAAGTAGCCAATGCAATATCTTCTTCAGAAAATTCTAAGATACCAAGTAGCTTAGCCTGATCGGTATCGTTAATATCGATAGCACGAACAAGCATAGTTGCTTCAACATCATATGGAGCTAATACTTTCTCGTAGCAACCAATTGGCATGATTGAACGTGGACCGCCGTTTAAAGCAGTGTTGAAAGTATATGTGCTTGGATGAATAAAGTTTGCTAAGAAAGCTCTTGTAGCTGAATGGCGGTGAATACCTAAGCCCATCCAGTTCTTTAAGAAGAACTCGTTCTTGGTGCCTTCTTCTAACAGTGCAACGCCCTGATGATAACGACCTAAGTAAGCATATGGACCTACAGCGGTGTTACCCCAAAGTACTGTACCAGAAATTACACGAACACCCTGTGAAGAAGCAACAATCTCGCCTTCTGTTAACTCTGCAACAGAAGCACCGATAATTGTCTTAACTAGACGAGGTTTCTTAGCCTGTGGACCTGCAAGAGAAATAACGCGAGTATTGTAGAACTCACCTTCTACGAACAGATGACCAATTGCGATTACGTCCTGATAACCAATGTGCCATACAGTCTTGGTCTCTGAAACAGGATCAAGATGGTGGATATGAACGCCTGGTAAACCAGCTGGGTGATGACCTGCGAAAGTCTCTTCCTGAACGTTAGGAGCAGTAACTGAAGGTAATGACTCTGCACCTTTGCAAACGTATACCTTGAAATCGCCGATGCGGCTTAACACCTTGATACCATTTGCAAAAGCTTCAGCTTCAGCATCAATGATAACCTTAGGGTCAGCAGCAAGAGGATTTGTATCAATTGCTGTTACAAAAATTGAATGAGGTAAAGTACCGATTGTAGGTACTTTGTCGAATGGGCGAGTGCGGAATGCTGTCCACATACCTGATTCAACTAACTCATCAATAACTTCTTTTGAGGACAGGCCTAACAACTTGTCAGCAGGAGTCTTTTTAAACTCTACGCTCTCACCGTTAGGATCTACTTCAATCACTAAAGACTGGAATGCACGACGCTCGCCTCTGTTGATAGCGACTACAGTACCAGCTGCTGGTGCTGTAAAACGTGTTCCAGGATTTTTCTTATCTTCAAAGAGAACCTGACCTTTCTTGACTTTCTGACCAGCTTCAACAGACATTGATGGACGCAGACCAACGTAGTCAGAGCCGATTAAGGCTACATGCTTAACGCTAGGGCTGTCGCTCACCGCCTGCTCAGGCTTGCCGCCAATAGGCAGATCCAATCCTTTTTTGATGTTAATCATAGACGGTTCCAATAAAAAAATTAAGGAGCTAATCTCCTATAACCTACCTGACAAATGCCATAGCAATTTGACTTCTTTTTTTCAAAAAAAGTCACAATTACTAAACAAACAGGTGTACGCATGAATTTTATCATTAAAAGGGGCTAATTGAAATTTTTGCACACAATAAAATTTAACAAAATCTAAAATGTTAGATAAAAATCTTAAATTGAAAAACAGTTGTGTAAATACGTTTACAAAAGTTTTACCTGTATTCTGAAATGTTAAGAATTGACGAAAATTGTAATGTTTGAAATAAAGAATTTTTGAGTAAAAAGACCGTTATAAATTTTCATTTTAGGTCAGTTTCGACTTATAGCAAAAACGAGAAGTGGTGTTCTGAAAAATTCCTCAGACTTTAACTCAAAAGTATTTAGATCTTTTCTAATGATTTAGTCAGAGGAAACTGTGAAGTTTAATTTAATTTTGAATTTTGTAAGATTTTTTTCATAGAGATATAACCAGGATCTTTAGTTATATCTCTTAGTGTGCCTGTTTCTTTTCTTTCTTTATAGCGACGCTCAGCAGCATCTGCTCTTTTTAAGAAATTAGCTGCAGCTTCACCTGTCAGTGTAGGGATCTCTTTAATTGGTCTTGACATATTTCAGGTCTCTTAAATCGGCATTCTTAAATAATCATTTCAATTGCACATTTGTTCATTGTACACAGATACTCAAGAATATGCACGATGAGTAAATATATGCCTGTATTTTATCTTCCCCGTCAGTTAAAAGATTTAGCTTCTGCATTAAAAGGAGCTACTTTTAATAAGAGCAACATGCCAGGAATTGCTAAAACGGTACAAAAGATAAAGAAGTTCTCCCAGCCCATGAACTCTACTATATAACCAGTTGTAGCGTTACAGAAGGTACGAGGCACAGCACTTAATGAGGTTAAAAGCGCAAATTGAGTTGCAGCATAGGTCTTATTAGTTTGAGCTGATAAGAATGCAACAAAAGCAGAGGTACCTAAACCTGCACCAAGACACTCAGCGATGATCACAAAAGCTAATAAGAATACAGAAGGAGCCGTATCAGAGCCAATGCCTTCATGGGCAAGAATTACAAAACCTAAGATTGTAATTAACTGACCAAAGCCAAAGTACCACAGTGCTTTGTTAATACCGGTCTTTAGCATGATGACACCACCTAGGATGCCACCTATGAGCATTGACCACAGCCCCGCGTTTTTTGCTACCAGTCCTATAGTTAATAGATCATAGTGCAGATCGATATAAAAAGGAGTTGCTAGAGCTGTAGCCATTGAATCACCTAGTTTGTAGCAAAACACAAACAGGATGATTAAAAACATAGACTTTAGACCGCGTCTGTCTTTGAATTCACGGAAAGGCTCAATTATCGCCTGACGCAAATTTCTAGGAGCATTGATAGTCTCTGGCTCTTTTATAAAAAAGGTCACCAAAAGAGCTGGCAACATAAAAGCTGCAGTTATAAAAAAGACATCTGACCAGGATAAGAACTGAGCAATCACTAAAGAGAGACCACCTGGTACTAAACTTGAAGCTCTTGAAGCTGTGATAAATAAAGAGGTACCAAGACCTAACTCTCTGTCAGTTAAGATCTCACGTCGGTAAGCATCAATTACGATATCCTGTGTAGCTGATGCAAATGACAAAATTACAGAAACAACAGCAATTACAGCCAGACTTGTTTTAGGAGAAAACTGACCTAGTAAAAAGATTGAAAAGAAGACTGCAATCTGGGAGATTAACATCCAACTGCGACGTCTTCCTAAATGAAAGAGATTGTACCTGTCAACAAGTGGAGACCACACAAATTTCCAGGTATAAGGGATCATAATTAGAGAGAACAAACCGATTTCTTTTAGGTTTACTCCCTCTTTTCTTAAATATGCTCCTAATAAGGTTAAAACTACAAAAAGAGGCATTCCTGAGGCAAAGCCTAAAGATAGGCATAAAGCAATCTTTTTGGAAAAGATCTCTTTTAAAAGTTGATTCTTACTAGAAGACATACTGTAGGTTAGTCTCTAAAATTCTCGTACTGTAGAGGCTGTTCGATCTTAGAACCTCTAACTAGAGCGATAGTAGCCTGAAGATCATCTCTCTTTTTGCCAGTTACTCTGATGATGTCATCATTGATCTTTGCATCAACCTTTAACTTAGCATCTTTGATCTGCTTGATGATCTTTTTAGCAAGCTCTTTATCAATGCCTTCTTTAAAAGACACAACCTGAATTGATTTCTTGCCTGAACGGGTGATCTCTTTAAACTCGGCTGCAGTAGCTTCGATGTTACGCTTAATTAACTTCTGTCTTAAGATATCATCCATCTGCTGGATCTGGAATTCCTCATCAGCTTCAAGCTTTACTTCGTTTTTGGTCTTATCAAAATTATAAGAAGCCTCAACGCCTCTGAAGTCATAGCGGGTCTGAAGTTCACGGTTAGCATTATCAACTGCGTTTTGAACTTCATCTTTTTTTAATTTAGAAACAATGTCAAATGATGGCATAACTATCCTTTATTCTATTTGAACTATTCTTAATGTACTATTCGTCTTTGAGAATAGTCTGTACTAAGTTTTCAATACTATCGTTATCAAGAGCTTCGTCATGTAATAACTCATCTCTTGTGCCTTCAAGTATGAAGTGATCAGCAAAACCTTTTACTATAACTTTAGCTTTTGTCTTAGAGTTGTCTAAAGTTTCATTAAACTCTTCGACAACATCTAATATTTCCTGACCAATGCCACCATGAACTACACCTTCTTCTAGGGTAATAATGGTGTCATGGGTAGATGCTAATTTCTTTACAAGTTCAACATCCAATGGCTTTACAAAGCGCATATCAGCTAGAGTCAGGTTATATTTTTGAGCTACTGAGTAAACTCTCTTTGCAATTGAGCCAAAGGCACAGATTGCAATCTTTTTACCTTCTAAAAGTAATCTGCCCTTACCAATTTCAATGGTGTCATCTAATGACAGACCACTTACACTTGAGTTATCACTGGTTCTTTCATATCTTACAACACAAGGTTTGTTTAACTTATAACCTGTGTTGAGCATTAAGAACTGCTCTTTTAAGTCTGATGGGGTCATGATCACCAGGTTTGGTATGCAACGCATGAAAGCTATATCAAACATACCCTGATGAGTAGGACCATCAGGACCTACAATACCACCTCTATCTACTGTCACTAATATTGGCAGATCTTGAATTGCCATATCATGGATTAAACCGTCATATGCTCTTTGCAAGAAGGTAGAATAGATAGAAACTACTGGATGTAAACCACCTGCAGCTAGTCCTGAAGCAAAGACAAAAGCATGCTGTTCAGCAATACCTACATCATAGAATTGCTCAGGATATTGCTCTGAGAACTTTTGCATACCTGAACCTAATGGCATAGCTGGAGTTATACCAATAAGTTTCTTGTCATTTTTAGCTCTTGCGCATAACCAAGAACCAAAGCCTTCAGAAAATGAGATTTGACCATGTTTGTCCTTATCAGTGATACCTAATTCTGGATCAAAGGATGGAACTCCATGGTATTTGGTAGGATCTTTTTCAGCTGGTTCATAGCCTTTACCTTTTTTGGTAACAACATGAACTAACTGCAATCCACCTATCTTTCTTACATTCTGTAAGATTGAAACTAAGCCTGCAACATCATGACCGTCAACAGGTCCAATGTAATTAAAGCCTAACTCCTCAAAGAAGGTACCAGGCATGATCATGCCTTTTACGTGTTCTTGAGCTTTTTCTGCTAATTGCTTAATTGCAGGCAGACTTTGTAATACTTTTTTACCACCTTCTACGAATTTTACGTAGTAAGGGTTTGCAAGAATTGAAGCTAAGTATTGAGCAACAGAGCCTACGTTTTTAGAGATACTCATCTCGTTATCATTTAAGATAACGATTAAATCGATATCTTTAGTTGAACCAGCGCAGTTTAAAGCTTCATAGGCAGCACCACCTGAGAGTGCACCATCACCAATGACAGCAACTACTTTATTGTGAGTATCCAGATCTTTTTGAGCGACAGCTAAACCTAAGGCTGAACCTATAGAGGTTGAAGCATGTCCGGTGCTGATAAGATCATACTCAGTCTCTCCTCTCCAGATAAAAGCATGCAGACCACCTTTCTGTCTGATCGTTCTTAGCTCATCTTTATGACCGGTTAAGATCTTATGAGGATATGACTGATGACCAACATCCCATACGATTTTGTCATCTGGGGTGTTAAACACATAATGAAGCGCAGTAGTAAGTTCAACTACAGCAAGTCCAGATGCTAAATGACCTGCTGTCTTACTGACTGAATCCACAAGATAAGAACGTACCTCTTGGCAAACATTTGGCAATTCTTCAACTGGAAGATTGCGCAAATCTTTAGGTGAGTGGATCTTATCTAATAGTGGTGTAGAAATTTCTGTCACGGATTTAATGATCTCTATTTACTGCAAATAAGGCAAATTGCTCTAAAAGAGAAGTATCAATAGCCAGATCTTTTAATGAAGCGATAGCTTTTTGAGCACACTCATGAGCGAACTCTTTAGCTTTATCGATACCTAATAGTGCAGGATATGTGCTCTTATCTAATGAAATATCAGAGCCCTGTGTTTTTCCCATCACAGCAGTATCGCCAATTACATCTAAGATATCATCCCAAACCTGGAAAGCAAGACCAGTCCACTTTGCGTACTCATCAAGTTTCTCTATTTGAGCATCAGTTGCATTGTCAGCGCAAGCTGCTCCCATCAGGACAGCAGCTCTAATTAGAGCACCTGTTTTCTTTGAATGTAACAGACGTAGTTCATCAAAAGATAAGTGTTTACCTTCTGATGCCAAATCAATTGCCTGACCACCGCACATTCCTTGATAGCCAGCTTTTGTAGATAGTAATCTAGTTAATTTAGCTACAGCTCTATCTGAAAGACCTGATTTTTCATCAGAGACAATTTCAAAAGCAAGTGTTTGCAAAGCATCACCTGCTAATAAAGCTACAGTTTGAGAAAACTTTACATGCACTGTGGCATGACCACGACGTAATTTGTCGTTGTCCATTTCAGGCATGTCATCATGAATTAAAGAATATGCATGCACACATTCAATTGCAGCTGCTGCATAGTCAAGTTTTTCAATACTCTGACCTAAAGCTAGGCCTGTAGCATAAACAAGTAAAGGACGCGCTCTTTTACCACCTAAAAGCAGACCATAACGCATGGACTCTTTAAGCTCTGGTGCATCATCATCAAACTTGTTTATGTATGACTCCATGAATGAGTTAATTCTAGAAGCCACATCTTTTGCAAATTCTTTAAGTTCCAATTTATTCTCTTTACAAGATGTTAAATTCTAAATTCGTTTGCGTATCACTTTTAAGTAAAAAAACTATAAAGTCCTTTTACTTAAAAAGGTAAATCGTCTGATTTAGATGAGCTTTTAGCCTCAAGTTCATCTAAAGCATCATCAGTCGCACTATCTGGTAGTGCTTTATCTGATAATGCTTCATCAGATAAAGATTGCTGAGCCTTTTTACGGGCTACAGTAATCTTTTGTGAGAGTGAATCTAGCGATTTCTTACATGATACCGCCAGATCCATACCCTGACTGTAAACAGATATAGCCTCATCAATAGAAAGATTACCTTCCTCTAATTTGGAGGTTAACTCTTCAAGTTGTTTTAAACGCTCTTCAAGAGATGTCATCTGTTTTGCAGCCATTTTTATCCTCACTATGAACGAAGTACTGCGCCGAACTTGTTCTTTGCTTCTTCAACAATCTTTGAAGATAACTCATCAATCTGAGCATCCTCTAAGGTGTGTTCAACATCCTGAGCAATTACACCTAAAGCTACAGAACGCTTATCACCTAAAGACTCATCCTCGAATACGTCGAAGATCTTAACATCCTGAACAATTGCACCACCTACAGACTTGATTAGAGCTGTTAATGAAGCAACTGGTACAGACTTGTCAATTACAAAAGCAAAGTCACGACGAACTGATGGGAACTTAGAAATTGGGTGGTATACAGGAACCACTCTCTTCTCAACAGCAGAACGTAATAACTCAAAGACACCAACGTGCTGCTTGAAGCCTAATGCTTTAGCAGTTAATGGGTGAAGCATACCAACGAAGCCTACCTTTACGCCGTTCTTAAAGATGTCAGCACTCTGACCTGGGTGTAAGAACTTCTCATTTGAACGAGCAAAGGTGTATGCGTCAGCATCAGCAGTTACTGCTAATAAAGCTTCAACGTCGCCCTTTACATCAAAGAAGTCTACAGCTCTGCTCTTTTGTGTCCATGACTCGTCATCAATGTCACCTACAGAGATACCTGCAATCATAGCTTCCTGACGAACACAGTTTTCTGCATCTTTATCGATGATGTAACGTAAGCCCTGCTCAAATAAGCGAACTTTACGTTGCTGACGGTTTGCATTGTACTTAGCTACAATTGAAAGACCAGCTAATAAGCTTGTACGCATTGCTGATAGCTCTGGTGAAATAGGAGTTGTCAGCATTAAAGGTTTGATATCAGAGAACTCTGATAATACTTTAGGATCGGTAAATGAGTATGTAATAGCCTCATTGTAACCTACATCAACTAAAGCCTTCTTAATCTGTCTGTCTAATACAACTTCTTCTTTTTCATGAACCATGTAAAGCTCACTTACAGGAGTTGCATTAGGAATGTTGTCATAACCGTAGATACGAGCAACTTCTTCGATTAAATCCTCTTCAATAGCAATATCAAATCTGAAGCTTGGGCTTACAGCGGTGAAACCACCGTCAACCTTAACAGGATTTAACTCAAGATTCTTTAAGATGGTATATACGGTGTTCTCATCAATGGTCTCACCTAATACCTTGTATAGCTTTGATAAGCGCAGAGTAATTGGCTTGTGTACTGGGATCTTATCTTGTGCTACAACTTCGTTTACAGGACCTGCTTTACCGCCTGCAATCTCAATTAACAACTGAGTTGCTCTTTCCATAGCACGTAGCTGATTGTCATGATCAACACCGCGCTCGAAACGGTGAGAAGCATCAGTATCTAAACCGTACTGACGAGCTCTACCCTTGATTGCATCAGGTGAGAAGAATGCTGACTCTAACAGAACGTCAGTAGTGTTCTCATCAATACCTGAGTTTAAGCCACCAAAGATACCAGCTAAAGCTACAGGACCTTTGTTATCAGCGATAATTAAGGTGTTGTCCTTTAACTTAATTTCTTCACCTGAAAGAACAGTGATTGGCTCGTCCTTGTGAGCTTTACGTACAACAATCTTGTCATTTAATTTGTTTAAATCAAATGAGTGTAATGGCTGGCTGTACTCAAGCATTACGTAATTGGTTACGTCAACGATTGGAGATACAGAACGGATACCACAACGACGTAATTTCTCAACCATCCATAGTGGTGATTTAGCTTTCTGATTTACGCCACGAATTACTCTGTCGATGTAACGTGGGCAAGCCTCTTTATCTTCAACTTCAACTGGGAAGACATCCTGAATTTCAGGAGCTACGCTCTTAACCTCAGGGTACTTAAACTCTTTACCTAAAAGCACAGCAACTTCACGAGCAATACCGCAGATACCTAAGCAGTCTGGACGGTTTGAAGTTAAATCAACATCGATTACGTTGTCGTTTAACTTGAAGTACTCTCGAATATCCATGCCTAAAGGAGCATCTTCAGGTAACTCTACGATACCGTCAGACTCTTCTGCCATACCTAATTCTTTGTATGAGCAGAGCATACCGTTTGACTCAACACCACGAAGTTTTGCTTTCTTAATAGTGATGCCATTTACATGAGCACCAATTAAAGAGCAACATACTTTTAAACCTTCACGGCAGTTGTGAGCGCCACATACGATCTGGAAAATCTGACCATTACCAACGTCAACTTTAGTTACGTGCATGTGGTCTGAATCAGGATGTGGAACACATTCTAAAACTTTGCCTACTACAACTTTATCGAAGTTGTCAGCAACAGGGCTTATAGAATCAACCTCTAAACCTGCCATGGTGATCATGTCAGATAACTGTTCTGCACTTAGGTTGTTCTCAACCCACTCATCAATCCATTGTTTATTGAAAATCATTTTTCTTTATCCAACTTGTATTAGGCTAATGTACTAGGCAAACTGCTTTAAGAAACGCAGATCATTTTCAAAGAATGCGCGTAAGTCATTTACGCCATAACGAAGCATAGTCAAACGCTCTACACCCATACCAAAAGCATAACCAACATACTTATCTGTATCGATACCTACATTGCGAAGTACATTTGGATGAACCATACCGCAACCTAAAACTTCAAGCCACTTGCCACCTTTTCTGCGCAGATCAACTTCTGCTGAAGGTTCTGTGAATGGGAAGAATGAAGGACGGAAACGAACCTCTAGCTCTTCTTCGAAGAACTTTAATAAGAACTCGTTTAAAACACCTTTTAACTCAGCAAATGAAGTGTGCTCTTCAACTAACAGACCTTCAACCTGGTGGAACATTGGGGTGTGAGTCATATCGTAGTCGTTACGATATACACGACCAGGAGCAATAATTCTGATAGGTGGTTTCTGAGTCTCCATGGTTCTTACCTGAACTGATGAAGTCTGAGAACGTAATAGAAGACCGTTTTCTACAGAGAAAGTATCCTGTGAAGAACGTGCTGGATGATTTGGTGGAAGATTTAAAGCATCAAAGTTGTGGTAGTCATCTTCAATCTCAGGACCACCTACAACAGAGAAGCCCATTGAACCGAAGATCTCTTTAATTCTTTCAATAGTACGGCTAATTGGGTGCTCATTGCCAAGCTCTCTCTTGCGACCTGGAAGAGAAATATCTACAGTCTCTTTAGATAGTTTTTCTTCTAAAGCAGCTTTTTCAATCTGAGCTCTACGAGCTTCAACAGCCTCTACAACAGCCTGTTTTGCTTCATTGATAACAGCACCACGCTGAGGACGCTCTTCAGCTGACAGCTTGCCAAGCTCTCTCATAAAGGCAGCAAATTCGCCTTTTTTACCTAAAAAATTAACACGAACAGCATCTAACTCTTGAAGATCTTTTGCGTTATTTGCTGCTGCAACGCCATTTAACTTGGCTTCTTCTAACTTGTCCATCGATATATACCAGTATCTAAAAGGACTTGATGTCCAAAAATTACAATTATAGATAACCCACTATTATCGCATTTTTAACGCTGAATAGGAAATTAAAATCATCTGCACTGTAAATAGACTGTATAAGAAGGAAAAACAAGATAGGTATGAGAATAAGAAGACATTAGTACAACTGTCGAAAAAGTCTGTTCAAATCATCCCCTGTCGAATGGAAATAACAAAAGCTAAAAGCGCTTTATGTAGAAAGGAGTACAAGCTATTTAATCTAACCGAACTTTAATGAGTTTTTAAGATAGCGTATGTCATTTCCTGTATACTAGGCGCAAAGAACAACTATTCTTTATAACTAGGACTTTTTAGTCAAAATCTATTTTGAGGTATGAAATGAAATTTAAGTCTCTTCTACTATTACTAGGAGCAGCATCTTTGTTATTAACAGGATGTGTAAATGCTACAGTTCAATCAAAGCCTGTCAGTGTTACAAAAATTGAGCAGAACGTAACTAAGAATCAGACCACACTATCTGATTTAAGAGCAATGTTAGGCACTCCTTTTGTTATTGGTAAGACCCTAGATGATCACAAGAAAGTTGCTGGCTTCATGCTAAGAAATAACACTTGGGGTAGCGTAGGAAAGAACTTTGCAAAACATATGCTTACCTTTGGCTTTGGAGCAAAAGCAACTCCATTCCTAACTCAACTTTTGCATTTGGAATTTAATTCAAAATGCAGATAACAATGCGGTTT